>DULK01000018.1 GCA_012840385.1 Syntrophomonadaceae bacterium
GAACTGAGGCATGGATGCCGAAGTAGCCGACTCCGCTGCATGGATGCAGCGTAGGAGGCGGTCGGCTGCCGTCTGCGACGAGTCCCAGGGCGAGTTCAACCGGAGTCCGGGAGCGAGCGTTTAAATTTCACCAAATTTACAAGGCCTGAACTACTGCTTCTGCTAGTGCTTGAAGTGACGCCGGCCGGTGAAAACCATCGCCATTCCCGCCTTGTCGGCGGCGGCGATCACCTCTTCGTCCCGGATCGATCCCCCGGGCTGGATCACGGCCGTTACGCCGCACTCCGCCGCCTTCTCGATGGTGTCGGGGAAGGGTAAAAACCCGTCGGAGGCAAGAACCGAACCCCTGGCCTTCTCACCGGCTTTTTCAAGGGCAATCCGGGCGGCATCCACCCGGCTCACCTGACCCCCTCCGATTCCCACCGTTTTCCTTTCCCGGGCGAGGACGATCCCGTTAGAGAACACATGCTTGACCACAATCCACCCGAAGAAAAGGTCCTCCCATTCGGCATCCGACGGCGCCCTCCTGGTGACAACCTTTCCTTCACCACGCAACCTTTCGAAATTAGAGTCTGCCTGATCAGCGTCCTGGATCAGGAAACCACCGCTGACCCTTTTAACATCCAGCTCCTTCCGCAGGTCGGCAAACTCACCGGTAGACAGAACCCGAAGATTTTTCTTGCCGCTCAGTACGCTAAGGGCTTCTTTGCTGTATGCCGGTGCGATAACCGCCTCAAAAAAGGTTTCGGTCAAGGCCTCTGCCGTATCCCTGTCCACCGTCCTGTTCAAACCGACAATCCCGCCATAGGCGGCAACCGGGTCGGCCTGGCGCGCCTGCCTGAAGGCATCTACGAGGTTCGGAGCACAGGCCACCCCGGAGGGGGTATTATGCTTGATCACCACCGCAGCAGGGACCTCAAACTCGGAAACAACCCGCAGGGCGGCATCGAGGTCAAGGATGTTGTTAAAGGAAAGCTCCTTGCCCTGAAACTGCCGGGCACCGGCAACCCCGTAGTGATATACCGTATCCTCCCGGTAAAATGCAGCCTGCTGGTGCGGGTTTTCTCCGTAACGGAGATCTGCCAGCTTGACAAGAGGCAGCAGCAAGCGGGAAGGAAACTTCTGCACACCGGCCTGCTGTGCCACATCGGGCCGATCCTCCGGAAGATCGATGCCATAAAGATAACTGGCTATCGCAGAATCGTAGACCGCGGTGTGCCAGAAGGCTTCCCGGGCCAGGCTGAACCGGCTCGCCAGGGTGATTTCGCCCTTTTCCCTAAGCTCCTGAATAATCTGCCGGTACCGGTTGGGGTTTACCACCACCGTTACCCTGGTGTAATTTTTGGCGGCGGCCCTGACAAGAGCCGGACCCCCTATATCAATATTTTCAATGGCCTCGGCCAGGGTCACCCCGGGCCGGGCAACGGTTTCCCGGAAGGGATAGAGGTTGACCGCCACGAGGGAGATCGGCTTGATGTCGAGCCGCTTCAACTGCTCCCGGTCTTCGGGCAGGTCCCGGGCCAGAATCCCTGCGTGAACTTTCGGGTGCAGTGTCTTAACTCTTCCCCCCAGGATCTCGGGAAATCCAGTCAGGTGTTCGACCCGTTCCACCTTAACTCCGGCCCTATCCAGGACACCTGCCGTCCCCCCCGTGGAAATAATGTCATAGCCGAGCTCCACCAGGGCCTCTGCAAATTCCACGACCCCTTCTTTATCTGAGACACTGATGATTGCCCTTTTGCTAGTTTCACTCATTGCATCGATCCTCCTGTATGTCTTTAATTTTCTGCCACTCCAGGACGCAGTCCCGCGGCTTACGGGGAACCCTTCCATCCCAGTCGATTACAACCCGCCTGCCCCGGATCTGCAGCCTTCCTTCGGCCAGCAGCTGCAGGGCGGCCGGATACGTTTTATGTTCCTTGGCCAGGATGCGCTCCGCAAGGGTTTCCGGCGTATCATCTTGATAAACGGGAACCACCGACTGGAGAATTACCGGCCCGGTATCCATTCCCTCGTCCACAAAGTGAACGGTGCACCCGCTGTACCGCACCCCATAGGCAACCGCCTGGGCCTGGGCGTTGAGGCCGGGAAAAGCGGGCAGGAGGGCGGGATGAATGTTAACCACCCGCCGGGGAAATGCCTCCAGCAATACCGGAGTCACAATCCTCATGAAACCTGCCAGTGCCACTGCATCCGGCCGAAAGGCGGAGAGCGCCTCCACCAGGGCGGCGTCATACGCCTCACGGCTCCGATAACCGGCCGGATCAACAAAAAGAACGGGTATGCCGTGCTCCCGCGCCCGCCTGAAAGCCAAGGGGTCGGGGCGGTCACTCAATACGGCTACCACTTTTGCATCGAGTGCACCCGCCTCTATGGAGTCAATGATCGCCTGGAGGTTTGTCCCCCGGCCCGAAGCAAGTACGGCAATGTTCAGAGGACGCACGCCTTTCCTTCCACCCTTCAGTTTCTATTTATAAGCAACACCGGAGCCCGGGCAAACTTCTCCGATCAGGTAGGCCGTCTCTCCCACCTCCTGCAAAGCCTGCAGTACCTCTCCGGCAGCTTCCTGTTCGACAATCAAGACAAACCCGATCCCCATATTGAATACCCGGTACATCTCGTCCAACTCGATTTCCCCGCGGCTTCTGATCACCTCAAAGATGGCAGGAACCGGCCAGCTTTCCCGGCGGATAATCACTCCGCAGCCCGAGGGGAGCACTCTTGGAATGTTTTCGGTCAGACCGCCACCGGTTATGTGAGCAGCAGCCCTGACGGCACCGCCTGCACCAAACCTTTCTCTCAACATCAGGACGGTTTTTGCATAGATCCTGGTGGGTTTTAAAAGCTCCTCTCCCAAGGTGCTTCCGAGATCGGGTATGACCGTATCGACCCTGTAGCCGCACCGTTCCAGAAGAACGCGGCGCACCAGGGAATAGCCGTTGCTGTGCACTCCGGTCGAGGGAAGGCCGAGCAGGGCGTCCCCCACCTCCACAGCGCCGCCGTCCCAGATCCGCTGCCGATCCACGACACCCACCGCAAAACCGGCAAGGTCGTATTCCCCTTCACGGTAAAAACCGGGCATCTCGGCGGTTTCCCCTCCGATCAGGGCGCATCCCGCCTCCCGGCAGCCGGCGGCAATCCCCCCTACGATTTCCGCAACCAGTTCAGGAACAAGTTTACCACAGGCAAGGTAATCCAGGAAAAAAAGGGGCTCCGCCCCGCACACGCAGATATCGTTCACACACATTGCCACAAGGTCGATCCCCACCGTATCGTGTTTGTCCATCATCTGGGCAATCTTCAGCTTCGTCCCGACACCGTCGGTTCCGGAAACCAGCACCGGCTCCCGGTATTTCTTTAAATCAAGCGCAAACAGGCCGGAGAACCCCCCGATCCCGCCCAAGACCTCGGGCCGCCGGGTGCTTGCGGTGTGCCTTTTCAGCAATTCCACCGCCCGGTTCCCGGCATCGATATCGACGCCGGCATCTTTATAGGAAGAGCATTTGGGTTCCATAAGGAAAATCACCCTATCCCTGACACTTCAATGGGATAACGGCCGCTGAAGCACGCACAGCAGAAGCTTTCCGGGGTCAGCGGCGCCATGGCGGCCAGCAGCCCGTCAATGCTCAGGTAATTCAGACTGTCCGCCCCGATCAATTCACGTATCTCGGCCAGGTCATGCCTGGCGGCGATCAGCTCCCCGCGCCGGGAGGTATCAATGCCGTAGTAACAGGGATATAATATAGGCGGCGAACTGACCAGCATGTGCACCTCACGGGCGCCTGCATCCCTGATCATCTGAACGATCTTTCTGGAGGTGGTGCCCCGGACGATGGAGTCATCCAGCATGATCACCCGTTTCCCCGCCAGCACCTCGCGAATCGGGTTGAGCTTCAAGCGCACCCCGAGATCGCGCATCTCCTGGGTCGGACGGATGAAGGTACGTCCGACGTAGCGGTTCTTCATCAAACCCTCGCAGAAAGGGAGCCCCCTTTCCGCTGCATACGCCAGGGCGGCGCTGGTTCCGGAATCCGGGACAGGGATCACCAGGTCGGCGTTCAGCGGATACTCCTGTGCCAGCTGGCGTCCCAATGCCGTTCGCGCCCTCTGCACATTCAGCCCGTCGATAACGCTGTCAGGCCTGGCGAAATACACGAATTCAAACACACACAGGGAACGCGGCGAAGGGTAATGGCAGCGCAGCGAAGTGATCCCGTTCTCATCGATGATGACAACTTCACCGGGTTCCACATCCCTGATCATTTCAGCACCGATGGTATCGAGGGCAGCCGATTCGGAGGCAATGACATAGCCCCGGTCAAGCCTGCCCAGGCACAGCGGACGCACACCATGCGGGTCCCGGATGCCGTAAAGACGGTTTTCGGTCATAATTACCAGGGAGTAGGCCCCCTTGATTTCCCCCATTGTTTTCAGAATGCCTTCGGCCAGGTCGCCCTCGGATGACCGGGTCAATATGCTGACGATCAGTTCGCTGTCGGAGGTGGTTTGAAATACAACCCCCTCTGCGGCCAGCCTCTTCCGGAGTTCCGCGTAGTTGGTAAGGTTTCCGTTATGGCCAAGGGAAATCATACCATCCCTGTAATGGAACACCAGGGGCTGGGCGTTCTCCGCACTGCTCTCTCCGGTAGTGGAGTAGCGCACGTGGCCGACGGCCACCTTTCCCTTCAGGTGCCTGAGGATGTCCTCGGTAAAAACCTCGCTTACGAGCCCCATCCCTTTACGGCAGGCAATTCTTTTCCCGTCCCCGACGGCTATTCCGGCGCTTTCCTGCCCCCGGTGCTGGAGAGCATATAAACCGAAGTAGGCAAGGCGCGCCACATCAAGCCCTGGAGCGTAGATGCCCAAAACCCCGCAGGCCTCTTTCGGTTTGTCGCCTTCTAAAAGCAATTCCCAATGCTCTCCTGCCATACCCTTCTCATCTCCCCAACCGGCTGATCGATCAAAACACGCCCGCCCGGCTCCCTGATGACCAGCCGCTCACCCCCGACCTCGCCCAGCAGGCGACAGGGGATGCCCTTATCCCGCGCCTCCGCCTCGACCTGAGCCAGGCGGCGGGGTGCACAGGTAATCACTATGCACGAATGGACCTCTCCAAAGAGAAAGGTGTCCGGCCGTCCTTCTATTTCTACTTCAAGCAGTGCTCCAACATTTCCGTTGATAGAGCACTCCGCCAGGGCAACGGCCAACCCCCCTTCGGAGCAGTCGTGAGCGGATTTGACCAGGCCTTTCCTCACCAGGGAACGGCAGCAGGCCTGAACTCTCTTTTCCAGATCCAGATCCACAGCAGGCACCCGTCCCGCCTCGATTTTATGAACCAGAGCGAGGTACTCGCTGGCCCCCAGCTCGGGGGAAAATCCCCCCAGCAGAAGGATCTTGTCACCGGGATCCTTGAAGTCGGGGGTACAGCGCCTGGCGATATCCTGCAGCAGGCCCACCATCCCCACCACAGGTGTCGGGTAGATGGCTTCGCCTTCAGTTTCGTTGTAAAAACTGACATTCCCGCTGACGACCGGGATCTCCAGAGCACGGCAGGCCTCGCTCATGCCCTTCACCGCTTCCTCGAACTGCCAGAAGATCTCCGGCTTTTCGGGATTCCCGAAATTCAGGCAATCGGTTAAGCCGATGGGTTCGGCGCCCACACAGGACAGGTTCCTGGCCGCTTCGGCCACCGCCGCCATACCGCCCCGGTAGGGATCCAGGTAGCAGTAGCGGGAGTTCCCGTCCGTCGTCAGGGCAATTCCCTTCCCCGTCCCCTTGACCCGCAGGACTGCGGCATCCGCTCCCGGCCTGACCACGGTGTTGGTCATGACCATGTGGTCGTACTGCCGGTAAACCCACTCCTTGCTGGCAATGTTCGGGTCGGCCAGGAGCTGAAGGAGCACCTGGCCCAGATCCTCCGGAACGGGTACGGTGTCCACCGGCTGGATTTTCTTTTCCCGGTAATATGCCGGTTCCCGCCCCCGGCGGTGGTAAACCGGAGCCCCATCGGTCAGCGCCTTGACCGGGACCTCCGCCACCACCGTCTCTCCGTCCCGCACCCGGTAGATCCCGTCCCCGGTGACCCTGCCGATAACAACGGCTTCCAGGCCCCACTTTTCGAAGATCTTCCTGACCGGTTCCTCCTTGTCCGGCTCCAACACCAGGAGCATCCGCTCCTGCGACTCGGAAAGCATCACCTCGTAGGGGGTCATCCCCTTTTCCCGGCGGGGCACCAGGGAAACATCCAGTTCAATCCCGGTGCCCGCCCGGCCGGCCATTTCGGCGCTGGAACTGGTAAGGCCTGCCGCGCCGAGGTCCTGGATTCCGACAATGTAGTTCCCCCGGATCACCTCCAGGCAGGCCTCAATGAGCAGCTTTTCCATAAAGGGATCGCCCACCTGTACCGCCGGCCGGCGCTGTTCGCTCTCCACGCTCAATTCCTCGGAGGCAAAGGTACAGCCATGGATCCCGTCCCGCCCCGTCCGGGCGCCTACCAGCATTACTAAATTTCCTACTCCCGCCGCCCGGCCGAGCCTGATATCCTTGTGGTCCACCAGGCCGACGCACATGGCGTTGACCAGCGGGTTTTCGGTATAGCTGGGGTGGAAGAAAACCTCCCCGCCCACCGTGGGAATGCCGATGCAGTTGCCGTACCCGGCGATTCCGGCCACAACACCGCTGCAGAGGTAGCGCACTCTGGCGTTATCGAGGCTGCCGAAACGCAGGGAATTCAGGGATGCGATGGGGCGTGCGCCCATGGTGAAAATATCCCGCACGATCCCCCCCACCCCTGTGGCCGCCCCCTGGTAAGGCTCAATCGCCGAGGGATGGTTATGGCTCTCCATCTTGAAGACCACCGCCTGTCCATCCCCGATGTCCACTATTCCGGCGTTCTCCCCGGGCCCCTGGATCACCCGCGGCCCCGTGGTGGGGAAAAGCCTCAGGACAGGCTTGGAATTTTTATAGGCACAGTGCTCCGACCAGAGCACGGCAAACAATCCCGTTTCTAAATAGTTGGGTTCCCGCCCCAGCAGATCGCAGATCCGGGAGTATTCCTCCGCGGTCAGCCCCATTTCGGCCCAGGCCGGCTTGCTACCCACGGGCAACCACCTCCCGTTCCCGCTTGAGCCCCCACCAGTGCAGAATTGATAAAAACAGGAACTTCCCGTCGTCGTACCCCAGGATTTCCTCGGAACAGCGCTCCGGGTGGGGCATGAGACCCAAGACGTTGCCCTCCCTGTTGCAGATCCCGGCGATGTTCTCCAGGGAGCCGTTGGGGTTCGCCTCCGGCGCAATCTCCCCCTCTGCGGTGCAGTAGCGGAAGATGACCCTCTGCTCCCGGTTCAGTTCCGCCAGGGTTTTCGGGTCGGCATAGTAGTTCCCCTCCCCGTGGGCGATCGGCATCCGGATCACCTGGCCGGGCCTGTACCGGTTGGTAAACGGGGTGTTCGCATTCTCCACTCTCAGGTAGACGTCGTGGCAGCGAAACTGCAGGCTGTCGTTGCGCCGCATCGCTCCTGGAAGCAGGCCCGCCTCCAGCAGGATCTGGAACCCGTTGCAGATCCCCAGCACAAGGCCTCCCGCGGCGGCAAAGGTCGACACCGCCTCCATCAGGGGAGCAAAGCGGGCAATCGCCCCCGTCCGCAAATAATCCCCGTAGGAAAAACCGCCGGGCAGGATGACGCAGTCGTAACCCGCCAGGCTTTGTTCCCGGTGCCAGATATACTCAACGGGGTGCCCGAGCACCCGGTCGATTACATGGTAGCAATCCATGTCGCAGTTGGAGCCCGGAAACACAACCACTCCAAACTTCATTTAGCAACCTCCTGCAGTTCGAATGTGTAATCCTCGATCACCGGATTGGCCAGCAGCCGATCGCACATTTCCTTCACGTCTTTCTCCGCCAGGGACCGGTCGGGATAATCCAGGGTAAGCACCAGATACTTGCCCACCCGCACGTCTTCCACCTTTCCGTAGCCCAGCGTGGCCAGTGCGTCTTTAACCGCCTTTCCCTGCGGATCAAGGATTCCCGTTTTCAGCGTAACATAGATCCTGGCCTGAAACAATGGTTATTTACCTCCTTGCAGCCTTTTCCAGACTTCCTCGTAAGCCGGAATGAGACCGCCCAGGTCCCTCCGGAAGCGGTCCTTATCCAGCTTCTCCCTCGTCTCCCGGTCCCAGAGGCGGCAGGTGTCCGGCGAGATCTCGTCGGCGAGAACGATCTCCCCCCGGTGGAGGCCGAATTCCAGCTTGAAATCCACCAGGTCCAGCCTCTTCGCCCCAAGATAGGCCCGCAGCACCTCGTTTACCTTCAGGGCAAGTTCCCGCAGCGCATTTACCTGTTCCTCCTCCGCCATGCCGAGGGCGATGATCTGGTCTTCGGTAACCAGGGGGTCGTGGAGTTCGTCGCTTTTATAGCAGAAGTCCACCACCGGCCGCGCCAGGGGTTTCCCCTCCTCCACGCCCAGCCGCCCGGCAAGGCTGCCAGCGGCGATGTTCCGAACGATCACTTCCAGGGGAATGATCTTGACCGCCTTAACCAGCACTTCGTTCGGGCTCAGCAGTTTGACAAAATGGGTGGGAACCCCCGCCACTTCCAGCAAAGAAAAGAGATGGGCGGAAATCTGGTTGTTCAGTCTTCCCTTCCCAGGGATGACATCCTTTTTGAGCCCGTCAAAGGCCGTGGCCTCATCCTTGTATTCCATCCAGTAGATCTCCGGATCCGACGTCCTGTAGACCTTTTTTGCCTTGCCTTCATACAGCAGCTCACCCTTGTCGGGCATAGGAACATCCCGGGCCATCCGCCTGTCTATTTCCTCTTCCCATTTTGCCACCGGGGGTGCACCCAGTCCGGCGCGCCAGAAGATGTAGTCAACCCGCTTCAGGTAGTGGCTTACATCGAAGAGGGAGTCGAGCTCCTCAGGGGTGAGATACCGCCCGATCTCCGGATCGGCCTTGACCGAATTCATGAAATCACCCTCCGGCCAGTTCCGGAGCGCCTGACCCTGCACCAGGGCGTAGGCATCCTCCCGGCGCAGCCCCTTATCCACGAGGGCAAGCAGCAGGCGCTGGCTGAAGATCAGGCCGTGGGTCCTGTTCAGGTTTTTCTCCATTCGTTCAGGATAAACCACCAGATCCCGCAGGACACCCGTAAATTTTTTGAGCATGTAGTGCAGGAGGGTGGTGCTGTCCGGCACCACGATCCGCTCCACAGAAGAGTTGCTGATGTCACGCTCATGCCATAGTGCCACGTTCTCCATTGCCGCCAGGGCGTTCCCGCGCACCACCCGCGCCAGGCCGGTGATCCGCTCGCAGGTGATGGGATTGCGTTTGTGAGGCATCGCCGAGGAACCCTTTTGCCCCACGGCAAATCCCTCTTCCAACTCCAGCACCTCGGTGCGCTGCAGGTGCCTGATCTCGGTGGCGAATTTCTCGAGCGAGCTGGCGGTCACGGCAAGGGCGGCCAAATACTCGGCGTGGCGATCCCGCTGCAGCACCTGTGTTGACACCTGAGCGGGGATAAGCCCCAGCTTCCGGCAGACGTAGCGCTCAACATAGGGATCGACATGGGCGTAGGTCCCCACCGCTCCCGACAGGCGGCCTACTCCGATCACCTGCCGCGCCCGCATGAGCCGCTCCCGGGCGCGGTTCATTTCGGAGTACCAGAGGGCGAACTTCAATCCCAGGGTGATCGGTTCGGCGTGCACGCCATGGGTGCGCCCCATCATCGGGATGTCCTTGTACATCCGTGCCTTATCCGCCAGGACCTCCCGCAGTTCGTCTACCGCAGCTATGATCAGATCCAGGGCGTCCCGCATCAGCAGGGACAGGGCGGTGTCCACCACGTCGTAGGAGGTGAGTCCCATATGCAGGTACTTGCCTGCATCGCCGACCGATTCCGCCACGCAACTGACGAAGGCAATCACATCGTGCCGCACCACTTCCTCGATCTCCTGGATCCGCTTCACATCGAAGCGGGCCCGCTCCCTGATCTCCTGTACGGCGGCGGCAGGAACGCGGCCGAGCTCCGCCCAGGCCTCACAGGCAAAAATTTCCACTTCAAGCCACTTTTGAAAACGGTTCTCCGGCGCCCAAAGGGCTTTCATTTCGGGCAATGTATATCTCTCCAGCAAGTTCATATCCTCCTCAAAATCAGGCATCTCTACGGCTCTGAACTCTTTCCCTTGCCTATACTACCCTGAAAATGTTCAGGTTTATCCTTGCGCTTGCTCCCAGACTCCGCTGCACCAGCAAGGATAAACCGCTTTTTCGTTTCTCTGTTGGTGCCGCCGGAGGCGGCGTGATCGTCTACCCTGAAAATACATCAAGTTCACCCGCCGGTCTACCGCTCGACTCCCGATTCCAGGCCGGACAGGACAACGGCTCGCTTCGGGACAGCTCTGGGATGCTGCGTAACAAGTTGCGAACTGCTTCTGTCAAACGCAGCGTTTGGCCTCGTTTCAAATCTATTCCATCGCAGGTCAAGAGGTGTCTGTACTCGCATCCCGACCTGTCATCCTCGCTTC
>DULK01000019.1 GCA_012840385.1 Syntrophomonadaceae bacterium
TAACGGCAGCCGAAGCGACCCCGCACTCAAAGGAAATTCTACCCATTAACGTTCATTCGGAACTGGCTGTTATTAATTATCTCGTTACAGAGAGAAGTGCCATTGAGTGCGGGGGAGCTAGGCGACTCTGCGACATGGACGGCGTCATAGGAGCCGGTCGGCTGCCGTCTGCGACGAGTCTTAGGGCGAGTTCAACCGGAGTGCTGGGAGCAAGCGCAAGGATAAACCGAAACGTATTTCCAGGGCAGTATCTGCTTCATTATTCGCACTTACCCCATAAAGGCGTCTCTCATTTTTTCGAAAAACCCCTTGCGAGACTGGTACTGCTCCGGCCTGGCGGTATCTTCAAACTTGCGCAGCAGCTCCTTCTGCTTGTCGGTGAGCCTGGTGGGAATCATAACGTTGACCTTGATGATCTGATCCCCACGCCCGTATCCCTGCAGGTGGGGAATTCCCTTGCCCCTTAAGTGAAAGACCGCTCCCGGCTGTGTTCCCTCCGGGATCTTGAAATTGATCGGACCCTCCAGCGTAGGCACCTCGATCTCGTCTCCCAGGGCGGCCTGCACGAAGGAGATGGGAATTTCGCAGATAACATCGTCCTCCTGCCGCTTAAAAATCTTGTGAGGCTGCACCCGGATCGTCACAAAGAGGTCACCGGGCGGCCCACCCCGTATTCCCAACTCTCCCTCCCCGGCGAGGCGGAGGACAGAACCGGTGTCTACGCCGGCAGGCACCTTGATCTTCACAGTTCGCAACCTGCGCACCTTGCCCTTGCCGTGGCAGGCGCTGCAGGGGACTTCGATGACTTTTCCCTCCCCGTGGCACCTGTCGCAGGTCCGGATCGTCTGGAACTGCCCGAAGGCAATGGACCGGGTTACCCGGACCTGGCCGGTACCACCACAGGTCGGGCAGGTGACGGGCTTTGTCCCCGGGGCAGCGCCGGTGCCGTGGCACTGCTCACAGTCCTCCCAGCGGTGGATCTTCACATTGCGCTCAACCCCGAAGGCAGCCTCCTCGAACTTGATGTCGATGCTCATCTGAAGATCCGCACCCCGCTCCGGCCCGCTGCGCCGCTGCTGGGAAAAAGGCCCCTCTCCGAAGAAAACGTCGAAGAGATCCCCGAAGCCCCCGAAGCTGCCGAAGTCCCTGAAACCGCCGAAGTCAAAGCCGGGGCCGCCGGCGGCGCCTCCATTCACGCCAGCGTGGCCGAACTGGTCGTAGCGGGCCCGCTTCTCCGGGTTGCTCAACACCTCGTAGGCCTCGTGGACCTCCTTGAACTTCTCCGCGGCCTCTTCTTTATTATCCGGGTTCATATCGGGATGGTACTTACGGGCAAGCTTCCGGTAAGCCTTTTTGATCTCGTCCTCGGTGGCATTCCGGCTTACGCCCAGCACCTCGTAGTAATCCCTTTTGGCCATCCGCCTCACCTTCCGTAAGGCCTTTTTATGTAATCCTATCCTGCTTGCTACCTAATAATACTCAATCCAGACAGCCATGTCACCCTCGGTGACACCATCAGAGGACTAAAACCTGGTTATCCTTGCAGCCGAAGCGACCTACGGATGTTGTTATCTCGCCCTTGACGAGGAGCAGCTAACGGCAGCCGAACTGAGGCATGGATGCCGAAGTAGCCGACTCCGATGCATGGATGCAGCGTAGGAGGCGGTCGGCTGCCGTCTGCGACGAGTCTTAGGGCGAGTTGAAGTCCGGGAGCAAGCGCAAGGATAAACCAGAATGTATTTTCAGGTCAGGGTTCTTACATTTTACTTCTGGTCGTCGTCTACCACCTTGTAATCGGCATCCACCGTTTGCCCGGAGCCGCCCGGGTTGTTCCCTGCGCCTCCCGCGCCTCCTGCGGCGGCACTTTGGGCGCCTGTCTGCTGGTAGACCCTTGACGAAATCTCGTAGATCACCTTGGTCAGGTTTTCGATCTTCTGCTTGATGGCAGCCGTATCCCTGCCCTCCAGGGCCTTGCGCAGCTCCTCCTTGGCCTGGTTGACCCGGTCCCTATCGGAAGAACTGACCTTGTCGCCGAGATCGTTCAGGGTCTTTTCGGCCTGGTAGATCATGCTGTCCGCCTGGTTCCGGACCTCGGCCTCCTCCTTCCGCTTCCTGTCCTCCTCGGCGTATTTCTCGGCGTTCTTAACCATTTCCTCAATCTCCGCCTCGGTCAGGTTGGTGGAGGCGGTGATGGTGATCTGCTGCTCCTTGCCGGTGCCCAGGTCCTTGGCCGACACGTGAACGATCCCGTTGACGTCGATGTCGAATTTCACCTCGATCTGCGGCACTCCCCTGGGTGCCGGCGGAATACCTACCAGCTGGAAGCGGCCGAGGGTCTTGTTGTCGGCGGCCATTGCCCGTTCACCCTGCAGCACATGGATGTCCACGCTCGTCTGCATGTCGGCGGCTGTGGTAAAGATCTGGCTCTTCGATGTGGGAATCGTGGTGTTCCTTTCGATGATCTTGGTGAACACACCGCCCAGCGTCTCGATTCCAAGGGACAGCGGCGTAACATCGAGCAGGACGATGTCCTTGACCTCTCCGGCCAGCACACCGCCCTGAATGGCCGCACCCAGGGCAACCACCTCATCCGGGTTGATCCCCTTATGAGGCTCTTTGCCCAGGACCCTGCGGATGGTTTCCTGCACCAGCGGCACCCGGGTGGAACCGCCTACCAGAAGGATCTTATCGATATCCTTAGGCTGCAGACCGGCATCGGACAGGGCCTGGTTGACGGGCCCAACGGTTTTCTCCACCAGGTCCCGGATCAGTTCCTCGAATTTGGCCCTGGTCAGAGTCATTTCCAGGTGCTGCGGGCCCTCTGCGGTGGCCGTGATGTAGGGAAGGCTGATGGTGGTCTGGGCCACGCTGGACAGTTCGTGCTTCGCCTTCTCCGCGGCATCCTTCAGCCGCTGCAGGGCGACCCGGTCTTTGGAAAGATCGATACCCGTCTCCTTTTTAAACTCCGACACTAAGTAGTTTATGATGCGCTCGTCGAAATCGTCTCCGCCGAGAAAGTTATTTCCACTGGTGGCCTTGACCTCGAAAACCCCATCCCCCAGTTCAAGGATGGAGACATCGAAGGTGCCGCCGCCCAGGTCAAACACCAGAACCGTGTGGTCCTCGCCCTTATCCAGCCCGTAGGCCAGGGCAGCCGCCGTCGGCTCGTTGATGATTCGCAGCACCTCCAGGCCGGCGATCCGCCCGGCGTCCTTGGTTGCCTGCCGCTGGCTGTCCGTAAAGTAGGCAGGCACGGTAATCACCGCCTGGGTCACCTTTTCTCCCAGGTAGGCCTCGGCATCAGCCTTCAGCTTCTGCAGGATCATCGCCGATATTTCCTGCGGGGTGTACTCCTTATCATCTATCTTAACGCGGTAGTCGCTGCCCATTTTCCGCTTGATGGAACGGATGGTGCGGTCGGCGTTGGTCACCGCCTGCCTTTTCGCCAGTTCCCCGACGAGGCGCTCACCCGTCTTGGTAAACGCAACCACGGAAGGGGTGATCCGGCTTCCCTCGGCGTTCGGTATGACGGTCGCCTGCCCGCCCTCCATTATTGCCACACATGAGTTGGTTGTGCCCAGGTCGATACCGATGACTTTACTCATTACTACCATCCTCCTTATCCAAACATTCGGCTTCTGCTTGATCTTTTATTTCAGGACCTTTTGCTACCCGTACCAGAGCCGGCCGCAGCACCTTGCCCCCCAGCAGGTAGCCTTTCTGGATCTCCGAGGCAACCGTTCCCTCAGGCCACTCACCGGTAACCACCTCTTCGAAGGCTTCGTGGTAAGCGGGATCGAACGGTTTGCCCACCGCCTCCATGGGCTCCACGCCCGCCTGGCCGAGTATATTGAGAAGCTGCCTGTAGATCATATCGATCCCTGTAATGACCTTATCAGAAAGTTCGGAACGCACAGCGGCGATTGCCCGTTCAAAATTATCCGCCAGCGGGAGCAGCTCGCGCAGCAACCGCTCCGCGGCGGTGCGCCGGACCTCCTCCATCTCCTGGCGTGTCCTGCGGCGGTAATTGTCAAAGTCGGCTGCCAGCCGGAGGTAGCGGTCCCGCATCCGATCCATTTCCTTTTTCATTTCGTCCAGCTGCTGCCTCAAGTCCGTTTCCTGCTCCGGCTCCTGTGCCGCCTCCGCTTCCTGTTCTCTGCGGTCCTCTACCTGTTCCGCATCCTGTTCCGCTTCTTTAAGTTCGGCATCACTGCTGACATCGTTTTTCAAAACTCATCCCTCCTTGCGGAATCAGGGCCTTTTTCTCCCTCTTTCCTCCTGATAATGGTATCTATACGCAAGATGGCCTGGGCCAGTTCCCCGGCGGCCTGCAATGCATTAACCTTTACCGGCACGGGATCGATGATCCCCTTCTCCCAAAGGTCGCAGACAAAACCGGTATCGCAGTCGACTCCCATCGAGTCCCTTCCGGATTCTCTCTGGGCCGTAATGACCTCCCCGAGCTTTTCCAGGGCATTGAAACCGGCATTGGTGACGATCTGCATGAAGGGGCGTTCCAGAGCGGCCATCACGCATTCGACCCCGTAAGCGGCCATGCCCCGCAGTTCCGACTTTACCGCCTCCAGGTCCCGGGCCACCGCAAGCTCCACCGATCCGCCCCCCGGCACCACACCGCCCTGCAGGGCGGCCTGCACTGCGCTGGCGGCATCGCGGGCTATCCTTTCCCGCTCCTGTAAAACCTCGGCCGTCGCCGCCCCAACGAGCACAGCGGCGTAGGGTTTCCCTCCGCCGCCTTCCACCCGGACGTGCTCCAGTTTCTCGTCTTCCCAGACATGCCTGGCTTTCCCCAGGCACTTGAGCAGTTCCTCCGGGCTCTTTCTCAGCCCGGTGCGCTTGATCGGCCAGGCGCCGGTGTGTTCCGCCACCCTGCGCCAATCCTTCACGGAAACCCGCTTCAAAACCATCACGCCGGCATCCGCCAGAACCTCCTCGGCGTGGCTGTCAACCCCGCGGTCCACCAGCACCAGCTTTACCCCTAGATCTATTATTTTAACAAGATTCTTATAAAATTCTTCCTGAAGGGCCAGATATTTATTGAATCCGGCTTCGGTGGCCAGAGATCCCTCACCAAGCTCCTCCGGGGACAAGGCATCGTCGATGATCAGAACCTTTGCATCGTGCAGTTCGGCAGGCATCATCTTATGCAAACGGCCGCGCCCTACCAGCACCCCTTCAAAAACCTGGTTGGGCGCTCCCTCTACGGCCATGATGCTGTCCCGCAGCTTGAATGCAGGGTCCCTGAGCTTTTCCTCGCCGACCAGCCTGGCGGCCTGCACAATGAGGTCTGCAATGTCCGTCCGGCCACGCCCGGCAACCAGGGCTACCCGGGATAACAGGGGATCGTCGCAGCCCATAACCGGCCGCCCTCTCTCCCTTAAAAACTGCAGGGCGCGTTCCACCCCCACCTGCAGCCCATCCAGCAGGCGGGCGACAGGCACCCCCTTCATCACACGGTTCAATCCTTCGCTCACCAGGCTTCCCGCCAGGATGGTGGTGGTGGTCGTCCCGTCTCCCACCTCGTTCTCCTGGGCGCGGGCGGTGTTGATGAGCATTTTCGCGGCGGGGTGGGTGGCCTCCATCTCCTCAAGGATGGTTACCCCGTCGTTGGTGATGGTAACGGCCCCAAACCGGTCGACAAGCATGGTGTCGAGCCCTTTGGGACCAATGGTGCCCTCCACCGCAGCGGCTACAGCCTGAACCGCGTTGGCATTGGTGATCAGGGCTGCGAGCCGCTGATCAACTTCTTTTCCTTCCGGTGCCTGTCTGTTACTCAAAACGTTCCTCCTCGCCGGTGCCTGGTGCAAAATATTTCACACAACTAGAAGCCGGATCCCGTGAGAGCGTTGGACAGGGTTTGGGTGATAAACTCCACCAGCGCTATTGCCCTGGCGTAATTCATCCGCACGGGGCCCAGCAATCCGAAAGCTCCCACGGTGTTTCCACCCATTGTGTAGGTTGCCGTCACCACGCTGCAGTTCTGCACCTGGTCAAATTTATTTTCTCTTCCGATCCTTACGGTAATTCCTATATTCTGGGTTTCGGCCAGGATGGTCCGCAGGATGCTCTGCTCCTCGATCAGATCCAGCAGCTTGCGAACCTGCTGGATGTCCCGGTACTCCGGCTGCTTTAAAATATTGCGCGTGCCACCCAGGTAGAGGGCATCCTCAGACTCCTGTTTTAGCACGGACTCGATGATATCCAGGGCAAGGTCGATCAGCAGGCGCTGCCTGCTCAGTTCATCGTAGACGCTCTTGAGGATTGCCCGGGTGATCTGCGGGAACGTCAGGCCGCGGAAATAGCTGTTAAAAACCCTTTCTACCTGCTCCAGCTCCTCCTGGGAAACCGCCACCGGGAGGTCGATCAGCTTGTTCTCAACCCACCCGTTTTCCGATACGATCACAAGCATGGCCTTGCCGGGCGCCAGCGAAATGAAGCGAACCTTATGCAGGGCGGCGTTTTCCAGTTGGGGACCGGACAGGAAGACAAGGTAATCGGTGTATTGCGATACTATTTTAATCGTCCGCTGGACGATATCGACCAGCTCCCGCGCCTGCTGGGCGAAGATGGAGGTGATCGTGCTCTTCTCCCGATCTGTGAGATGACCCTTCCGCATCAACCGGTCCACATAGTAGCGGTAACCCTTCTGGGACGGAATGCGCCCTGCCGAGGTATGCGGCTGCTCGATCAGGCCGGCTTCCTCGAGATCGGCCATTTCGTTCCGGATCGTCGCCGGACTGACGCCAAGCTTGTATTTACGGGCGATGGTTCGGGAACTGACAGGTTCAGCGGTGGCAATGTGATCCTCGACAACCGCCTCCAGAACCTTTTGTTTTCTCTGATTCAGCTTCATCGGCGCCACCACCTTTTTGATTAGCACTCTTACTCATCGAGTGCTAAAATCCTAGCACCAAGATACCACCGCCTGTATTTTTTGTCAATAGAAAAGAGCCCGGCTCACGGAGAGGTGGCCGGGTCAAAAAGGACGGCGAACCTGCCGGTGACCGGTCAGACGAAATGCGCCAGGACGTAATTGGCCAGCAGGCGGCCGCGCTCTGTCAGGTAGATGAATTCATCATTTTCTCCCATGAGCCCTTCCTGCTCCAGGACGGCAAGCTGCTCCCCGAAAACATCTTCGAAGGGATAGCCGAACCTGCGGCGAAAGGCCGAACGGGAAAGTCCCCGGGTGAGGCGCAGCCCCATGATCACGGTATCGGTTCGCTCCTGCTCCGGGGTCTGGTGCTCCTCCCGGGCCCGGGGCAGTCTTCCCCGCAGGGAGTCTTCGATGTATCTTTTCAGATCGCCGTGATTGGCATAGCGAATCCCGTTGAAGTAACCGTGGGCGGCCGCGCCGATGCCCAGGTAGGGCCTGTTCAGCCAGTAGGTCAGGTTATGCCGGCACTGCCGGCCGGGAAGGGCAAAGTTGGCGATCTCGTACCTCTCGTACCCCGCCCCTTTAAGAAAACTCCCCGTAATCTCCCACATGGCCACCTGGGTCTCTTCCGGGCAGGCTTGCAGCCTTCCCCCGGCAACCTCCTCCGCCAGCGGGGTGCCCTCCTCGAGGGACAGGCCGTACACCGAAAGGTGCTCGGGGTGCAGTGCGACGGCCTCTTCCAGAACGGCGCGCCAGCCGGCCGGAGTCTGCCCGGGGATGCCGTAGATGAGATCCAGGCTGAGGTTGTCGAAACCCGCCTCCCGGGCAGCGTAAAAAGCCGAGTAAATTTCGGCAGCGCCGTGGATCCTGCCGAGCAGTTCCAATTCCTCCTGGTTAAAGGACTGGGCGCCGATGGAGAGCCGGTTCACACCGGCATCCCGGAGCAGCCGCAGCCCATCGGCGGAAACGGTGCCGGGATTGGCCTCCACGGTGATCTCTATCTCATCACTCCAGTCGAAGTGCTCCCTTATCATCTCCAAGAGGGAAACCAGGTCGGACGGGTCCAGGAGTGTCGGCGTCCCCCCGCCGAAGTAGATGCTTGCGAGAACCCGCCTCCCGGCCAGGGAGGCGGCAGTGTTGATCTCCCGGCGGAGCGCCCGCAGGTAATCCCGCACAAGGGCTTTGCCGGCACCGCCGCCAGCAAGGGGGTGCGAGACAAAGGCACAGTAGCGGCATTTTCGCGCACAGAAGGGTATATGCAGGTAGAGGGCGAGCCCCGCCACCGGCTCTCCCCTACTTCTCATCATCGACCCGGAGCACCGCCAGGAAGGCCTCCTGGGGTATCTCCACCCTGCCGACCTGCTTCATACGGCGCTTGCCTTCCTTCTGCTTTTCCAGCAGCTTCCGCTTGCGGGTGACGTCCCCCCCGTAGCACTTCTCCAGGACGTTCTTCCGCAGGGCCTTGACCGTTTCCCGGGCGATCACCCTGCTGCCCACCGCCGCCTGGATGGGCACATCGAACAGCTGCCTGGGGATCAGGCCGCGCAGCTTTTCCACAAGCTGGCGCGCCCTCGCCATTGCCTGGTCCCTGTGAACGATCACGGACAGGGCGTCCACCACCTCGCCGTGAACCATGCAGTCGAGCTTTACCAGATCCGAAGGCCGGAAGCCGGTGATCTCATAATCCAGGGAGGCATAGCCCCTGGTGCAGGACTTCAGCCGGCTGAAGAAATCGAAGATGATCTCGGACAGGGGAAGATCGTAGACGATCTGGACCCGCTGCGGCGAGAGGTAGCTCATATCCCTGTACTCGCCCCGCCGCTCCCGCATCAGCTCCATGACGGTTCCGATGTAATCCGCCGGGGTGATCACCGTAGCCCGGACGTAGGGCTCCTCCACCATCGCCACCTCGCCGGTGTCGGGCCAGTTGGCCGGATTGTCCACCTCCACGACATCGCCGTTCCTCTTTGTGATCCTGTAGATGACGTTCGGGGCGGTGGTGATCAGGTCCAGCCCGTACTCGCGTTCCAGCCTCTCCTGGACGATCTCCATGTGGAGCAGGCCGAGAAAACCGCAGCGGAAGCCGAAGCCCAGGGCGGCAGAGGTCTCCGGTTCGTACTGGAAGGCGGCGTCGTTCAGCTTGAGCTTTCCCAGGGCGCTTCTCAGACTGTCGTACTCACCCGGTTCCACCGGGTACATTCCGCAGAACACCACAGGCAGCACCTTGCGGTAGCCGGGCAGCGGTTCGCCCGCCGGGCTGTCGGCGGAGGTGATGGTATCCCCCACCCTGGTATCCTCAACATTCTTGATCCCGGCGGCCAGGTAGCCGACCTCGCCGGGGCCGAGTTCCTCCACCGGTTTCATGGCAGGGGTGAAGACCCCAACCTCGCCCACCTCGAAGACCTTACCGGTGGACATCATCTGGATCCTCATCCCCCGCCGCACCTTCCCCTGAAAGATCCGAACGTAGGAAATCGCCCCTTTATAGGAATCAAAGTGAGAATCGAAGATCAGGGCCTGCAGTGGGGCTGAGGCGTTACCCCGGGGAGGCGGCACCCGGGCGATCAGGGCTTCCAGCACGTCCACCACCCCGGTGCCGTCCTTGGCAGAGACACGCAGGCTGTTGTCGACCTCCAGGCCCAGCACCTCCTCGATCTCCCGGGCAACCCGGTCCGGCTCGGCAACCGGAAGGTCGATCTTGTTGATGACCGGGATGATCTCCAGGCCGGCATCGATGGCCAGATAGGCATTGGCTATGGTCTGGGCCTCCACCCCCTGGCTGGCGTCCACCACGAGGATGGCGCCCTCACAGGCGGCAAGGCTCCTGGATACCTCGTAGCTGAAATCCACGTGTCCCGGGGTATCGATCAGGTTCAGGAGGTATTCCCTGCCGTCGCGGGCGCGGTAAAGCATCCGCACAGGCTGCAGCTTGATGGTGATCCCCCGCTCCCTTTCGAGGTCCATCTGGTCGAGGAGTTGGTCCACCATCTGCCTCGGATCAACCGCACCGGTAACCTCGAGAAAGCGGTCCGCCAGGGTCGATTTCCCGTGATCGATATGGGCTATGATGCAAAAGTTCCTGATCCGTTCCTGTTCCATAAATCTATTGCCACCTTCAGGTGATCGGCAAAACAAAATCCCTAAATTATTTTAACTTAGAACCCTCATACCGCCAAGGAGGCGCCATTTCGAGGATGAAGGCACCGGCCTTCGGCACCATTAAACCGCAGGGATGCAGCAGCTAAACGGCCCGCCCTCTTTTCAGCCCCAGGCGCCTCCCGAACATATCCACCACCATCCTGAACTCTTCCAGCCTCAGGAGGTAGGCAAGCACCAGGTAGACGGCAACCCCCACGGCGGTGGCGGCGCCCACCGCTTCCAGTTGGGCGATCTTCGAAGCAATGCCCAGCAGTGCCTGCAGCCTGGCTACCACCAGATAGGCGGCTCCTCCCATAATCAGGGAGGCAAAGCCCGCCCCCATCCCCGAGAGGATGATCCTCCTGCCGTCGATGTACCCGATCTTCAACCTCAGGATCAGGAGCAGGGCGAGCATGTTCACCACCCCCACGATGGAGTAGGCCAGGGCCAGGCCGCGATGCCCCAAGGGCCTGACCAGCAGCAGGTTCAGGATCAGGTTGAGAAAAACCGTCCCGATACCTACCACCACAGGGGTTGTGGTGTCTTTCAGGGCATAATAAACCCTTGTCAGGACGAGGGCGCCCGAATAGCCGATAATGCCGAAGGAATAATAAATGAGGGCGATCGCCGTTGCCCAGGTGTCCTCCGGCGTGAACCTTCCCATCTGGAAGAACAGCCTGGTAGCGGGCAGCCCCAGGGCTACCATCCCCACGGCGCAGGGGATGGTCAGGAAATTGGTCGTCCTGAGCCCGAGGGAGGTGGTGCGCCGGAACGGCTGCCACTCGCCCCGGGCGGCCTGCTCCGTCAGGGTGGGGAAAATGGCCGTTCCTATGGCAACCGCAAAGATTCCCAGCGGTATCTGCATCAGCCGCTGGGCGGTGCGGAGCGCCGCAAGCTGGCCGCCCGGAAGGGCCGAGGCCAGGTTCTGGCTGACAAACAGGTTGAAATTGGCAACCGAAAGACCGATCAGGACGGGGAACACGAGCGTCCCGATCTGCCTGATGCCGGGGTGCCGGATGTCTAAAACCGGACGATAGCGCAGGCCGATGCGCAGGAGAGGAGGAACCTGCACCACAAAATTCAGGACGGCTCCCGCCACCACTCCCAGCGAGAATGCCGTGATTCCCAGGTGCGGGCCGAACACCCCTCCCACCACCACAATGGCCAGGTTGTAGAGGATCGAGCCCAGGGCCGGCGAGTTAAAGTGCTTGTAAGAGTTCAAGATCCCGATGGTCAGCCCGCTCAAGCCCATGAAGAAGGTTTGGATAAACATGATCCGCGTCAGGCGGGCGGTAAAGGCGATCTCGCCGGCGTCAAAACCCGGAACGAGCAGCCGCACCAGTGGGGTGGTGAAGATCATCCCCAGGCCGATGGCAAAGACGAGCAGCAGCATCAATAAACTGGTCAGGCTGCTGGCCACATACCATCCCTCTTCCTCCCGGTTGGTGGCCAGGTACCCGCCGAAAACGGGGATGAAGGCCGAACTCAAGGCCCCTCCGACCAGGATCATGTAGAGGAAATCGGGAATGGAAAAGGCGGCGTTGTAAATGTCGGTAACCCTGTTCTGCCCGAACTGGAAATAGATCAGCGCATCCCGTACGTAACCGAGGATCCGGGAGAGGATCATGGCAACGGTGATGATCCCCACGTCCCGGACGAGTTTTTCCTTATCAGACATAATTTTCTCCCTCTAAAAATAAAAAGACACGTCAGCCCTAAAAATACATCAGGATCATCCGCCGGGTCTGCCGCTCTCGACTCCTGATTCCAGGCCGGACAGGACAACGAAGCCGTAACCTCGTAACAGGTGAAATTTAAGTAAGCGAGCGACCTACGGAAGGTTGTTACTCGCCCTTGACGAAGGAGCAGCTAACGGCAGCCGAACTGAGGCATGGATGCCGAAGTAGCCGACTCCGATGCATGGATGCAGCGTAGGAGGCGGTCGGCTACCGTCTGCGACGAGTCCTAGGGCGAGTTCAACCGGAGTGCTGGGAGCGAGCGCTTAAATTTCACCAATTTACAATGCCCCATAAGTCGCTCGCCGGTAGACCCGGCGGCGGATTTTCATGCTCTGTCGGTGTCACCTTAGATGACATGAAGATCTAATGTAGATATTACCACTTAGCGTCCTTTTATAAAAGTATTTGGCTGTTTCGCCGCGGCAATGCCACGCTCAGGGACCTCTGTTCTTTTGACCGGTTCGCCGCCCGCTCGGGGCCTGTTGACAATCCATACCCCGAGCAGGATGACCGCCAGACCCGCCACGTACTGCCAGAATACCTCCTCATGAGCCCACCAGGCCCCGAGCAAGGTGGCAATCACGGGGGTAATCAACGAACTGTGAGACAGCCGGGAAATTTCCATGCGTTCAAGCAACCAGAAGTACAGCAGAAAGGCAGCTACCGAGCCGACCAGCACCAGGTAAAGCAAAGCCAGGACAAAACCCGCATCGGGAACAAAGGAGCGGCCCCGTTCCAGGAACAGCAGGGGAGTGATCACCAGCGCGGTTACGCCCATCTGTACCGTCACCTCCTGCAGCAATCCCAGCCTGTTTTGATACCGCTTGGCCAGTGTGCCGCCGAGAGCGTAGGAAGCCGCCGCCAGTAAAATGGCCATTTGCCCGTACAGGTTCGCCCCGCCCAGTTCCCCCAGTTCCCTGCTGAATACCAGCAAAACCCCGCCGAATCCGATGGCCAGCCCGGTGCCTTTGGCAAGGGTGAACCTTTCCCCAACTAAAAAGTAGGCAAAGACGGCACTGAAAAACGGAAGGGTGGCGTTGATGATCGAAGTGAGGCCGGAAGAAATGTACTGCTCCCCCCAGAAAACCAGGGCGTAGGAGATGCCGTTGAAGACGCCGAAACAGAGGGCGCCGCGCAGGTCCCTCCATCGCCTGCTGATCGATAAATGCCTGTATTTTAAAATACCGCACATCACAAGGGTGGCCAGTATAAAACGGATTGCGGCAAAGGTAAAGGGAGGGCAGTCGGCCAGGCCTATTTTGATGGCAAGCCAGGTTGACCCCCAGATGAGACAGAGCAGTGTAAAAAACAACGCTTTCAAGATAAGGACCCCTATGTCCCGGCTTATCTTTGTGCGTTCCTGCCTTGATACGGCCGGAACGAGACCGGCGACTCCTTTATTTTACCATAGAAACCCGCAGAGTTTTATTCGCCGATTGTATTACGCCGGAGGTTCATGGGCCTTGCCCGGCAGTTTTTCTCGTATACCTTGAAGGAATGGGCCAAACCGATCCCCTATCCAATCTACAAACTCATGGATTGTTTCAATGCTCTTAATGCCCTGCAAGCCGTCGCTACACAGGGCGGCTATCCTCTCTCCTAAGGAAGACGCAGGCAGGTGCCGCGTCCAGTCCCTGACGACTTCCCCCACTCTGGTTGCCAGCCCCCTGACCTGAGGGGGAAGGACCTCCAGAACGACTTTCTCCCCCCGCAACTCCTGGATGCTCTGAGCGGCAAGGTGGAGCCCGCCGGCCAGGAGCAGAACACAGACCAGAAAGGCTGCAAAAAAATGCCGCGTCGCCACAGGAACCTCCATCCCTTCCGGTATGAACCTATCATTCCCTGGTTAAGCCATATTATGCGAAATCCTGCCTGATTCTTTCCTAATTCATCTTTGGTGCCACTTGGTGGGCATGAGCGCAAGGATACAGCATGAAATCCCCGGGGAAAAGGACTGGAAATGTCACCTTATCGTGCCTTCTTGAATATTGTATCACGGTTGATAGCATTTAATTTTCCGGAAGGAGGAAAGATCCAGCGATGCTGCCCGGCATGTGGAGAATGCAATTTGATAAAGGAAAAAGCACCGGAGAAAAACCCGATGGCTGTATAGAAAACCCAGATCAGGCCAGGGAGGTGGAAAAGGAAGAGCGAACCGCCGGTACGGGCAAAACAGGAGAAGAGTTGTTTGCAGAAGCGGTAGAGCTTCACAGGCGCGGCATTCAGGGCGATAAAGAAGCCGTAGCCAAAGCCTATGAGTTGCTGGTAAAGGTTAAAGAACTGCTACCGGATAACAATCTGGTCGAAGCCTACTACGGGAGCACCGTCACCCTCCTGGGACGGGATGCCGTCGACCCCATAGAGAGGTTCAAGAAAGCCGTCAGAGGGCTGAAGATACTGGACGGCGCCGTTTCCCGCGATCCCGAAAACATAGAGGTCCGCATCTTGCGGGGAAATGTCTGTTACAGGCTTCCCGAAACCTACTTCCACCGGACCGCCACCGCCGTGGAGGACTTCAGCTACCTGGTATCACGCTATGAACAGGACCCCAGCCTCTTTTCCCAGGATTATTACTTCCAGCTCCTCTACGACTTGGGGGCGGCGTACAAAAATCTGGGGCGAAACCAGGAGGCCGATTCCGCCTGGCAGAAGCTCTTATCCGCGGCCGGAGAGACAAAGTATAGGGAGCTTCTGTCCCGAGAAGGCGTACAAGGCGTACAAAGCCCGGGAATAATCCCGGACTCCGGTGGCGATATGGAAGCGCCTGTTCTGAGCGGCAAAAAGAAGGGAGAAGTGCTCGAAGAGGGGGTCAAGCTTTACGAACTCGCCCTCACAGGAGATAAGGACGCCACCCAAAAGGCATTTGCCTTTTTTGCAAAAGCTATCCAGGCGGACCCGGGCGATCTGCTGCTCAAGGCTTATTATGCCGACTGCATGTCCCTTAAGGGGCGGGATGCGGCGGATCCCACCGAAATGTTCGCCAATGCCATCAAAGCAATGCAGCTGTTTGACGAAATCGTCAACCGCAACCCGGACAACTGGAAAATTCGTTTAATGAGGGCCAGACACAGCTTCCGGCTCCCGGAGGGGTTCTTCCACCGTACCGCTTCTGCTATTGCCGATTTCGATTACCTGATCCGGTGTTACGAGAACGATCATTCCAGCTTCCCCGAAGAAACCTACTGGCAGATCCTCTACGACCAGAGCATGGCATACCGGCGCCTGGGATTGGAAAACGAAGCCGCTGCAGTGGTGGAGAAGCTTTTGTCTCTCGACCCCCCTCCGAAATTCAAAGCCCTGATCGAGAAAGAAAAGAACGACGTTGACGTGAGCCCCCGGCTGAATCTGCTGGCCGCTGATCAAAAGGAGGCCCTTTTAGCAGAGGGGATCAGGCTGCATGACCTGGCGGTGGCAGGCAGCAGAAAAGCGGCAAAGCTGGCCCTTGAACTCTTGAAAAAGGCCCATGAAGCAGACCCCCGGGACCCTCTCGCCCAGGGATACTACGGGAGCTGCCTGGCTTTGAACGCAAGGGACTCAATGGACACCAACGTCCTTTTCGGTGACACCATTAAAGGGCTGAAGCTGCTGAACAGGGCCATAAGCCGAGATTGGAACAATCCGAAGCTGCGGCTGCTGCGGGCCTACCTGACCTACTCTCTTCCGGAAGCCTTTTTCCACCTGACACAGCGGGCATTGAAAGACTTCAGGTATTTAAAGACCGCTTACGAACGGGACAACAGCCTCTTCTCCAGGGAACTCTACCACCAGATCCTGTACGACATGGGAGTAGCCTACGAGCGCACCGGAGAGACCGCCAGGGCGAAAAAGGTCTGGTCAAAACTCCTCCAGGAAAGCCCGGATCCAAAGTACCAGGCACTGTTAGAGGGAAAGGGTGTGGACAGGAAATGAACTCGCTCTTTGAAAAAAAGCTGCAAAGTCTCAGAAAACCGGCCATCATAGATAAATACTTTTCAGGGTCGGACTTCCCCGACGGCGGGATGTCCCCGGCCACACTGGCGTGTTTTCAAAGGGATTCGCTCAGGGAAATCGTCCGCAGGGCCTACGAGCGCTCCCCCTTTTACCGGGAGAAAATGGACCGCGCGGGGGTAACCCCGGAGGACATAAAGGAGCTTGAGGATTTGAGCCGCCTCCCCTTCACCATCAAGGAGGAGCTTACCGGAAACCCCTGGGCGCTGCTGGCCTGCGATAAGGAAGACATCGCCCTGATCCAGGTATCCACCGGCACCACCGGCGGCGAAGAGATCTATATTATGAATACGTGGGACGACTACTACCTCCTGGAACTCGCCACCGGTTACCCCAACCTCGTCCCGGTCGGGCGCGGGGACATCGTTCTCAACGCCCTCCCTTACGAAATGAGTTCGGCAGGGCTGGCCTTCCATAAGACCTTCATGGACGGCTGCCGGGCAACGGTGATTCCGGCAGGGAAAGGAGGAGCCTACTCGACACCGACCAAAACCGTCAAAATGCTGCGGGACCTGCAGCCCACCGTCGTCATCACCACCCCCTCCTGGTCCATCCAGATTGCCGAGGCGGCGGCCGAGAGTTCCTTCGACCTCACCGGCCTGCCTCTGAAAAAGATGTGGCTGACGGGGGAGGGCTGCTCTCCCTCCTTCAGAAAGCGCGTGGAGCAGATCTGGGGCGTTACCGCGAACTGTTATTACGGTTCCCTTGAGTGCGGCGGCATCGGCATCGAATGCGACGCCCACAACGGTTATCACATCGTCCAGGGGCACGTTGCGGTGGAGATCGTGGATCCGGATACGGGAGAGGTGCTGGAGCCCGGGGAGATCGGCGAGATAGTGGTCACCTGCCTGCTCCGGTACGACACCCCGATCCTGCGCTACCGCACCCGGGACCTGGGCTACATCGACCCTGACCCCTGCTCCTGCGGAGTCCTGCTGCCCAGGCTCTTCCTGATGGGCAGGCGGACCGATCAGGTGGTCATCCGGGGTGTGCCGCTTTCACCGTTTTACCTCGAGGAATTCCTGATGCGCCTGCCGGAAGTGGGAAACTGGTTCCAGTTCGTGGTGGACCCGGCCGGATCCGATATCTTGAAGATCCGCGTGGAACTGGCCCCGGGGGTCCGCCCCTCCCCGGAGCTGGCCGATTCCCTGGCCAGCAGGATGGAGTACGGCACCGGGCTTCCCTGTGAATTCGAATTCGTGGATAAGCTTCCCCGGCCGCGAGAAAAGACCATCCGGGTAGTCCACTCCTGAACGGCCGCAAGGCGGCCCTTACCTTAAGCAAAGGAGGTTTTTTGAATGATAATCGATGCCCATGCCCACATTTCTGACACGGCGTACGGCAGCACCGAAATTTACCTCAAACAGTTGCAGCAGGCAGGCATTGTCCGGGGGGTGGTGGTTCCGGGTGGAACGATGGATGTACGAAAGATGACGGATTACGTCACCGGGAAAGCCAAACCGGAAAACCCCATCCCGGACAACCGCTACGTGGAAGCGGCCTGCCGGGCACAGCCCGGTATCCTCCGGGGCTTTGCCTGCATCGACCCGCATCAGGCTGATGCCGTTGAGGTCCTGGAAAAAAGCTTTGAGAAAGGATTCCGCGGCCTGAAGCTCTCGCCGATGACACACCAGTTCTCTTTCGCCAGCAAGGCCGTAGCAGCCCTGGCCGCCTGCTGCGGGGATTACGGGTATCCCCTCTACTCGCACGTGGTTTACGGCCCGGGCGCCTCCACGGCCAGGTTTGTGGCCCTGGCCCGGCAGTTCCCGAAAACCAACTTCATCCTGGGACATATGGGATTCGGACCGGCCGACCGGGAGGCTGCCGAGGCCGCGGCCCGTTTAGACAACCTTTTCCTGGAAACTTCCACCGGAAACTTCCTGCACATTCAGGAAGCGGTCAAAAAGGCGGGGGCGGGAAAGATCATCTTCGGCAGCGAGTTTCCCCTCTCCCACCCGGCTGTGGAGCTCAAAAAGATCCTGCTCCTCGAGCTGGGAGACGGGGAGCGCGACCGGATCCTCGGGAAAAACATAGCGGAACTGTTATGCCTTTCCTGAAAGAAGGGGAAATAATTGAAAGTACAGGATCAGCTTGAGCTTTTGAACCGGGTACTGGAAAACTGCAAGGCATCCCCCTTTTACAGGGAACGCATACCCGATCGCCCCCTCCGGTCCCTGGAGGAACTCAAAAAAATACCGCTGACCACGAGGGAAGATCTGAAGCGCCGTTCCCCCTTTGATCTGATCTGCGTGCCCCGGTCCGACCTCTACCAGTACCATGAGACCTTCGGCACCACCGGGGCCCCGGTAGCGACCTGGTTTACCCGGGAGGACCTCCGGGATAACGCCAGGGAAATAATCAGGTGTGGCGTCAACCTCAACGAGGACGATATCGTACTGGTGCGGTTCCCCTACGCCATTTCCGCCGTCGCCCATATGTTTCACGCCGCCGCCCAGATGAAGCACGCCTGCGTGATCCCCGCCAGCGCCCGGTCCACGGTCAGCCCCTTTCCCCGCGTGGTTAACATGCTCAGGCGGCTTGAGGTCACCGTGCTGGCATGTCTTCCCCTCCAGGTGGTGCTGATAGCCGAGACCGCAGAACTCCTGGGGCTCCAACCAGGCCGGGACTTCCCGCACCTGCGGGCGATCTGTACGGCGGGAGAGCCCCTTTCCCCCGGACGGCGCAAGATGCTCGAGGCTCTTTGGGGTGTGCCCGTCTTTGATATCTACGGGATGGCCGAGATCGGAACGGCGGTGGTCGACTGCGAATTTCAGACACCCCACCCCCTCGACGACTATTTCATATTCGAGCTGCTGCAGGATGACCTGAGGACGCCCGTCAAGCCCGGTGAACTGGGCCACCTGGTGATCACCACCCTGAAAAAGAGAGCAACCCCCTTCATCAGGTACCTGACGGGGGACAGAGCCAGGATAGTGGAAAGGGAGTGCCCCTGCGGGAGAGAACTCTCCCTTGAGGTTCGCGGCCGGCGGGAAGACACCGTTGCCGTGGGAAGCCGGGTGCTGGATCTGTGGGACCTGGATGAAATCGTCTCCAACCTGCCCTGCCGACGCTTCTGGGTGGTGGGCAAGGAACCGGAAGGGCTCAGGTTTATCGTAGAGGAGGAAAAACCCGGAGACGGCGTAGATCCCGAAACTATCAGGGCGCTGGAGGGCAGGTACCGGATGAGGATAACCGTGGAGGTCGTTCCCAAAGGAACCCTCTACGATCGCAGTGAACTGCTGGAGGTAGGAGTGGTGGGAAAACCGCAGTATCTCTATTCTGCTCAGGAAATGCGGCAGA
>DULK01000020.1 GCA_012840385.1 Syntrophomonadaceae bacterium
GCCCCCAAGAGTAATCGTTTATTTTGACTATTTTCCATTGCCAGGGTGCGGTGATCAATTATTTAGCCCAATTTCATGCTAAAATAACGTGACGTTTTGATGTGCATTTATTGTGACGAATAACACCTCATAGGTAGGCTGGAAACGTCTTTAGCCGGGTTGTTTCCAGTCTTCGCTGCGTAGTTTCAATTCCTCATAGGTAGGCTGGAAACTAACATGCTGTCATGAGTGCAATAGAGGTAAAGGTTGTTTCAATTCCTCATAGGTAGGCTGGAAACTGTTTTAGCAGAGGAAGGATATAAAATGCCGTGGCAGTTTCAATTCCTCATAGGTAGGCTGGAAACTCCGGTGCAGTGTAGTCTTTCGCTAAATCTCTTAAACGTTTCAATTCCTCATAGGTAGGCTGGAAACCAGGAACCATGTAAATATTCAGGTTTAGGTACATATGTTTCAATTCCTCATAGGTAGGCTGGAAACCTTGTAAGGCAAGTTTTTCATAAAGACGCTTTTCCTGTTTCAATTCCTCATAGGTAGGCTGGAAACAAAGGAAGAAAAGATTTCTCCCTTTGAGATTGCTTCGTTTCAATTCCTCATAGGTAGGCTGGAAACAAATTTGACCTCTATTTAAAAATGGATCTTTTAATGTTTCAATTCCTCATAGGTAGGCTGGAAACCCTACTTGGGACGGGCATCTTTCCGGCTCTCCAGGGTTTCAATTCCTCATAGGTAGGCTGGAAACAGGAGCCCGGGTGACATCTCTTCCTTTTTGATCAGAGTTTCAATTCCTCATAGGTAGGCTGGAAACTTAAAAGAACTGTTTTTTCAATGTTTGAAAAAGGTGTTTCAATTCCTCATAGGTAGGCTGGAAACGGGAATTGCCCCGGGAGAGGTAATGCAGGTAATAGGTTTCAATTCCTCATAGGTAGGCTGGAAACTTATTGTATGACGTTATTTTTATGCTTTCATTTTTTTGTTTCAATTCCTCATAGGTAGGCTGGAAACGAATTGGAGAAGGAGGATACAGGCAATGTTAAGCCTGTTTCAATTCCTCATAGGTAGGCTGGAAACTGTAACGACTTTTTGTTGCAGGAATATTGTGATCCCGTTTCAATTCCTCATAGGTAGGCTGGAAACTATTGGATAAGATACTGGAATATGAAAAGAATTTGTGGTTTCAATTCCTCATAGGTAGGCTGGAAACCAGTGATCATGGCAAGAAATATCCGATGGTCTGTTAGTTTCAATTCCTCATAGGTAGGCTGGAAACCAATAACATGTTGACCAGGTTCTATTCCATCCTTTTCGTTTCAATTCCTCATAGGTAGGCTGGAAACCTTTTTTTTCCTCAAGCTTTTCTACATCCTCTTCAACGTTTCAATTCCTCATAGGTAGGCTGGAAACCATGCTCCTTATTCCACCAATCAAACGCTTTTTAAAGTTTCAATTCCTCATAGGTAGGCTGGAAACGGTTACAAGTCCATCGAATTTACCTCAAGATAAATAGTTTCAATTCCTCATAGGTAGGCTGGAAACTGAAGTGATGGTGATTTTGTGGAAGCGATAGCAGTGTTTCAATTCCTCATAGGTAGGCTGGAAACACTAAGGCTCCTTTCACTTGGTTTCAGGCATGGCAAGTTTCAATTCCTCATAGGTAGGCTGGAAACCCATATAAGCTGCTCAGGAATACGTTTCCAGATGAAGTTTCAATTCCTCATAGGTAGGCTGGAAACAAAGGAGCCTTAGTCATAGCAACATCTTTAACTTCTTGGTTTCAATTCCTCATAGGTAGGCTGGAAACTCTTCTATCTCCGGAAACTGAACGCCAGTCTTTTTAGTTTCAATTCCTCATAGGTAGGCTGGAAACATAGGAGATTAGGTTGTTATTGTAGCAGTTACGATGTTTCAATTCCTCATAGGTAGGCTGGAAACATAGTAAAAATTATCACTATGTAACAATAATTAACAGTTTCAATTCCTCATAGGTAGGCTGGAAACTGTTGCCGTAGTGTCCCCGCTAGTTGTTCTTACTGCGTTTCAATTCCTCATAGGTAGGCTGGAAACTCCGGCAGTTCCGGTTTCTCGTACTCCTTGCGAACAGGTTTCAATTCCTCATAGGTAGGCTGGAAACCTTTTCATGCCGGCTGCCATTTTAGCCGTTGGCTGGGTTTCAATTCCTCATAGGTAGGCTGGAAACCCATTTTTGGCGCATAGAGTAAGGATTCTTCATCCCGCCGTGCACTGTCTCACCCTTCCATCTCGCCGGACTGAAAGCCGTTTCTGCAGCGCCGGGTGCGGGTTTTATCCTCCGGTAGGTTGTCGTCGATCTCCGGCTTTTTTTGCATTATTAGACATCGACGACAGTTTTCCTCCCGGAGTTGAAATTTTGCACGGCGCATAGCCCTCACACCATCTTCAGCAATTCCTTAAGAAGAAGCCGGGGAAAACACCCGGCTCCTGCTCAGAAAACCCAATCCTCGCCGCCTTTACGAATACCCATAAGTTCTCTTCTGGCGTACTTTTCATTCCCCAAAATGTAGAAAAGCACAGAATCCTCCTTGGTGTCGATAACTCGTGCCAGGTCGCTTCGCAGGGCGCGAAAGGTGGCTTCGGTCAACTCACCCTCAAGCACCGAGTTCTGCACCCAGGTGAGATAGCGGCGGGCAGTTTTCAAAACCTTGCCCACCCGCGAGACGTTGACATCATAAACGAGAATAACGTACATCTGCTACCACCGGCTCACAAAGGGTTCATAGGGTTGTTCGCCCATGAGGTGTTTTTCCACCTTGTAAAGCTCCATGCGCATCAGAGTCTGGTAGCTGACGTTGCGCTTGAGGCGTCGATGGTAAAATGTCGCCCGGAGTTTTTCTTCCAACTCCTGCACGTAAACCCGCCTTCCCCGTTCTTTCAGGAGATAAGCACTGCCACGGCGCTCAAAGTCATCAGGTCCTAACATCTTCTTCCCAACAAGGCTAAAAAGCACACGGTCAGCAATAATGGGCTTAAAGATTTCCGCCACATCAAGATTCAGGGAAAAACGACGGAAATTTGTGGCATGGAGAAACCCAATTCGGGGATCAAGATGGGTCTTGTAGATCTCTGTGAGGATCTTGGCATAGACCAGAGAGTTGCCAAAGCTGATCAGGGCATTTAAGGGGTCTCCTGGGGGGCGCTTGCTTCGGCCATCAATGGTAAAGGGAGATCCATCCAGGATCGTATTGAAGCCCTCATAGTAGTAGCCGTGCGCATTCCCCTCAACTGCCATCAATTCTTCAATGGTGTTACAGCAAGGAAGGCTTCCCTCAGCCAAGCGGGTAATCGCCTCGATGAATGGAGTGAGCTCTTTTCCCCGGTTCTGGTAATAGCGCAACACCTGCAAGATGTTGGATAGCGCGCCATCCACAAACCTCCGGGCAAGCTCCAGGCGCCGTTCAGGATCGAGGTAGTGCTCCGCCTGCCGGAGGATCACGTACCCCGAGTTATAATGCTCCCTGGGGTAAAAGCTTCCCACATAGTTCCCGTAATAATCAAAGAAGTGGAGGATCACCTCATTTTCCTCCATAAACTCCAAAAGCTTTTTGTTGAGATCGACCTCACCAAAGACGAAAATGTCCCTGAGACTCGTGACCGGAAAATATTTTGTCTCTTCCTCACTCTCTACGCAGATCGTATTATCTTTGCGCCGGAGCCGGCCGTTGGCAAAGAGGTATAATGTCTTTTGCATCTTTCAGCCTCCTCGAACCATCTTTTCAAGCCCAGCAAAATTCAGCATAGGCGCATTTGCCACAGAAGCGTATTTTCTCTGGCAGAGGGGCTTGATCTTGGGCGATCAGGGCAAGGATGCGAGCCTTCAATTCTTCTACCTGCCGCGCAAGGCTCTCATCGAGCACCACCCGTTCTCTTCGGCGCTCTTCAGGGAAGAGCAACTCCCCCTCTGCCTCCATCCCCATCTCCCGCAGTTCATAGAGGTAAAAGGCCAGTTGCATCCGCGCAGCTTCCCGGGCGCGGGAAGATTTCTTGACCTCACCGATGACGAAATCCCGCCCGCCGCGGCGAACGAGGTCAATGCAGAGATGTTCCAGGCGCACCTCTTTCCGCTCACGCCCGAAGGACTGCGCCCCGATCAGGCGACCCAGCTGGAGGTAGACATTATCCTCATCGGGGCAAATCTGGCGGGACATGAGCCACGCTTGGCGCGGGCAGATCTGATACGCCTGGACGAGACTTCCAACGATGCGCACTTCCATGCCTCACTGCCCCTTTAGACTTTTAAAAGATCAGCGCATCTTCCTGTTCGCAGCGTTTAAACCCTGTTTCCCTGTCGTAGAATTCATCGAGGAGATACGCCGGGATCACAAGCGGGCGTGAATCAACAGGCAGCCTATGCACAACCAACTTATTCGGAACAGATACCAGGTAACGATGAAAATCCCGCTTGATTTCCAGAAAGGCTGCCCATCTCCGCCGCAGGTCTCTTTCCTTAGCCACTGTCTTCTGATACCTTTCCCAGATCCCTTCTGCTCGCTCGTCTACACAGATGAAGATATCGTTGTAATATGGGAGCTGACGGATGAGCTGGAAGTCGCTGACGCAAGCAACACCTTCTCCGGCAGCCGAGCTTTTGAACCGGAGGGCAGTCATCGCCCGCAGAATGGCTTCGCTCTCTGCAGCAGATTTATTTTGGCGCACAGCGCTGAAATACTCAGCGACTAGTTCGTAAAAATCCGGCTCCTCAAGATAGGTGCAGCTGGAGAAGAGGCACCGTGCCGTGAATGTGTGGATCCTGCCGTAAACATAGGAGGCCAGGCTCAGACCTTCATCGCCTCTACGGTCTACCAGGTGCACGAGGCGGACATCCCCTTGCTTTTTCCGGAAATGCCGGTTGCAGCGCCCAGCCACCTGCACAACAGCATCGACAGGGCCAAGGTCGCGCCAGACCACATCAAAATCGAGGTCAACGCCCGCCTCCACCACCTGCGTGGAGATTACAACCGGTTTTTCTCCACTGGCGAGGGATTCCCGGATTTCCGCAATACGCCTCTGCCGCTCTGCAGGAACAATGTTTGTGGAAAGATAATAAAGGGGTACCTCGCTCCCCAACGCCTCCCTCAGAATGTTGTAAAAGACCACAGAGCTTCTGATGGTGTTCAGCACGACAAGATAGGACATGCCCCGCTGATGCTGTTCCAGGAAAGCAGCTGCCGCCTCTTCGACCGTGCAGGGCGTAGTATCAACCACCAGCCTCACCCTGTTCAGCGCCGCAAAGCGCCTCCGCACCGCCTCTGGATCGCCCGCCAGTTCCCAAACTTCCTCGGGCTCAAACCACTCCGGCCGTGTAGCGGTCATCAAGATCACTCGCATATCGAGGTGAGAGCATGCCTGCCGCAGGCTCTCTTCAACGAGCGGCCAATACTCCACGGGGATGTTCTGCACTTCGTCCAGGAGGACCACAGCCCCGCCCAAGCGATGGAATTTCTTGAGCATCCTGTTCTCGTAACCTACCAGGGTATGGAAGAACTGGACAAAAGTCGTGACAACGACCTCGCTCTGCCACGACTCGATGAGCAACAGCGCCTCATCCAAGGGGCTTTCTGCCTCACCCGGCGAGCGCAGATAAGATAAGTCGGCGAGATGGTGATGTTTCAAGATCAGTGATGTGGGAAGAGCATCAGGTGGCAGCTGCAGGGCGGTACACAAGACGTCTTCACCGACGGCAAAAGCCTGGTCGATAATGCTAGTGAAGGGCAATGCATAGATGATCCGGGGCGGAGTGCCGCGCTCCTCTGCAAGCCGCTCCCGTAGGCAAAAGGCGGCAGCCAGCGCCGCCAGGGTTTTACCGGAACCGGTTGGGGCGGTGAGTGAGAACAGCCTTTGCTCCAGGGGAGCCTGCCGGATCCGTTCGGCGACGCAACGGTAGAGATCCTCCCTGAGGGCATCGACAGCAGTAGCTGGCGGGCCATATTTCGCACCGCGATAGCGCTCGACCGCATCAGCCGGGATCGGCATCCGGCTGGGCTCGCTGACCCGCGCCGCATGGATCTTATCGGCATCGATGAGCGCAGAAAAGAGGGAAAGGATGCCAAAGTAAAGGCCGAGATCCCTACACCTCGATCCCGCTGCCTCAGAGGCCAGCCTCTGCCTCTTGAAGCGGCGCCAGAAACCGAAGAACCCTCTATAAACATCCTTCCATCCGGCAAGAAAATCAGCTAAAACCTCACCCCAGTCGCCTCTCAGCCATTCAGGCGAGGGGAGCGCGCGGGCGGCAAGGAGCCTTGCCGCCCAACGGCCAGCTGTCCCCAGGGAAGCGGTGATCTCCTCTCTGCGCTGTTGCAGATCAGCGATCTGGGCGACAACCACCCGCAGCTGCTCCCTCGTCCTGCAGTCCAGCTCCGCCCAGTCGCCATCGAGGTCTGCAGGTGAGACGAGGCTCTCCTCGGGATCCCCCAGATCCTGGTGATGGCGCCCTACAGCAAAATAGATCGCCAGCTGCTGCTCTGGCGGCAGGGAAAGCCGGCGCGCCAGATAAGCCCCCCACAGCCCTGAAATGAGGGCGTGCTGCTTTTCAGCCCCACCACGGCCCGTCCGCAGGTATGACTGAAAATAGCTGGTATATTTTCCGAAATCATGCGCCAATCCTGCCACCAGGGCTGCAGAGTAAAGGGTTTCCCTCGTTGGGGAGGAGGAGAGCCTCTCCGCAGCTCCAACCGCTACCCAGGCCAGATGGGCACTCAGGGGATAGAATTTTTGCTCCACCCGATGAGCATAGCAGCGCATATGTGATCACTCCAGAAAAGCCACCGTCTCCTCGTCCCCCGTTGCGGCATCGCTGAAGCGATAAGAGGGGACGCGCAGTGCGGCAGAAAGCGGTTTTCCGCTGCTCTCGTACACAACGGCAATCGGCGGCCGCAGCGTCCTCCCGGCGCCGAAGCTGTACGGGGCGCGCTCACGCACGAGGTTTAAGGTTTTCCCACCTGAAAAATCAATCTTGTCCAGGTGCGCAACATTTAAGACCGAAGCGAGCTCCACCGTCGTCCCCGGCGGCACCTCCTGATAATCCCCTGTCCCATAAATGTTCACAAACCTGGCACCAGCCAGGCACTCCGTAATCCCCAGGTACAGGGGGAAGCATGTCCGCCCCTCACGCAACCGGTCGCCAGCCTCCTGCACAAGGCCGGTATCCGGATGACTGAAAAATACCCGGAAGCAAAGAGATCTCGCATCTCCTGCAGGGAGAAGAAACTCCAGCGGGGTTTGAGTGCCAGGCACCTGCTGCAGCCGCCGCAGCAGATTAAGGTCTTCTTTTTTCGTGCGTACATAGTTAACCGTCTGCAGCAGGCGGCGGGTGGGTGCTTTAACGGCAACAGCAAAACGGCCGCGGTTCAGCTCTTCGTAATAAGTGTCCCGCTCAAACCCCAGGATAGCAGCAACAATTCCCATCAGAACGGTGCGCGGAGGAAAGCCATAAGTAAGCGATGATGTATTCGTGTAGTATTTGCGGAAATGGGCCATCGGCCCAAACAGGTCAAAAACCATCACAGCTTTCAAGCTATCAGGTCCTTTCAATGGCCTTCACCTTATCCGCCCCTAACAGTTCTGCAAGCCAGGCTGCTACAGGAGTCTCCTGCCCTGCAACAGCAGTACAGAGTTCAGGATCCTGGAAAACGAGTACCTGGTCGATCCGCTCCTTAAAGCGCTCGAGCCGCCTACCCAAGGCTGTCAGATCCAGAGAGAAATCTTTGACCGAGCGCAGGTCCTGGTCAGGATTCATCACCAGATCGTCGCGCATGTCACCGATGAAAGTCTCCCCGTCGCTGAAGATCAAACGGAGATAAAGCCGCGGGTACTGGCCGATCTTCGAGCGGGTAGCAGCGAGCGGTATCGCCTGGACCATCGCCTCGTCCAAGCGTTCCAGATCAGCCTCGCTGGTGGCAGCTGCTTCGTTTCCGCCGGCACGCTCCCGCATCGCCAGGGCACGACGGGCGCTGACGATCCCATGGAAAGCGATCAGTGCATAATAGATCCTGTAGTCCTTGCCGAACGTCCCCTGGCCGGCCTGTTCGCGCGTGGCGAACTGCGAAGAGATGGTCACGGAATCGACAAACTGCACACGGTTGAGGGAATAACCCCACGTAAACTGGACTGGCCCGGTGAGGTTGACCGCCTCCCCCTCACCCCTCTTGGCGCCCTTGATCGGCATCGTGGCGCCGAAGAGGCGCACATCGATCAACCTTTCCAGAAGAGCCGGGAGATCTTCACCGCTCACGTTATCCTTTCCCAGCACCTTCTTGAGCCGCTCAGCAGCCTGCACAACCCCTTCTGCCTTGGTGACATAGATGAGCTGGCCTTTATCCTCCAGATAGTCCCGGATGTAGCGCTTCAGGCGCACATCCGACACCAGGCAGCGCTCCCTGTCAGGGTCGAAGCGCGGCCGGTTTTCATCATCTGGGTCTCCGTTGGGGTTGCACATCTTGGCATCATAAAGAAAGAGTATCTCACTGTTTTTATCAACAGTACTCATCGCTCAGCATCCCCCTCCTGTTCATCCTGCGCTTTTGCCTTCTCCCTCTCCGCCCAGGCCTTGAGCGCCATGCGCGTGCCGTAGGCATACCCTGAAAGGATGTAAAAGACGTTCTCCTCAGGTGAAAGCGGCCACTCCTGCTGATGGGCGCCGGGCCTGTAGGCGTCGAACAGGCCTTTCATCACCGCAAAGAGCCCTTCACAGTACTTCAAGATGTCATGCTGCCGCAGCTGGTCCACCAGCAGATTCGCCAGCCGGACAACTTTCGGCCAGGGCATCCCGGCATAGTTCACCTTCTCCAAGACCGGTTTGCTCTCATAGCCGCGCTCGTATTGTTTCTGCCCTACCTGGTGTAAAAGATAACCCAGGAGGAAAAGCGCCGTCTGGGGCTCATTGTAGGCCATAGCCTCAAGATAATTCCTCATCCCCTCCGGCAGCACCTCTGTCTCCTCTCGCAGCGGAGCGCTCAATGGCATCCCTCCTCGTAACAGTTCCTCCTCATCTAAAAACTTCAACAACAGGTTCGCCTGCAGCAGGCGCTGCGTCCATTCCAGCTCCTCATTCCCCGCCTTCGGCTGGGATACATTCGTCCCCGCATAACCCCCTGCCTGGAAGATCCTGACAAGAGATACGAATTCCCTGATCAGCCAGGTGCGCTCGATGGGTTCGCCAGTGAGCAAGCTCTGGTAGACGTGGAGCAACTTCTTATACTCCACCCTGCGCGGCCCCTCATTGAGCGGGATAAGGCGGTAAATGGCTGTGAGATCGAGCCACCACCTGGCCTGGCCCAAGACTTCCTCAGCCATAGCAGCGATCCGGTGGCTCCGGCGCAGGAACCGGGAGATTCTGCCCGGCGCCACATCCTTGATCAGAGAGAGGATGCGGAACTCGCTCCTCCCCTCCGAGTAACTGTAAAAAAGGAAGTTCAAAAGAGCCGCATTGGCGTAGGGCAGCCCCTCCAAGAGGTATTGCAGTTCTCTCTCCAGGCCGCTCCTGCCGCCTATCTTTTCCAGCCACCCGGCGAAGTCGGTGAAGGCACCGACCCGCACCTTGAGGCTCTCCACCCATGCCAGCAGATCGTCTCGGGAGAGCTCTGGCTCCTTAAGAAAAGCGGGCAACACCAAGAAGGATAGCCTCCCTACTCTGAGGCTTAACCCGTCCTGGACGAACTTCTCTGCCAGGGAAAGCCCTCTAAAGCACTCTTCACAGGCCTGGAAGTTACGGGCAAAACCCTCCTCTTCCAGACCCGAGGCTGCCCCAAGCTTGTCTGTGATATAGTACTTCAAGAAGTTCAGTCGGGTGAAATCCGTCGTAACCGGCCGGTCTGTTGCGCCGCAAACGGAGCACACTCCTCGCTCTCTGCTGTCAACAGCCGCATCTTTGCCGCTCAGCAAGATCCGGTCATAATCGGGGTCAGCCGCCAAAGGCTCGCCATCGAGCAAGATGGTCCAAAGGGCTGCCTCCTTGGCTTTGAGGCCAAGCTGCTTGAGCGCCCACTTTTCCAAGAACCCCGCCACCCCTGAAATGACCTCTTTCGCCGGATCCTGAGGCTTTCCCGTCTCTTGTTCCCAGAGAGCAGTGATCAGATCCTCATCTGTCAACTCGAGCCTCTGGGGGTCGAGCACCCGCGTACCATCAGGTAGCTTGCGGTAAAACAGTGCGACAAGCCGGGACAACCTGCGATGGAGACTGCCGTTTTCCAGCCCGCCCACCTCCAGACGCTCCAAGAGGTTCTCTGGCACCTGCCCGACAAGGTAATCAAGCCTGCCGCTGGTCAGACAGATCTGAGGCCGGTTGCCTTTTTCGTGCCCCACCCAGCGATACTGGAGAAGGGCAGACCGGTCGATCTCCTGCATTTCCACAGTTAAAGGCTTCCCGCCGCCTGTCTGGAAGTTCAACTTGACAAGGTAAATCCTCTCGACATCGGCAGGCTTCTTGACAGTCTTGATCAGATCAGCCACCGAATAATCCTCAGCCAGCTTCCTGCCGATCAAGGCAACAGCTTCCAGCAAAAAGATTCACCCCCTCTCCATCATATCAACCCTGCCTCGCAATACTCGCAAAGCAAGATTTTTTCTTCCTAATACATTAGCGGACCAGAAATCTGCTCTTTAGAAAAAACCTTACCTTTTTCCTTAGGATTGAATTACTATCTCAGATCAAGGCAATAACTTCCAGAGTTTTTTCACCTTCTCCTTCGCCTTCCGAATAATGGTTTCCGGTGATTCTGGGTTCTCATTCATGGCGCAATGAGCGACATCGTTCCTGAAGTTCGTCAGGTCATTCCACAGATGTGCCAAATCCTCCGCCTCCGGCAGTTGCTTGTACCACTCCGGAAGAGAATCCATCCCTCTTTCCTTCCTGCAGAAGACCAAAACAGCTAATCCTAACGCATCCTCAATGTTTTTGCGCTCACGCTTAGACCGCCACTTCTCTAACCCCATGCACCATGCCAACCAGTTTATAACCCATTCCCTTTCCATCAAGGCAGCCTGCACAATAAGTCCTTTCTCAATAAAGTAGTCGATCAGCGACAGCTGAGCTTTCAGTAGCTTTTCGTCGAGTGTGCTCACATCACTAACAGCAAGAGGAGTGAGTTCCTCCGTGACGCGAGAAAGGATATGCTTAAAAGGCTTCGCCCAACGCACCGCCTCTTGCTCAATGTTTTTGGCGCGAATCAGCGCCCGGGACCCCGAAGCTAAAGCGTCCAAAGGCCTAAGCAGCCTCATTGAGCGAGAAAAGTCCCTGATACACTCCCCCATCTCCTTGAGCTGCCGCGGAAGCTCATTTCTCCTACCTTGAGCGGCTCTCCAGGGCCGTCCCTGAGCCTCTTCAAGCAGCTCCGCCAACCTCTCCCCTTCACACCTGTTCTGAAAGTCCTCAACCCCAAGCATCCACTCCTGCAGCTCCATCATCATCGTGAGATCAAAAACTGGGACAGACGGCACATCCCCTGCGGAATTGTCCCTGACATCATATGCTCCGTAGACGATCCGCTCCAAAGCTACCCCCTTGGTCAACCTGAGATAATTGATGACACCAAAGACAATGAACGGCAGAGAGCGAAGGGCATGCGTCACATCGAGAATTACTCTGGAATCACTTGGCACAGAATCCGCCACGAGCTCAAATATCTGCCAGAGCTCGTCCTCGTTCTTACCCAGGGGAACCATTACAGGCTGCAGTCTCTCCCCAAACGCCTTTTCAATCCTTTCATAATTTTTGTGAGAGCGAGCATCCTCAGTGACGATCAGCAGCAATTTATCCGGGTGAAAGAAGGCGTCAACTGCAAGCGGGAAAAGATCTGTGCGGCACACCTGCTGTTCTCCACGCTCTGAAAGCCAAAAGTAGTCCCCCACCTTGTAATCAGTAGGGACAACGCTAGAAAGAGCCACGAGCATCGGCTCAACTCCTTTCTCCCTTAACTCGTCTGCTCAACAACTGGGATGCAGCAGCCGTAGCCCTGGGAGTTCTTCGCACCGAGGCCGGCATCCAGGGCAACCTGCAAGAGGCCGGGATCTCCACTAAGCTCGTATTCCCCCATCCAACCCTTCACAACCGTCTCCTTGTAGTAAGTGACCTTCTGGTCGCTGTCCCTCACCCCCACCGGCCTGAGAGCAAAGCCCTCAGACTGAGCAGAGCGACCGTAGATCAGCAGGTGCTTCTTAGCCAGGTTTTCGGCGACAAGGTCTGCAAACCGCGGCTCAAAGGGAGAATAATAATATGTATATTTCTTCCCATCGCCGTTGGCGAAGGTGCTGTAAACCACCAGAGGCGAGAGCATTCGGACTCTCAAGGCAGCCTGCCTTACACGGGGAGCAGCGGTGGAGAACTTCATCACCTCCAGCCTGGCGTTCCCCAGCCTCACGCTCCCCTCTTTCAGAAAACCTGTGCCTAATTCCTGGAGAATAAAGGGGATCGGGGAACAGATGAGGAGGCGGATGGGGGGTGTAAACACCAGACAGCCTTTTTCTCTGTCGTAGCGCACCTCCTTCCCCAGCAGCCGGGAAAAGGTGAAGAGCTTAAACCGCCGCTTCTCCAAGACAAATCCCTGGTCGTGGAGGTAATTCCTGAGCACAGGATTATCCAGATGTCTGTAGATCAGCCCCTGGACCAAATGGCTGTACTGGACAGGGATGGCCACCGGCCCCGGAGCGCTGAAGAAAACAGTCAGTTGCACCTCCTATTCCTCTCCTCCAACCCAAAATTTTCATGCATTTTCCGGCAAGAACTTCTTGATCTCCGCAATTTTGACTGCATTTTTCTTGTTCGGTTTTTGCCACTGGTCGGACTTATAGGTCATGTACCAATCCTTAAGTAAAGCTGCGATCTCTTGTTTTGTATTTAACGGCACCTGTTCATCTTGTAATTTTTTCAACCACTTATTAGTCAAAAACTCCATAAAACGATCAGGGTTGCTGCTATACCCGTCATCCTCCATTTCTTTGCGGATTGGGCTTACTGCCTCGTTCCTTTTCTCTTCTGTTGGCATTTCAGCCAAGCCATCTGTCAACGATATTTCACTGATCTCAGAGATCGGGCGTCTGCGAAAGATTTTGTTTGTAGCTTCATCATCAGGCGCAAACCGCCCATAACCAACAGCAGTTTTTGCACCAGCACCAATATACTCAAGAGCTTTAGTTAACCATTCCATAACCAAGTGACAATCAGCACGGCTCTGTTCATCTTCTGGTCGGCGAGGCGCCAGTGCAAAAAGGAATACTTGTCTGGGCGCAACAGTCAGAAAAGGAATAGGCACAGGATCATACCAATCACCAGGCGGGTTTTCGGGCCTCTCCTGCTGATAATAAACGCTGTAATGGGGCGTCATAACATCTGCTTCTAATTTCACCGGTTCAATGGGGAGAGCATCGAAAAAAATGACACTTCCGACATGCTTATCTATTCCCTCTCCCTCTGGACCAAATATCCGTACTATTTTATCTGAATCTTGTGAGTCACCAAACCTTTCAGCCCATGTTCGTACAATTCCTTTTACCGAAGATCCGGGGAGAAAGGGAACTCCCAGCGTATGGTGCCAAGCAAACCCGTTCTCAACCGGGTGTGGGCGTCCCAATCCGGTGACAAAACGCCAGTCAGTCCCAAAACAACGGCATTCACCGTCGAGGGCACGGACCAAGCTTGTCAGACGGGATACAGCTTCCTCCAACAGAACTCTGTCTCCTACCGGTACCTTACATACTTCCTGAATCCATCTCTTTTTCCCATCTTCTTCTACTGTCCAATCGTTCCTCCAAAACATGAAGAATTTATCGTACCATAGGCCTGTATTAAAACCTCTCGTATAACCTTGTGGTACACGAAGGCCGGCATATAACGGGAGAACCATCCTCTCACCTCCCGATAGAACCAGGATTTTTGAGGAAAGCCACGGCAAACTTTTTCATCCATTCTAGCCATGCCAGAGCTTCGGCCTGGGCGCGCAAATAAGTTCCACGGTCACAATTAACGATCGCAGCCATGAGATCATTCTCAGCACGGTACGGCGCCTGAGGTTCATCGCGGCAGAGCCATTCCTCCAAGCAACTATAGAGGAGATAATGGGCATCACTCCTGTCACCCCTCGCTTGCGCCAACAGCATCGCTACTGCCTGGCCAAAGCCGTTAGTGAGAATCATCGACGGCAGATTCTCCACATAGGAAACAAACATCTCCTGCTTTTCTTCAACATAATCACGCTCGATTTGTTTCACTTTATTTAAAGCATGTTGGGCTCTTTTTTGCTCCAGCGTCTGCATCATGATGCATCACCTCTGGATACCCGCAGGCCTATGGAACACCAACCCTGGCCTATTGTTTCATTCCCGCCAACCTGCAAGTATGGTCTCTCTCTAAATATTTTTTCTAGCTCTTCTAAAAGGCCATCTTTTCCAGAGCGTTCAAACAATAATGCGTAAAAAAGAGTATCAGGCGGGATGGTTTCTTCATGCCACAGGTTCATACTTGTTTTGGTATCATTTTCCAGAACATTGCGGGCATTTACTGGCAAGCTGTAACGGGCAAAATAGGCGAATTCTTCATCACTAACGATTACAATTCCACCCACCAAGCGCTCCCGCACAGAAGCATATCGGATTAAAGAACTTATAGACTCAACTATCGGCGTAAGATTATCGAGAATCACATCGAAAGAAAGTTCCTCCAGGAAGAGTTGCGTCTGGTTCTCTCCATGGTCTCGATTCATTACAGCTTGCCCTTTCGCCGGTTGGGGCAATGGGAGGTCTCCTGCCTCTATTCCCGCGAGCTTCAAGTCACGAGAATAACGCTCTAGGAGATAAGGACAGGTTAACCATTTGAAATGACCGCTCAGTGAGCGCACCGGCAGGAGCAGCAGCCGCGCATCGGTTACTGCTATAGCACCAGCGCTTTCTTGCTCACCAAAAATCCGCTTAACTCTTTCATCTTCAGTTCCCCAGACCTGTTCAGCCCGGTCGCGCAAGGCACCTTTTAGGCTTGAACCGAAGATAACCGGATAATCAGTGGTTTTCTCCCGCGCTACAGGCAGATCAACAGCACCTACTACTTGGCCGATTCCCGGATGAAGGCTGGTTTCGGCTAGCAAACCAAGAAGCATACTCCTCATTTTTTCTCCTCCTCCCATTTACCAATAACGATTTGTCCGAAGCCATAAGCTTCACGGGAACTCAAACATTGTCCATGCAATTTGGTTATCTCCTCGGCGTACTGAGGATCTCCTTCATAGAACCAAGTGCTTCCCGGCGGCACCACAGATATAAGACTTCGCGGTTGGCGATTAAGGAGATCCCAACCTCCGATCTGCTGGACCTTACCAATGCATGCCGAAATGCAGCGTCCCGGCACGCCCGGGGGCCCCTCGCAGATCACCCGCTCAACATCCTCCAATTCGCCATAACAACCCGGCGTGATTAAGGTCACAGTAAAGCGCAGCTTGCCGTCTTGTCCACCAGTCAAATGAGGTGGCGGCGGTAGAAGTTGAGCGGGCTCTCCAGCCTCAACCTCCACTGCAGCGAGGCGACTTTCTCCTCCGAGGGAAAGGATCCGTTGATTGCTTACCTGCCATTTCCCCGGAATACCTAATACAAATACTACCAGTTTTACTTTTGGACGAGGCCGAATATGAACGCAGTTATAGAGATGTCCTTCCAGGGCTGTGCGAGTGGTATCCTGGCGCTCCAACCCGATACGTGATTCTTCAACCCAAAGCTCATCTGACCTTTTTGTATCTTTCTTGGTTGGTGTTCCTCCCTCCAAAACAGCAGCCAGACCATCCCGGGAGATGTAACATCCCTCCGGCACCTTCGCCCCCTCGATGGGCCGCTGCGGCACGGGAAGGCTGACATATCCCAAATCGCACTCAACCTGTTCTCCAGGCAACAGCCTTGTAAAATCACCATCTTTCTCTAACAGAAGAAGTGGCATTGAGAAATACGGTTGATCTTCAAAACAAAGATACGGGCCACGGAGCTTTAGCTCCCCAAGATCATTGGGTCCACCCAATTCTTTGGGCCAGAGTCTCTCCTCGCCTGGAAGCCAGCCTCGCTCTAGAGCCAGCGATGTCCGGATGGCACCCTGAATGGTGAACATTGTCGGCGGAAAAATAGTACGAGTAGTCGTGTACCCACCTTCACCAGAATTAAAGGGAGATGAATTTCGGAAAAAGCAGGTATCGAGGGCCCGGAAGGTCCACCGTTGCCAGTTCATCTTTCCACCCCCTTCTGGACAAGGAATTTCACCAGAAGAGCGCCATCGAGAGTGAGAGCTTTTTCATTTCTTTGAAGATTGCCTTCTTTATCACGCCATGCAGGGTGACAGATCTTGAGTAATCGTTTCATCCTTTGCTGGGCAGTTGACCAGTCGACTTCACGCTCCCGGTTCTTGAGGTATTCAGCAGCCAAAATGTTGATCATCTCATCCTCAGTCCAAGCTGAGAAAATATGCCCCTCTTCATCAGCCAGGACTCTAAACTGTGCTCGAAGATTATAGAAAAATGTATTGTTATACTCGCTATCTTTGGAATCATTGATCTTAAAGGTATCCACCATCTCATCAATAATATTGGGTTTACCATCCCTGATTATCTGCCAAGGAGCTGCCCACGTTAGTACCCGCCCTGCGCCCTTCCATACAGTTATAGCCAGGCTATCACGGCCAGTTTTAGCCTTCGCTACATCGTCAAGCAAGCGGTGGGCTTCTCTGATCACCGAGGCCAACGGAGTGTTGTAATGCGCATAGATGAGAGCGCCGGAAATTGTCGCCTGCTCCGGAGGCACTTTGCTCCGGGCAAAGCACCTACCATATTCGCAGTGCAGGGCAACAGCTGCTTTGAGTGCACCATCTAAAGGCAGTAAAGCAAGGACATCGTCACCGCCGGCATAAACAGTTACGCCGTTATATTCACTAATAATTTCCTTCACACGCTTGCTGAAGCCGTTGAGAGCTCTGCTCACCTCTTCGGCCTTGTAATTTTTTAGGAGCGCTCCCATTCGATCGCCATCCATAAAAAGCAATGCATAAAAAGATGAAGGAGACGCCCCTATTTCTTCATGAAGTTGTTTCAGTTTTTTGATCAATTGCTGACGTAAGTCATCATAAATTTTCCTTTGTGATTCGGCGATATCCCAGAGACGCGGGTTGGCAATCGCGGTAGTAAAGAAGCAATTCCCATCCAGCGATGCAAACTCCCGGGCCTGCTGGTGTTCCGACAGAGCCTTCTGCAAACGAGGGAACCGTTCAGGATTCTCACGGTACTTAGCCCCTGGAAGGCGTGCAGCCGCAGCAGCATACTGCCTTGCGCCGTCAGGGTTAATTTCAACTGCCTTTTCGATCCACGGCAGAGCGGCAAGATAGGGCGTTGAAGGGTAACGTTCACATTCTGATAATCTCCACCCGATAGCCTTCTCCGCACCTAGAGGAAAAAGTCGCTTGATCAGCCCGATGGCGGAAAGGCGTTCTTTTTCATCGATCTCATATCCTCCAACTTGTTTTCGCAGTGCCGCCCAGAAGGCGTCTTGCTTTTTCCGCTCACGGCTACGTACATAACCCGAGAGTTCCTGGAGGTTGCCCATCAGAGTACATTTGTCACCTGGCTCTTCCGGCAGCACATGACAACGCCAGTTCTTACGCCGGCCCAAGATATCCTTGTCACTTTCACCTCCAACGGCCCAAGCAATTTCCCAGAAGGTATTCACCTGGCGTTCCCATATCTCCCATGTTCCCTGGCCTTTATCAGCAACCGGCTCCATATAGTTCTCCCATACTGTTTTCGCGACCCGCTGCCATGCCCTTTCGACAGCCTGAACGCACAGTTTAGGGTCAAAACCGGCAGGAATAAAAGCCATGAAACGGTTAGGTATCGTAGCAATCACAGGGCCCTCACCGATATGTTCAGATTTGCGAGATCTCTGAATAGCTGCCAGCAAAAGATCCGGCTCCTCATCATCCACATAAGGTAAGATCATCTTTCCCCCCGACTCAATCAACTCACACATGGCATGTCCAGTGAGATAAGACAGAATAAATGAACCCGCCCAGAAATCACGCGTCTTTCGGGCTTGAGCTACAAATCCTTGAACTGGGCCCAGAGAGAAATGCAATATCCTCTCAGAATTCATGGCCAAACCACCACTCTTGAGCTAAAGGCAGGTCTTTCAAAGAACTCTTCAATTACCCTGTAGCCGACATTACAGGGAAGATAAACAGATTGCCGTTTGGGACATCTAATAGCAACCCGTTCCCTTTCCGGCAGAAACATCGCTGGCAGCAATGTCATCACCGCAGCATACTTTTCTTCTCCTAACTCATGGATATGAATAAAGAGGGGGCTCGCACGCCGTTTGAGATGCTCCGCCTCTACCATGGCCTTTTCTCTTAAGCTCTGGAAAAAGTAGTTATGAGGCAAGCCAAAAACAATACGACGGGGATGGCGATGGATTTCCCTGCCGGTCAAATAATCCTGGATAATATCGTGATCATCTCTGAAATTCTGCTCCGCCCTTTCAGACCACGGAAGCACATGTTCGCTCCCCTTGAGCCGTCCATAGCTGCGATAGCGCAGAAGTTCTTTCTCAATCTCGTCTAAAAGAGCGAGGGCGTTTTGGCTAGTTTTCACAATGCATACTTTTGTATCCGAACTAAAAGCAGTATATAAGGGTCGTGAAACAAAAACACCATGCGGATTAATCTCCCTCAAGAAATCTCTCATCACCTGCTTTAGTTCATCCGTATTAGCAGGCCTTTGCCAGATTTCTTCTCCATCGAGACAAAGAGACTCTAGAGAGAGCGAACCAAATCCCTTTCGCGATCGTGCACCTGCACCCCCAAAGAGCCCAAGGGCTTCCAACGCTTGAATGAGCAATGCACTTTGTTCTTGGCGTAGGCTTCGGTTTAAGATGAGACGTACTGTAAATCTTCCCCCTGGCTTTAGATACGGGCGCAACGTATTACCTTTAGTATCAATCACTCCGTATCCTAAATAGCCTATCCCATGTCCCTTTAAGGAATTTTGAGCTTTCTGAATATTTATATCGGTCACGGACATCATAAAAGAAGCTTGGTTCTTTGTGCTGCCAAACAGCTCCCGCTCCATAGCCCATACTGCATCCAAAGATCCAAGCTGTGGCAGAGCTAGGGCACGAAACCAGAAACGCAACAGCCCTTTTAAAGATGGTGGACGGATTTCAGCTATTTCTTCTGCATCTGCCCCTCCTAAAAAAAGGGGCGTAGTAATCTTATAAGTAGCTTCCAACTTTAACACCTATCTCTCCCTCCTTTTTCCCCTACTGTTTTCCCTAATGCAACCAATGATTTTTAGCACATCCTAGCGCTTCTCCCGGGCTTTTTCCCTCACCTCCTGGAGATTGATGATCTCAGCCACCTCAAAGCGAGGCGGAAGAGAGCCGGCCACAGGGCGCAGGCGCAACACCGGAGGAAAATACCCCATCCGGCCATGCAGTTCTGCCAGCAGAGTTACCGCGCTGAAGTTGAGAGAAGGTGGCACGATCAGGATGGACAGGGTTTGCCATTCCTTTGAGGTAAGACCAGCCCGATCGGCCAGAGCCGCAACCTGGGGAGCGATGGGTTGTTGGAGATCGATTTGAGCGTCGATTTCGATCACCTGCTCCACTTTGTTCCCGAGAAGTTCCTCTAATTGCTGCAATTGCTCAGCGGTCAATGGATGAGAGTAATTGATGACGATCAAGAGATTAACCCCCTAGCTCATTAATCGTAATCCCCAATTCACTGCTCCGCTGCCTTAAAATCGACTGGAGGCGCTCGTAAACTGCCCGTGTGCGCTTCGTGCACACGAATACTGCCTTAATCCCTCTCCTCCATCTGGGCAAAATAAGGGGCGAATTCGGCGATCAACACGCTCCGGTCGACATTGTACTCCGGATAGCCGAGCCATTCCCTGAGCTTCTCGTAAACACTGCCAAGCTGGTTCGCCACCGTCTGGTCGCTCTTACAAAGGACTTTGGCCACAGTAGCGTTATCCAGCCCCTTGCACACCAGCCGCACCACCTCCCGTTCTGCCCTTGTCAGCCAGTGCCGGATAAACTCATCCTGGCGCTTCATCTTGTTTTCTTTGCTCAAACGCTCGTACCAGGCGACCACCTCAGCCGGATCATTCAGCTCCGCAACTGTCCGCAGCAGAGTCCCAGCCTCCGCCCAGCGCAGCACCGGCACCGGAACCAGCCAAACCCTGTCGGCAGGCGAAAGGTGCAGCCGGCGCTCCGCTCCAGGATGCCACCCTTCGGTGACCAGATGCCAAACGCAATCTTTGGGGCCGAAAAGCAGCTGGGCGACCACCATCCCTATAATCCCCATGACTTTGCGCCCGCCGGAAACGCACAGGTGCACTGTTGCACCGCTCTGGCGGGCGCGGCGAACCTCTTTGTACAGGGTGCGGAGCAGTGCTCGCAGCTCGTCTTCACCGCAGAAATCAACCACCGGCCCGCTGGCGGAAACAACCGGCGCTTTTCGCAGCTGCACACCGGGATAGAAGCCTTTCACACACTCGGCTTCGATCACCGCCAGCGCCTCCTCCACGCCGGGGCTCAGGGTGTAGACTACTGCAACTTCGCGGATGGAGCACCCCCGATGCAAAAGCTGGTCGAGGGTAATGGTTACCACCTGAGGCTCCACGCCGAGGGTGGCTATCAGAACTTCCCCGTTCCCATCATTGCAAGCCGCACTACCATTCATACCAATCTTCTCCTAAACCGGCGGGATAGGCCAGCTATTTGGTTACTCTTTTCTATAGTAATGAGATACTATACCGCTGCATGTACCCTGCAACAGTGCCTTTCCCGAAAAGCAGAAAGTATAACCCAGGGGGGTAGTCGGGGCAAAGAGCTAACAAATCTTTAATGCGAATAGTGTCGAAAAAAGACGAAAATGAAAAAGGCAGGAAATTCTCCTCCTGCCTCTGCGCATCCCTGTTTTTGCGGCCATCTTCCGGCCGCTATCTTCGAAGCATTGCTTTCAATATTTTTTATTTTTGGAATTATTCTTTGAGAAATATTAGTGCTTATGGTATTCACGTCCTGACCCAAAAGTCCCATCAGAACTTATTTGTTTTTTGTTCGACGTCTGCCGGTTATTTCCTGCCAATCTCCACAAATTTTCTAGTTTTTCCTGCATATTCTTTTTATCGACCGGGCTGCTTTTTACTGCATATGAATTATCAATCCGTCCAGATAAACGATTCGTAATATTTCCCTTTCTGTTTTATTAAGCTCCTTCAGCATATCCTCATTCAAAACTACGGTTTCACGCTCTTTCTCTGCAGGAAAGCGTAACTCCCCAATTGCCTCAACACCCCGAGCTGCAAATTCCTTATTGAGGTAAAAAGCAAGTTACATCCTGGCGCTTCTGCGATATCTGAACAATTTGTCTGACCACTCTGGACACAAACCAAGTTCCAAAGCGGTTTCGACCGGAATTACTGTCCCGGCCGATCCTGTATCCACTAGACACTTTTTTAAAAATAAGGATTTGTTTCTATTGGTAAGAATTACACCAACAAATGGAAGCCCGTCAATGATTTCTAATTTCATCTTGCCGTCCTTATTCCTAACCATTGACGTTCTTCAATATCCAAAACAGGACGGTTTGTATTCTGACGGGTACGAATGATTATATATCACCCGGCGAGTCTGATGATAAACAGGTAGCGGCAGTATACGCAGCCAATTGGTTGTTTTCTTTCTTTGAAGGCCGCACTTCCCGGCCGACCGCCGCGGCGATCGGGCGGAGTTCCTGCATCAGCTTTTGGAAACTCTCCGGGAGGAGGGACTGCGGCCCGTCGGACAGGGCCAGCTCCGGGTTCTGGTGCACTTCGATCATCAGGCCGTCGGCTCCTGCCGCCACCGCCGCCCGGGCCACCGGGGGCACCAGCCGGCGGCGCCCGGTGGCGTGGCTGGGATCGACGATCACCGGGAGGTGCGACAGTTCCCTGACCAGGGGAACCGCGCCGATATCCACCGTATTGCGGGTGGCGGTTTCAAAGGTGCGGATCCCCCGCTCGCAGAGGATGACGTTGGGGTTTCCCGCCGCCAGGATATACTCGGCCGCCAGCAGCCACTCCTCGATGGTGGCCGAAAGGCCCCGCTTCAGCAAAACGGGCCGGCCGGCCCGACCCAGTTCCTGGAGCAGGGTGAAGTTCTGCATGTTCCTGCTCCCCACCTGAAGAATGTCGGCACAGGCGGCGACCGCATCCAGATCCCTGGCATCCAGGATCTCCGTCACCACCGGGAGGCCCGTAACCCTGCGGGCTTCGGCCAGGATTTCCAGGCCTTCCCTGCCGAGCCCCTTAAAGGAATAGGGTGACGTCCGGGGCTTGAAAGCACCGCCGCGCAGCAGATGCGCGCCCATTTCCTTGAGCTGCAGGGCCAGCTGCAGATAGGCTTCCCTGCCTTCCACGGCACAGGGGCCGGCGATTACCACCAGCTCCGGGCCCCCGATGGTGACCTCCCCCACCCGGATCATGGTGCGCTCCCCGGAACAGGTCCGGGCTGCCAGTTTATAAGATTTCACAGGAATCACCCCCATCTATCCATCAGATATCCCCGCCACCGCTGCGGTATCGGATTTAAAAACCGGAGTGTTGGCATACACGATTCCGTTATGTACAAGAGACCGGCCGCAGTGGTTGGAGAAGTGCCCTTTCGGCTACTGCTTCTATGATCTGCCGTATCAAGTAGTCGGCTGGCCAATAGTTCTGATGCTTGATGATAGCGTTATCGCTTCTTTGATCTGCCGCACCAGGCCGCCGACCTTTTCCACCAGCAAATCCGGATCGGCCTGATACTGCTCCACCAGGTTGACAATTGCGCTGCCCACGATCACCGCATCCCCGAGCCCGGCCATCCGGGCGGCCTGCTCGGGGTTGGAGATCCCGAATCCGATGGCCAGCGGCTGGGCGCAGTGCTTTCGCACCCTTGTTATAAATTCCTCGACGTGGGGCGGGAGTTCCCGGCGCATTCCCGTCACCCCTGTCAGGGAAACGCAGTAGATAAACCCCCTGGCCACTTCCGCCGTCCTGTCCAGGCGCTCGGGGGTGCTGGTCGGGGCGGCGAAGGGGATGAGATCCAGGCCGTGTTTGGCCGTCTCCTCGAGCAGCGGCCCGCTCTCCTCCACCGGCAGATCCGGAACGATCAGGCCGTCCACCCCTGCCGCGGCGGCCTCTGCGGCAAAGGCACCCAGTCCGTACTGAAGCACGGGATTGTAGTAGCTCATCAGAACCAGGGGGATCTCCGTTCGGGTCCGCAGCCTTTTCACCAGGGCGAGAATTTCCGGCAGGGTGGTTCCCCGCTCGAGGGCACGCTGCGAAGCCCGCTGGATCACCGGGCCGTCGGCCATGGGGTCGGAGAAGGGAACACCCAGCTCGATGAGATCCGCCCCTGCCCGCTCCATGGCCGGCACCAGCCGCTCCGTCACGTCAGGGTCCGGGTCGCAGGCGGTGATGAAGGTGATCAGCCCCTTTTCCCCCTTCCGGCGCAGCCTCTGAAACATGCTGTCGATGCGGTTCATCCTAATCCACCCCCAGGATCCGGGAAACTTCCGGGACATCCTTGTCCCCTCGCCCGGAAAGGTTGATCACCATAATCTGCTCCGCGCCCATTTCCGGCGCCAGCTTTGCCGCCAGGGCAACGGCGTGGGCGCTTTCCAGGGCGGGAATGATCCCTTCGGTTTCGGACAGCAGCTTAAAGGCGTCCAGGGCCTCGCCGTCCGTGATGGCGGTGTAGCTCGCCCGGCCGGTTTCTTTGAGATAGCTGTGTTCGGGGCCCACTCCCGGGTAATCCAGGCCTGCGGACACCGAGTGCGCCGTCAGCACCTGCCCGTGCTCGTCCTGGAGCAGGTAGCTCAAAGCCCCGTGGAGCACGCCGATCCTTCCAGCGGTCAGGGTGGCGGCATGCAGGCCGGTTTCCAGGCCGCGGCCTGCGGCCTCCGCCCCGAACAGCCCGACCGGGTCGTTGAGAAACGGGTAAAAGATCCCCATGGCGTTGCTGCCTCCGCCGACGCAGGCCACCAGGCAGTCGGGCAGCCGCCCCTCCATCTCCATGATCTGCTCCTTCACTTCCTCGCCGATCACCGACTGGAAGTCCCGCACCATCATGGGGTAGGGGTGGGGCCCGCCCACCGAGCCGAGCAGGTAGTGGGTGGTCTCCACATTGGTCACCCAGTCCCGGATCGCCTCGTTCATGGCATCCTTCAACGTCCCGCTCCCGGCGGCAACCGGCACCACCCGGGCTCCCAGCAGCCTCATCCGGTAGACGTTCAGCCTCTGGCGCCTGATGTCTTCCTCACCCATATAAACATCGCAGGACATGCCAAACATGGCGGCCACCGTGGCGGTGGCGACGCCGTGCTGCCCGGCCCCGGTCTCGGCGATCAACCGCCGTTTCCCCATCCTGCGGGCAAGCAGCGCCTGGCCCAGGGTGTTGTTGATCTTGTGGGAGCCGGTGTGGTTGAGGTCCTCCCGCTTCAGGTAGATCTTCGCACCCCCCAGCCGGCGGGTTAACCTTTCGGCATAATAAAGGGGGCTCGGCCGCCCGGCATAATGCTTTAAATAATACCGCAGTTCTTCCTGAAACGCCGGGTCCTGCCGGGCTTTTTCATATTCAAGGGTCAGCTCCTCAAGGGCGGGCATCAGGGTTTCGGGGACAAAGCGCCCTCCGAAAATCCCGAAATGCCCGTTACGATCCGGTAAGCTCATATTCAATCCTCCTCACCTCGGCCAGCAGCGACCTGATCTTCTGCGGGTCCTTCCTCCCCCCCGACTCCACGCCACTGCTCACATCAATGGCAAAGGGCCTCACGGTCCGGATCGCCTCTTCCACATTCTCCCGGTTGATCCCCCCCGCCAGGATCACCGGGCCGAGAACTGCGGCCTCCCGGGCCAGCTCCCAGTCGCAGCGGACCCCGGTGCCGCCTGCTTTCCCCGGAACGCAGGCGTCGAGCAGGCAGGCGGAAACCCGGTATCCGGACATCTCTTGTAGAAAGGACCTGTCTTTGACGCGAAATGCCTTGATCACGGCGTAACGCCACCCGGCGCAGTACTCCGGGGGTTCCTGGCCGTGAAACTGCAGGGTATCGAGACCGCAGTAGTCCGCGATCTCCTCGACCTCCTTCCTCGGTGCGTTCACGAAAACCCCGACCTTGCTGACAAAGGGAGGAAGATTAAGGGCTATCCTGCGCACTGTTGCCGGTTCCACCCGCCGGGGGCTATCCGCAAAAACAAACCCGACGGCGTGGGCCCCTGCCTCCACCGCAGCCAGGGCGCTCTCCAGGTCCCTGATGCCGCAGATCTTAACCCTGACCATGCTCTCCCCCTCCCAATAGCCGCCTGATCTCCGCCGCAACGTCCGGGGCCCGCATCAGGGCTTCCCCTACCAGGACGGAGTCGATACCCCTTTCCGCCAGCCTCACCAGATCCTCACCCGTCCTGATGCCGCTCTCGCTCACCACCACCCGGCCCGGAGGGATCAAGGGGGCCAGGTTGAAGGTGGTGCTGAGATCCGTTTTAAAGGTGGCCAGGTCGCGGTTGTTGATGCCGATGATCCGGGCGCCGGTCCGGAGGACCCGGTAGAGCTCCTCCTCCGTGTGCACCTCCACCAGCGCCGCCATGCCCAGCTCCCGGGCCAGGGCGAGGCAGTCCTCCAGCCGGCTCTGTTCGAGAACGGCGGCGATCAGGAGCACGGCATCGGCTCCGAGCAGGCGTGATTCGTAGATCTGAACAGGATCGATGATGAAGTCCTTGCGCAGCACGGGGAGGGCGACGGCCTCCCGCACCCGGCGGAGGTGTTCCGGGTGCCCCTGGAAAAACCTTTCGTCGGTCAGCACCGAGATGGCCTTTGCTCCGGCGCTCTCGTATTCCCGGGCGAGGGCCGGGGGGTCGAAATCCGGGCGGATGACTCCCCGGGACGGGGATGCCCGCTTGATTTCGGCGATCAGGTTGACCTGTCCGCCCGTCCTTTTTAGAGCCCGCAAAAAATCCCTCGCCGGAGGGGCTTCCTCGGCCTGCCGCCGCAGCCGGTGCAGGGGGAAAGCCTCCCTCAGGCGGGCCACCTCTTCCCTCTTGGCGGAGACGATCTGATCCAGGATCATCAGGCGCATCTCCCGGTAAAATCGATGAGTTCCCGGAGCTTGCGGAGGGCCGCCCCGGAATCGATCACCTCTGCCGCCAGCCGCACACCGTCCTTCAGGCTGTCCACTTTGCCTCCAACGAGCAGGGCCGCCCCTGCATTCATCAAAACCACATCCCGGCAGGGGCCGGGGCGCCCGTTTAAAACATCGAGGGTGATCCGGGCGTTTTCTTCGGCGGTGTTTCCGGTAATGTCCTCCAGCCTGCCCCGTTTCAGGCCGAGGTCCTCCGGCGCCACCTCGTAGCTCCTGATCTCACCGTCGACCAGTTCGCTGATCCTGGTCCTGCCCGTATGGGTGATCTCGTCCAGGCCGTCCTCCCCGTGCACCACCATCGCCCGGCTGCTGCCCAGGCGGCGCAGGACCCGGGCGATCACCCCGGTCAGGTTGGGGTCGTAGACCCCCAGCAGCTGGATCTGCGCCCCCGCCGGGTTCGTCAGCGGACCCAGAATGTTGAATACGGTGCGGATGCCGATCTCCCGCCGGGGACCCACGGCGTGCTTCATCGCTTCGTGAAAGACCGGGGCAAACAGGAAGCAGATCCCGGTCTGTTCCAGGCACCGTTCCGCCTGTTCGGGAGCAATGTCGACCTTAACCCCGAGCGCCTCCAGGACGTCGGCGCTGCCGCACTTGCTGGAGACGGAGCGGTTCCCGTGTTTGGCCACCGGCAGGCCCGCTCCCGCCACCACGAAGGCCGCCGTGGTGGAGATGTTGAAGGTCGACTTTTGATCCCCGCCGGTGCCGCAGGTGTCGATGAGGTGATTGAAACGGGGTGTGATCCTTCTCGCCCGCGCCCGCATGGCCCGCGCAAAACCGGTGATTTCCTCAACGGTCTCGCCTTTCAGCCGCAGGGCCGTCAGCAGGGAGGCGATCTGGGCGGGGGTGGCCTCGCCGCTCATGATCGCTCCCATCGCTTCCTCCGCTTCTTCCTCGGACAGGTGGTAGCGATTGACCACCTTTTCGATGACACTTGTCAACTGCATGCCTCTCCCCTCTTTTCTTGCATGTTTCAAATACCTGCCGGAACCGGTGCCGGCGGTCAGCCTTAGAAAATTCTTCAGGATCTCCTTTCCGGATTCGGTTAAAACAGACTCGGGATGAAACTGCACCCCTTCCACGGGGTACTCCCGGTGCCGGAGCCCCATGATCTCCCCGTCCCGGGTCCAGGCGCTGACCTCCAGGCAGGAGGGAAGCGCATCCCGGTCCACCGCCAGGGAGTGGTAGCGGGTGGCGGTAAAGGGGTTCTGCACCCCCCTGAAAATGCCCCGACCGTCGTGGTAGATCTCCGATGTCTTCCCGTGCATCAACCGCCGGGCGGGAACCACCCTGCCCCCGAACACCTCACCGATGGCCTGGTGCCCCAGGCAGACGCCCAGGATCGGGATGCTGCCGGAAAAGGCCTTGATCACCTCCGGCGTGATCCCGGCATCCGCGGGTTTCCCGGGGCCCGGTGAGATCACGATGGCGGACGGCGCCATTTTCCGGATCTCCTCGACGGTAATCCGGTCATTCCGGTAGACAACCAGCTTCTCCCCCAGCTCTCCCAGGTACTGGACGAGGTTGTAGGTAAAAGAGTCGTAGTTGTCGATGACCAGGATCATGCGCCCTCACCCTCCTCCGCCAGGCTCAGAGCCTTCAGCAGGGCGCCGGCCTTGTTCAGGGTTTCCTCGTACTCCCTTTCCGGGTCGGAATCGGCCACTATCCCCGCCCCTGCCTGAACATAGGCCGTATTTCCCTGCATGACGATGGTCCTGATGGCGATACAGGAATCCAGGTTGCCGTTGAAGCTCAGGTAGCCGATCGCCCCCGCATAGGGCCCCCGCCGGGTGGGTTCCAGTTCCTCGATGATCTCCATCGCCCGGACCTTCGGCGCCCCGGAAACCGTTCCGGCCGGGAAACACGCCCGCAGGGCATCGAAGGCGTCGCTTCCCCGCGCCAGCCTTCCCCTTACCACCGATACCAGGTGCATCACATGGGAATAGCGCTCGTTCTCCATAAACCGGACCACCCTGACGGATCCGTATTCGCAAACCCGGCCGAGGTCGTTTCTCCCCAGGTCCACCAGCATCACATGCTCCGCCCGTTCCTTGGGGTCGGCCTGCATCTCCCGGGCCAGGGCCTCGTCGGCCTCCGGTGTTTCGCCCCGCGGCCGGGTGCCGGCGATGGGATGGGTCTCTACCCGTCCGTCCTCCACCCGGACCAGCATTTCGGGGGATGAGCCGACAATCCGGAGGTCGCCGAAGTTCAGGTAAAACATGTAGGGGGAGGGGTTGAGAGTCCGCAGAACGCGATAGACGGAAAAAGGATCGGCATTAACCTCCTGCCGGAACCTCTGGGAGAGGACCACCTGGAAGATGTCCCCTGCCTTGATGTACTCCTTGGCACGGCGCACCCCTTCAACAAACCTCTCCCTGCTCATGTTGGAAACCGGCCCTTGCGATGCAGGCGGCCGCCTCTCCGCCTGTTCCCCCGGCAGCTCCGCCAGGAGCCGCTCTTTGATGCGTCTGATCTCCGCCTCCGCCCGGCCACCCTCCTCCGGCTCAAAGGCCACGATCTTCAGAGTGCGCCTGACATGGTCGTAAATCAGAACGTTCCGGGTAATGATGAAAAAACAGTCGGGCAGTCCGAGATCATCGGTGGCCAGCTCGGGTATCCGCTCGAAATGACGCACCAGGTCGTAGCCGAAGTAGCCGACCGCCCCCCCGAAGAAGCGCGGCTCCCCCGGCAGCGGGCCCACCCGCAAACCGGACATCAGCTCCTTTAATGCCCCGAGCGGGTCGCCCCTGACGGTGCGTTTTCCCCCGGCATCCTCAATTTCCACGGCATCCCCCTTGGCCCGGAAGATCACCAGAGGGTCGAAACCGATGATGGAGTAGCGGGCGATCCGCTCACCTCCTTCCACACTCTCCAAAAGGTAGGTGTACTCCCCCGCCGCGGTTTTCTTAAAAACGGAGATGGGTGTTTCCAGATCGGCGGGAACCTCCTCCCAGACCGCCTTGATATTGCAGCCGGCCGCTGATTTCCGGCAGTGTTCCCCGTATGAAACAGCCACCTTAACACCCCCTTAGAACACGAAAACCGGCACTCAAATGAGTGCCGGTTACGGTCCAACACCGGATAACCACTTCACTCATCTCAGCTCATCTCAACTCCGCTCAACTCGTCTCGGCTCGTATATGCGTTTTTCGCTCTTCTCGGCTCTTCCAAACCTCTGCCTGAAACTATCCTATTGCCTTAGAGTATAAAAAATGACAGTTCACCTGTCAAGCAGTTTTTGGTGCCCGGTGTTTCTCAACCCTCCGGTATCCCCGCCAGCAGCCCGGCCAGGTGAAGCTCATGCCTCTTCACAAAGGCGTCCCTCTCCGCCTCCTGCAGGCATTCCCCCGCCTCCAGGGCGGAAAGGAGGGTTTCAAAACACTCCACCAGGTGGGCGTTAGCCCGTCTGAAGATCTCCGGGGCCTCCCGGGGCGGCTGCACCCTGCCGCTCCAGACCCCCGACAGGCGGGTGAACAGGAAATTGGTGAGGCGCCTCATCACCTCCGCCAGGCAGGCGACACCGTCGTTTTCGTAGACCGCCGTTCCTTCATAGGGATTGTCCGAAATCCTCAGACGCCCGCTTCTCTCCAACTGCCGGTAGGCGGGCGTGCCTTTCAAGACGATCTGGTGGTGGTAAAGCACGTTGGCGGTGATCGCCAGGTTTTCCAGCAGCCGGTTTCTCCTGAGAAACTCGAAATTGGCCCGCACATCCTCCAGGGTGGAGTCGGGCTCGAACATGATAAAGCCGACGTTGGGCTCGATGCCGTGCTTCCGGAGGATCCGCAGGGCGGCTTCGTTCTGGGCGACGGTGGTCCTCTTGTTCATCCTCTGCAGGGACTCGTCCCGGCCGCTCTCCAGCCCGATCAGGATGCTCCGCAGGCCGGCGGCAACAAGCGCCCCGATGGTTTCGTCACGGATGTCGTTCACCCGGGCCTCGATGCCGAAGCGAACCCCCCGGTCTTTCAAGAGCGAAGCCAGGCGCAGCGCCCTCCTCTGGCCGCGCTCGCCGGGGCCGAAGAAATTGGGATCGGTGAAGTAGAAATCCCTTTTTCCCCACTTTTCCAGGATCTCGTCGATCTCGGCCGCGATATTCTCCGGGCTGCGCCCCCGCCAGTGCGAACCCTGCCCGTAGAAGGGGTTGATGTAGCAGAAGGTGCACCCCCCGTAGCACCCCCGGCTCCCCTGGAGGTTCACCTCGGGAAGCCGCATCATGGCCGGGGTGCGCACCGGAAAGGGAAGCCGGTCCAGGTCCTTTACCGGCTCGCGCCTGGTGCACCTGATTCCTCCGTCCGCATCCCTCACGGCAAGGCCGGGAATCCCCCCGATCTCCCCACCCCGGGCAAGCCGCCCCGCCAGTTCCGCGAAGGTGAGCTCCGGCTCTCCCACCACCACCGCATCCACCGCCGCGCACTCCTTTAAAACGGCATCAAAAGCAAAGGTGGGGTAATAGCCGTACACCGCGATGTAGGGGACGGCCCCGGAGGCCTTCATGCCCTCCAGAAAGTCGAACAGCAGCCGGTCCCTCTGCCACTGGTAGACCATGTGGACCCCCAGCAGGTCGGGAACGGCATCCCCGATCCTCCTCCCGATCTCTTCGTAAGAGAGGTGATCCAGATAACCCTCCACGATCTCCACCTCATGCCCCGCCTCCTGCAGCACCCCGGCCGTGTATCCCGACAGGAGGCAGGAGGCAAGGGGGGTATTGGCGATGTCGTTGCACCTCTCAGGCACGATCGCCCTGGGGTGTTCCAGCAACACTACCCTCATTTTCGGCATGTACCCCCTTCCACATGAACACATTCCGGTAGAGGCTGAGCGTCTCCAGCCGGTACCTCAAGGTGTCAAAAGGTTTGGGATTGTAATAGACGGGGTAAAGCAGGTCGGTGTCGGGCCCGATCACCCCTTCCGCCCTGGCGATCCTTTCGATCCCGGTGCCGGGCAGAATCCTGATGTTGTTCAGGACCACGGTCCCCAGGTTTTTCCCGGAGGCGTGCAGGTCGTAGATCCGTTCCAACATTTCGATCCCCCTCCGGCAGGTCTCTTCGGTTTCTCCGGGCACGTTGACCATGAAGTGGTAGACGCTGAGGACCTCCCTTCTGGCCGCCAAGCCGGCAGCCCGCAAAATGTCCGCCTCGGTCAGCTGCTTCCCCAGCACCTCCAGCGCCTCCTGGTACAGGCCGTCCGGGGAAAAAGAGAAGCACTCGCAGCCGGCCGCTTCGAAGAGGGCGATGTTCTCCTCGCTCAGGTAGTCCTCCCGGAAAAAGCCGTCCCACCGCACCTCCAGCCTTCTTCTCAGGATCTCCCGACAGATCTCTTCGAGGTGACCCGGGGGGATGTTCAGCACCGGATCGGTGAAATGAAAGCTCCGGATCCCGAATTCCTTATGCAGGAATTCGATCTCGTCCACCACCGAGGCGGCGGAGCGGCAGCGCAGCCTGCGGCCCTGGAGCTGCGGGTAAACGCAGTAGGTACAGGCAAAGGGGCAGCCCCGCTTGGTTTCGACTCCGATGGCAGGAACATAGCTGTTGATGCCGGCATAAGGAGCGGGGTCCCACAGCCTCCGGTCCGGCGGCGTATAGCCTGCCATATCAAAATCCCGATCCGGCGCCATCACATATACCGAACCGTTATCCCGGTAGCAGAGCCCCGGAACCGGCGGCGGACTGTCGAGGGAGGCCAGCAGGGCAGGAAGTGTCCTCTCCCCCTCCCCTACAATCCCGTAGTCCAGTTCCGGCACCTCCCGCATAATCCGCTCCGGGAAAAGGGAAAAACCGGTGCCCCCGGCGATCAGCCGGGCATCGGGAAGGAGTGCGGCCACCATCCTGGCGGTGACGATAAACTGGGGAATGAGAGAGCTGGTTTTGTTTCCCAGGGGATCGATATTTCTTAAAGAAAGCCCCACCACCTCCGGCCGGAAGTCCAGGAGCTTCTCCTGAAGCCGTCCGAAGGGATCCGGATCCAGGTTCATATCCAGAATCTGCACATCGTGGCCGGCGGCGCGCAAGTGTCCCGCCAGGGAAACGATCCCGATGGGATAAACCTTTTCGGCGCTGAAAACCTCCACGGAGGGGGTCTGAACAAGCAAAAGGCGCACGGCTCATCACTCCAGCAGCAGCAAGGCGAAGTATTTGACGTAATCCTGCCGGTCTTGCAGGGTTCTGAGGGAAAGGCCGGCCCTCCTCACCGTCTCATAGACATCGATCCCGCACCCCTCCATGGAAGGTCTGGCCTCCCGGGGGTTCCGGCAGGGGCCCGACTCCGAGCAGGAGGGGCAGAGGGCGCAGGGCCCCGCCCAGAACGCCAGGGCCTTATAGTACCCCGTCCGAAAAGCCTCCCTCTCCGCGGCCAGGACCCTCCGCTGAAAGTCCCGGGCCGGGGGCTCCCCTTCCAGCAGCAGGGCTGTAGAAAAATCCCTCAGAGCGGCCCGGGTTTTCTCCGGCGGCGGGGTGTTGGGAGGGCAGTGCGGCCTGCCGTAGTTTTCGCAGCCGTAGCGACAGCGCAGGTCCACCCAGTCGGGAACGTGCACCTCCGCCGCAGGAATGGAGCGGACCTCCCGGAACCCCAGGGACCTGATGCGGGAGATCAGGCGCTGCACCGGCGCCAGCCGCAGCCTCTCCAGGGCCCCGGCATCCCGCGCGGCGATCACCAGGGCGGTGTCGGTCCGCAGAGGCACGAGCTCCGTGCAGTAAAGCCCCCGGGCCTCCAACTGCTCCCGGACCCACCCGGCGGACAAAACCCTGCCGTTGTAGGTGTTGATCAACATATTCAAATCCAGCAGCGCCGCCTTTTCCGGCCGGTGCTCCGGAAAGAAATCGTGCACAAGCAGGTAGCCTCCGGCGCCCAGACACCCCGCCGCCCGGGAAAGCAGCAGGGCGATCTCCCGCTCCGAATAGGCGTGGACGATGTTGGACAGGATCACCAGATCGAAGGGCCCCTCCGGAAGCGCATCAGGCTCCAGGAGGTTGGCCGGGTGGCAGGTGAATCGGCCCCCCAGCCCCCTTTCCTCCATCATCCCTTTAGCGAATTCCAGCACTTCGGGGAGGTCCACCAGGGTGGCCGTAAGCTCCGGAAAACATTGAAGGAAGCCGGCAGCCACCGCTCCGGAGCCCGCTCCCACGTCCAGGATCCTACCGGTGCCGAAGACCCCTTCAAAGACCGGCAGAATTTCCCGCACCTTGGTTCCGGCCACATCGTCCATCGCCCGGATATACATCTCCACCCGCCGCCGCATGCTCTCCCCGGGTTCCTCCGGCGGGGGGTAGGCCACCCTCCCCCCCGCCTCCAGGCATTCCCGCAGGCCGCGCCAGGATTCCCTCAGGTATTTCCTCCAGAGGATGGAGTTCCCCTGGTAGTGCTCCCTTCCCCTGACCAGGTAGGTGTCCGAAAGCCGCGTGTTAAAGAACACGTCTCCGTCCCGGCCGAGCAAGCCCAGGGCGCAGAGGGCGTTCAGGAAGCGCTCCGTCCCCGCCGGGTCGAAGCCGAGGGCTGCGGCGATTTCGGCCGCCCTCATGCCTCCTCCGGCCAGGAGGGTAAACAGCCCGGCCTCCACCGCGGTGAAAAGGACCTCCGAAAACCAGTAGCCGGTGGCCAGGTCCTCCAGGTACTGCGGGGAAAGATCCTGCGGGTCGTGTTTCAAAAAACCGTTCTTCATACCGCATACTCCCTGGACCTGTTCCGGGCAACCCCGGCCTCCTCAAAGGTAAGCATCTCGCGGATCACCCGTGCCGCCCCCTCCACAATGCACATGGCCAGGGCGGCCCCGGTGCCCTCCCCCAGCCGCATGTTGAGATCGAGCAGCGGCCGCAGGCCGAGTTCCTCCAGCATATACCGGTGGCCGTACTCCATGGACCGGTGGGCGGCGATCATGTAATCAACACTATGGGGAGCGATGTGTTTCGCCAGGAGGGCACCGGCGGTGGATATAAAGCCGTCCACAACTACAGGCACCCTGTAGTAGGCCGCACCGAGAATCAGCCCGGCAATCCCGCCGATCTCGAACCCTCCCACCTTGGCCAGGACGTCTACCGGGTCCTGGGGGTCCGGCCTGTTTACGGCAAGGGCCCTTTCGATCACCCGGACCTTCCTGGCCAGGGTTTCATCATCGATCCCGGTGCCCCTGCCGGTCACCTGCCGGACCGGCAGGCCTGAAAGGGCCGCCAGGACGGCGCTGCTGGGTGTGGTGTTGCCGATCCCCATATCTCCCGTTCCCAGCAGTTCGGCGCCCTCCCGGACCAGATCCCCGGCGATGTTGATTCCGGCCTCCAGGGCCTGCACCGCCTGCTGCCTGGTCATGGCGGGGCCCCGGGTCATGTTGCGCGTTCCGAAGCCCACTTTGCGGGAAAGGATCTTCCCCTGCTCCACCAGCTCCTTTAAATCCCCGGCAACCCCCATGTCCACGACCACCACCCTGGCGCCTGCTGCTCCGGCCAGGGCATTGATCCCGGCCCCTCCGGCCACGAAATTGTAAACCATCTGGAGAGTCACCTCCCGGGGGCAGGTGCTGACCCCTTCCTCCACAACACCGTGGTCGCCGGCCATGGTGACCACCACCTTGTTCCCCACCGAAGGCTTCAGGCTTTCCTTGATGGCAGCCAGCTGTTCGGCGATGTCCAGAAGCCGCCCCAGGCTTCCCACCGGGATGGCCAGGTTGTTCAGATGCTCCCGGGCCCTCCGACGCCATTCGCCGTCGACGGGCCTGATCCCTTTAACCGCATCCTCCAGCTTCAATTCCACCGTTAACACCCCTCGTCCTGCATGCTTCGTAAAAACTTTAAGTCACCCGGCACCCGGGGGTCCCCCTTCATCTGCTATCACCCGGGGATGCCGGATCCGCGGCACGGCCTATCCCGAAATACCCGGCGGCCACCTGCGCCGCGCAGTCCGGCCCGCAGGCGGCGCAGGTGTAACGGGCCTCGGCCCCGCCCAGCAGCGACCTCGCCCTTTCCGGATCGACGGCAAGCTCGATCTGCTTTTCCGGATCAAGGGCAACCCGCGCCCGGGCCATCTGCAGATCCCGCTCCCAGGCCTGCCGGTTCCCCCGGGCCAGATCCGCCGCATGGGCGGCGATCCGGGCGGCGATCACCCCTTCTCTGACATCCTGCTCCGTGGGCAGCCCCAGGTGCTCCGCCGGGGTCACATAGCAGAGAAAATCCGCCCCGGCCGCCCCGGCGAGGGCGCCTCCGATTGCCGCGGTGATGTGGTCGTAACCCGGAGCCACATCCGTGGCCAGGGTGCCCAGAATGAAGTAGGGCGCTCCACCGCACAGGCTTTTCTGTAGCTGTATCGTGGCTTCCACATGGTTGAGGGGGACATGCCCGGGGCCCTCCACCATTACCTGCACCCCGGCCTCCCGGGCGCGCCGGACCAGCTCCCCGGCCACGATCAGCCCCTGCAGCTGGGCGCCGTCCAGGGAATCGGCGGTCGATCCCGGGCGAATGGCATCGCCCAGGCTGAGGGTAACATCGTACTTCAGGAGAATTTCGAGCAGCCTGTCGAACTGCTCATAAAGGGGATTCTCCTTCTGGTTGTGCAGCATCCAGCCGGTGAGGAAGGCTCCACCCCGGCTGACGATGTCGGTCACCCGGCCGCAGGCCTGAAGCCGTTCGATAATATCGAAATTCAGGGCGCTGTGGATGGCCATGAAGTCAATCCCGTCCCTTGCCTGTTTTTCCACGGCTTCAAACATGTCGTCCGGAGTCATCGCCACAATGCTGCCCCGCCTCTCGATGGCCTCAATGGCAGCCTGATAGATGGGGACACTGCCAACCGGAACCCGGGCGTGGGCAAGGGTGAGCCGCCTCATCCCGTCGATATCCCCGCCGGTGCTCAAATCCATGAAGGAGTCGCACCCGGCGGCCTCGGCGGCGGCGATCTTCCGCAGTTCCATCTGCCGGTCGTCCCGCTCGCTGGAGGTCCCGATCAGGGCGTTGACCTTGATGCGCAAACCCTTCCCGATCCCGCAGGGCTTGGGGACTTTCCGGTTGACGTTCCCGGGGATAACAATGGTTCCCTCCGCCAACCCTGCCAGGATCAATTCCACCTCCACCTTTTCCTCCGCCGCCACTTTTTCCATTTCCGGAGTTATCCTTCCCGCACGGGCATCCAAGACCAGACTCATTAAATCCACCTCCTAGCAGACATGTTTGGGCGTGCCCAGGTATCTGGAGACGATCTCCATGGCGCAGTATTTGCCGCACATGGCGCATCCCGCCGATGAAGCGCCGCTTCTCTCTTCCCTTAACCTCCCAGCCCTTTCCGGGTCGATGGAGAGGGCAATCTGCCGCTTCCAGTCCAGTTCCTTCCTCGCCCGGGAAAGCTCCAGGTCCCACCCGGCGGCAGCGGGCAGGCCCCTCGCCAGGTCCGCCGCATGGGCGGCGATCCGGGCGGCGATCACCCCTTCCCGGACCTGGTCGACATCCGGAATCCCCACATGCTCGGCAGCCGTTACATAACAGAGAAACTCCGCCCCCGCCCAGGCGCTCAGGGCACCGCCGATGGCGGCATTGATGTGGTCGTAGCCGACCGCGATATCCGTTACGAGGGGGCCGAACACAAAGTAAGGGGCGCCGTGGCAGAGGCTCTTTTCCAGCGCCACCGTCGCTCTGAGCTGATTCAGGGGAACGTGGCCCGGCCCCTTCACCATTACCTGCACCCCGGCCTCCCGGGCGCACCGGGTCAGCTCCCCCAAAACCACCAGTTCCTCCACCTGAGGCGCATCCAGGGAATCGGCCAGGCATCCCGGCCTCATGCCGTCGGCGAAGCTGATGGTGACGTCGTACTTCCGGGCGATTTCGAGAACCCGGTCGAAGCACTCATAGAGGGGGTTTTCCCTCCGGTTCGCCAGCATCCACCCGATCAGGTGGGAACCCCCGTAGCTCACCAGGGGATCGAGCCTCCCGTCCTTTTTGGCGCGTTCCACAATCCGCATGGTGGTCCCGCAGTGCAGGGCGAGAAAATCCACTCCTGCGGCAGCATGACGTTCGATCGCATCAAACAGGTCCTCGACCTGCATGTGGACGGAAGAGCCGTATTTCCTGCCCGCCTCGGCTAAGGCCTGGTAAAGGGGCAGAGTGCCCACGGGTTTTGTGGTAACGGCCAGCGTCTTCGCAAGCATGGCCTCGATGTCCCCGCTGACGCTCAGGTCCATAATGGCATCGGTCCCCGCTTCCACCGCGGCCCTGATCTTGGCAACCTCCACAGCGATCGCGGCCTTCTCTCCGTACAAACCGACGCTGGCGCTGACCTTCGTCCTCAGCCCTTGGCCGACGCCGATGGGGACCACATTCCGACGGGAGGCGTTGCGCAGGATGACTATCGTTCCCTCGGCCACCCCCTTTCTCACGAACTCCGGCGTCACACCCTCTTGCAGGGCCACCTGCTCCATTTCCGGGGTAATCACGCCGGCCAGAGCGCCTTCCAACTGGTTCACCGGGAATCCCTCCTATTCCATTCTGACAGCCCCCACCGGGGCCTGCGCCGTTAAGGTTTCTTTTTTAACGGCATTCTTTATTTTGATAATGATCACGTAGAGCAGCGCCGTAACGGCCATGCTCAGGAAGTAGCTGATGTCGGCCCCGCCCAGATAATTCCTGGCGATGGGGCCGGTGTACAGCACCGAACTCCGGGCGAGCAGAACACCACCCACCAAATTGCCTATCACCTGACCATCCCCTCCGTTAGAATTGCTAAAAAATAAAGCCCACGCCTAAACTCAAGCGTGGACTTTACCATCATCCATGCTTACGCCTGCCCCTTCCGCGAGGGCGGCATAAACTTTTCAGGCAGGTCTCCTGACTCGGTTCCTCGCGCATCTGCCCCTTCCCCCGTCTCCGGAGTGGTCCGGCAGGCGCTCCCCTTCACAGTGGCGGGTCCGTCCGGGACTTGCACCCGGTTCCCTATTCTCCCTTGCGGGCACCTGAAAAGCGACCCATATTCACTTTACGATTATTATACTCACCCCTGCGGCTCATGTAAAGAGCACCCGATCACTCACAGGACCTGCTTCCCAGCATCTGCCATTCCCATAATTCAGCCATCTCAAGCGTTCCAGCAATCGCAAACCTGGTAAAAGCTATAATCAACCCTTTCACCGATAACTAAGGTTTTCGGAGCCGGATGTTTAAGAGTAGTCATTTGACGAGCTTTTCGGGGAAACCAACCATATTAACTAAGTTGTGCAGCAGTCTAATTAATCCCCCTCCCGAAGTTTCAGCCGTAAAACTTCAAAAAACGATCTGTTCTTGAGTTTGACTAATTTTGTATATACATCGGCCTTTTTAACAAGGATCTGGTCATTCTTCTGCAGGGGAAAGCCAACCTGCCAGTCAATGGTAACCATTACATCAGGGGACTCAGATTTTAGAACAATCCTGATCAACTCGTGATCGGCGAGAATGAACGGACGGGCGTATAGCGTATGCGGGCAGATCGGGGTGACGATCAGAACTCCC
>DULK01000021.1 GCA_012840385.1 Syntrophomonadaceae bacterium
GTCCTGGAATTCGTCTACAAGGATGTATTTAAACTGGTCTTGATACTTGCTGCGGATCCGCGCATCTTCTTTGAGCATTTGGTAGCACCAAAGCAGCATATCGTCGAAATCCAGCTTGCGCTCCTGCTGCTTTGCCTGCTCGTAAAGGCGATACACTTGCCGGAGTCGCTCTTCCATGAAAGCTGGGGCACCCAGGAGATCCAGCGGCATCTCTGGCGTGATCAGGTTATTTTTTTGCCAGGAGATGAAGCCCAACATATGTGAGATATCCATGTCCAGGTTTATGTCATCAAGAATTTTCTTGATCGTTCTTTTCTGCCAGCCTTCCTGGGCAGGCTCAAAAGCAGGTTGACTTGACGCCCGCCATTCATCGCGGAGAATCCGGTAGCAGATAGAATGAAAGGTACCTACATTCAAGTCCTCAAGTGCAGCATCACCGATCAGCGGCTGCAATCGCTCCTGCATCTCTCCGGCTGCTTTCCTAGTGAAGGTTACGGCCAGGATGTTCTGCGCCGGGATTCCCCGCTCAACCAGGTTGGCCACCCGGTAGGTGAGAACCCGGGTTTTGCCACTACCGGCGCCGGCCACCACGCAGCAGGGGCCGTCCATATGTTCAACAGCTTCACGCTGTTGGCTATTCAAACTACTCAGATCCACGGTTACACCTCCTCTTCCAGGGAAACTCCCTCTCGGGATGATAAAATCTTGTTTTTATGCCGTCCCGGCTGATCTCGATATAATCCTCTGTTACATCAGTGATGGTATCCTCTGGTCTCAAACAGGCCGCCAGGCCGGGACGGTTTTCTATTCCCCTGATATTCCAGAATTTCTGCTCCCACAGGAGTTCCGGGGACCACCCTAGACTTATTGCGTCCAGGGCGATCCGCCGGATCTCGGCCTCGACTTCGGGTTTAAGCTGTTTGCTCTGTTTGTTCATTGCGTCGCTTTGCAAGGATTCCTAAAAATTTGTTGGCATCGGCCTGGGTCTTAAGAACGTCCTTCATGCTTAATACCAGGGTTCCGAAAACCTCAGCTGCGATGTTGTGAGCCTCATTTTCGTCATATCCAAGGTTTTTCACCGAGGCCCAGAAATTAGTCCAATTTATCTCATCTGAATTCTTCCCTTTTGGTCGAGGTGTTTCGGTTTGAGCCTGGCCGTTTCCATTCTGATGATTGTTGTTGCCCTTCTTGGCCTCGATGACCTTGCTGGCTTCTTCACGGAGGAGTTCGTCGAGGTTGGCCAGATCGTGCCCGATTATTTCAGAAATCTCGGCAAGCATATCTTCTTCGGTGACTCCTTTGAAAAGCATCCGGATGTAATTCTTCTGCTTGGTGCTGGCCAGTTCGGGAGGCATAAAATCTTCAACATCCTGAGTAAACATCCGTGAAGCGCCGGTCGCTTTTAGAACACCGTCTACAAAAGCCCGTTTCATCGCCATTTTTACAAGGGTGTTCTGTTCACCAGCTGGATCTGGATTCTCAAACTTTACACCATCATCTTCTTTGGATTTGCGATAGCGATATTTGGGCTCTTTGCTATTGGCAGCACCAATACCATAGCAGAGAAGAATTCCTGTCTCTCTGTGATAAATAGGCACGCCGATTGTGTAACTAAATACTCCGTTTTGAAAATCCTCTTGACAGCTGATCATCTCAGGTTTACCCTGCGACAAATGGAATACTTGAGCTAACAGTTCTGCTCCGGCTTTAAGCAAAGTGGGCTTGTCAGTTCCGGGTACCCGATCGCAATCAACCCCCGGCACTAAAAGTTCTTTAAAAAGCTTGTCGAGCGCAACCCTGGCTTGCTTTGCCTTGTTTATCTCCGCCTCCATATTTACGGGAAGTATATCCATCACGGTCGGCATAGGAGTTTGCTGTTCAATCGACATCCTTGTTTCCCTCCTTAAAATTAAAATTCTTTCTGGCAGTGCTGCCAGTATTGACAGTTCTTTTCGCTGCACATAAACGAAGTAGGGTTCGGGTAAAAATTCCCGGCGCTGATTGCCCCTGCAACACGCCCGATCAGCCGCAGGAGCCGGTCAATATCCTCCTGAGTTCTGGCCGCCTGAAGTTGTACGTATTTCGGTGTCTTTGTGTTGACCAGGTAATCCAACTTAACGCCGGCAGGCTCGCAGCCGTAATTGATTTGATAAGCCAGATAATAGGTGGTAAGCTGTAGGCTCTTGGATGCTTCATCCTCGGATGGGGTCCGGGCGGCGGTCTTGGTGTCCCGGATATAACCCTCACTATCGATCAGGTCGATGAAACCCAACAGAGAGTAATCAACATTCTCAAATTCAACCTCAACCCGAAGCTCCACCGCAGCCGGCATTACCGTCGGAGCTACCTCCTGATGATAGAGGGTTGCCAGGGCAATGGCTTCGTCCTTCGCCTTGCCCGGATCATCCTCTCCCCAGTCCGTGAGCGGGGCCTGGCGGTCGAATTCGGTAGCGGTGATGTCCCGGATAAAGTCCAGTGGCAGATCCACGCCGCTCTGCATCTTCTGTTTGTAATTTTGCTCAATGGCCGAATGGACCACCTTACCCACGGTAAAGCTCTTGTTCGGCGGCGCCGTGATGCCCTTGACATATTTGAGGCAGTATTGCGCCGGGCACCTAAGATAGGATTGAATCTGTGAAATGCTTATATATGATTTGGGTAACATTAGATCTGGAACACCCCCTCGGCGCCAGACTCAAGCCAGCGCTCGAGACGACTAAAGGCATTAAATACATCTTCCTTGGTTGATTCTAATAATAGATAAGTGGTTTCTCCGTCTTCGCAGTTAAGCTGGTATAAATCTTTTTCGCCTTTGCACTTAACAACATAAAATGTATTGACATGCGCAGAATTTAAGATATAGCCATCTGGGAATGAAAATGTAGGTTCATCAATTTTAATCCAGCCCACCTTTAGACCTCCTTATTGGCCGCCCCGGGGCACCACCAGCCTGGGCGGGGCGGCCTTGATTAACTGCTTTCAACCTGTTAAACTTAGTACAAGCATTCGGTTTTTCTTTACTGGCGGCTTTGGCCGCTCTTTTTATGCCCAATCGAAATTTTGACAGTCTACAGAATCTCTTACTTCGAAACACCGTTCGGCGTTTCGGCATTCTTCGCAGGATATAAAATCCGCCAGATCTGCTTCACTCTTTTCCATCAGGTACTGTCCAAAACTCTCGACCTCAGATTCAATTTTTGTCTGGTTCATCCACGGAACCCATGCCATTTTCATCACCTTCCAGTTTTTTATTGCAGGCTAGGCGGGCCGACCAACCGACCCCTGCTATGAAGTTTTTAAGCGGATATTTCCTCTTGGCACCACCACCTTATCTAACTCCCCCATTGATCCGCATCAACTTCATCGTCCTGCTTTTATCCTTGTCATCATCTTTGCAGGCCAGCGGCAGCATCACGGCAAAGATTAGAATCGCAAGACCGATGAAGAACATGCCCCAATAGTTCATTCGCATCCCCCTTAAGCCGCATTTCTGGGACCGTAGTTTCGCACCTGCGCTTTCCGCAATGCATTCTGGATCTCAAATTGGTGAGTCTCGATTCTCCAACCACGCATGGCGCATTTGCGCAATTCCGGCAAAGCATAACCTAAAAACCCTCGCACCTTGCCCTTGTATCCGATTTTCACGCCGCATCCCTCCTTTTCAGCTTGATTTTCAACCTAGTTTCTCTCCCCAAGCTCCTGCCAATAGTGCATATTTCGGAGCAGTACCATTCGGCCAACGTGCAGCAGTGATAAGCTTCAGTCATTCTCAAAACTGTATCCGGCATGGGAACCGTTTTGCCTTTCTCATAGCGCCATAGTGTGCGGGGGGAGCAGGGAATCTTGCTCGCTGCCTCTTCGATTGACATCCCTGTCGTCAATCTTGCCAGTCGGTACATTGCCATTTGCCTCCTTTCCTTGAAAAAATAGACCTTGAGATTCGGCAGCTTTAATCGCCATCTCAAAAAGATATTTTGCTGCCAGGTCAAATGCGTCATCGTTTGAAACCATGACCTGGCGGGAGAGCGTATTGCCGTTACGGTCGTGGAGATACTTGATCATGGGATCACCACCTTGAAACAAAACACCGGTAGCCGGAGATCAGTGATCTTCGGTACCGGTTTTATCAATGGGATAAATATCAATTTTAAGCCCTAATGCTGTACAAACCTTTGTAATAGTATCTTCATTCCAACGACGGCGTCCATTTACTAAATCGGCGCAATATGGATAACTGATGCCGGACATTCGGGCTAAATCCGCAATTTTAAGATTTTTTTGCTGTAAGGTTTTATTTACAATTGCGCCAAAATCCATTGTTATCACCTGCCCTACTTCTATTTTAGGCTATTTGCCTTAACTATCAATAACTGAATTAGGCTATAAGCCCGCATCTCAGGCAGTATAAGCCGAATATTTCATAAATCAGGCATATTGCATAAAATTACTTTAATTTTAGGCTTATTGCTAATTGCATAAAAAAAATAATTTGGTAAACTTTAATATGCGGATAGCCGAGGAGGGATTTAATTGTCCCGAATTAGAGAATTAAGGAAAAGGTATAATATCAGCGCTGAAGAACTAGCAGAAAAATTAAATATATCTGTTCCATATTTGTACGATATTGAAAACAAACGAAGACGATTAAATGAAGATTTAATAAATAAGCTCTGTATGATATTTGAGGTTTCTGCTGATTATTTACTTGGTTTAACTGACGAACCACATTCTAATTCTATAGGGAAAGACCAGGATGTTTGGCCTCACAGCGATGAAGATCCACTTAAAGATCTTCCAGAAGAAGCAAGACAGTCGGTGATGGAATTTATAGAGTACGTAAAGGCAAAATACCGGAACAATAAAAAGAAAGGAGATTAAATTGCTTCTCAAGCTTCTGAGATTCGCAGAGAAGCAAGGAATAATTGTTGATTATTGGGAATTCGCTCCTCCTATACGTGCTGTATACCTCCCTGGAGACCCACCTGTAATTGGCCTGGACAAGCACCTCACCCGCTCTGAATTACGCACCTACCTTGCCGAAGAAATCAGCCATCACCTTGTCTCGGTCGGTAACGGTATCATTCAACCCCATTACTCCTACAGAGAAAAGCTTTATGTTTCGTCATTAGAATATAGAGCAAGAAAACTAGCCGTAAATTGGCTCCTTCCTGACAAAGAGTTTATTCAAGCCATGAAAAAAGGCTTAGCAATATGGGAATTAGCAGAATTGTTTGATGTAACGGAAGATGCAGTTAAATTCAAAATGAACCTTATAAGATTAAAAACCGCCCTTGAAGGCGGTTTTGGTGCTTAATAGGGGGTTCGACAAATTATGACTAAAAACGACAGGGGGGTGATAAATTGGTTAAACAGAAAATTGCCATCCTACTATGCGTACTATTTCTTTTCTCTGCTCTCACCACAGGCTGCCATTCCAAAACTTCTACCTCGCAACCGCTTCAACAGTCGGAATATCAATTTGTTGGGAGCATTCACAGCAATAAATATCATTATCCGACATGCGAATGGGCGCAAAAAATAAAACCGGAAAACAGGATCTGGTTTAAAGATAAAGCCGATGCTCGGGCGCAAGGATATGTCCCTTGCAAAGTTTGTTCGCCACCGTAAAGGAGAGGATATTCGTTATGAAAGCTAAAGACATTCTTGTTGGCAGTGGATACCTATTTGGGGGAGCCGTTTTTGGAGTCATTCAACTTATTTTATATATCATCGGAGTTATATTGCATTTGTGGACAATTTTCATAGCTTTTGCCTATGGCGGTATTGTCGCAGCAGCGATTAGTCTTGTTTTTCCAGTCCTGGCTCAAATCTATTGGGGTCTTAAAGCGTGGTCTTTTACTGGTACTATACTAAACACATACACCTTTAGCTTAATCATTTACTTAGGGATCTGGATATTGTTAAGCCTCGGAGGCATGGCAATATGCTTTTTTAGTGAGTGCTTACAAAAGAAAAAAAGTAAAAGCATTAGCTTGAGCAACATCGACGAATCGACTATTTACGATCTCGAATCGGAATATAATTACAAGCAATTACCAATTGACACTGACCAGCGCCGTCAACAAATCAAGGGAATTTCTAAGCGATATATTTCTAAATAAATGTGAAATCATTTCAACAAATAGAAAGGAAAGATATTCAATGGTCTACCGCGCCGCAATCTACGCCCGATTCTCTTCCGACAACCAGCGGGATGAGTCCATCGACGCCCAGGTCCGCCTCTGCAAGGAATATATCCAGCGCTGCGGCTATGCCCTGGTTAAAATCTATGCCGACGAAGCCCTCTCCGGCCGGACCGACCAGCGTCCTCAATTCCAGCAGATGCTCACGGACGCCAAGGCAGGGCTTTTTGATGTAGTCGTTACGGACAAAGTTGACAGGTTCGCCCGTGATAAATGCGACAGCGCCGTCCATAAAAGATACCTGCGGAAGAAATGCGGGGTCCGGGTTGAATATGCCTCACAGCGGATTGACGAAACACCGGAGGGCATGATGCTGGAAAGCGTCCTGGAGAGCCTGGCAGAGTATTACTCCATGAACCTGGCCCGGGAGACGATGAAAGGATTGACGGAAAACGCCCTCCGGGGCTGGCACACCGGGGGAATACCGCCTTTTGGCCTCAAGGTGGTCACCAAAATCGTGGACGGCAAAGAAGTCAAAACTTACGATATCGAACCGGACCAGGCCGGGGTTGTGCGGCGCATCTTCGAGATCTATGATGCCGGGGGAACCTACGGGGACATCCAGGCGGCCACCAAGGAGGATATGATCCGGCTGCGTGGCCGCCCCCTCTCTAAAAACTCTATTCACGATATTCTCCGCAACGAGAAATATACGGGAACCTTTGTTTACCAGAAAGGCACAAAAAAAGAACACAGGCACACACGGGCTGACATAATCCGGGTTCCGAATGCTTTCCCGGCGATAGTGCCCCGGGAACTGTGGGAAAGGGTGCAGGCCAGGATGGACGAAAGAAAACTGAACCCAGGAGAACGAACACAGAATAAAGCCAAGCGGATTTTTCTTCTAACGGGTATAATCTACTGCGGCAAATGCGGAGCTGCTATGGTTGGAAACGGTGGACGGGGTAGAACTAAGAAGAGGTACTCCTACTATGCCTGCAACGCAAGGCAGAGGTCAAAAGAATGCGATTTAAAAACCATCCGGGCTGATCTGGTGGAACAGATGGTTCTTGATGACATACAGCGGGAAATCTTTTCTCCGGAAGGAAAGTCGAGGCTCCGGGAGAAATTTAAAGCGTACCTGGCCGAACGCCCCAAAAAAATCAAAGAGCAGATTGAGCATATTAAGCGGGAGATCGCCGGCCTGGACAGAAAAATAAACAACATCATCACTGCTGTTGAGGACGGCCGGGGGAGCCCAGCCCTGCTTGAGCGGCTGAGTCTGTATGAGGAGCGAAGGGAATCCCTCCGATCGGAACTCCATAATTACGAGGCCAAAGAAGAGACATCCGTCTCTCTCGAAGAGGTTGAAATGCTCTTACAAAAGGCAGAAAATGAGATGCAGGAAAAGAGCAACCCCCAGAAGCTAAAGCAGCTTATTCGGTTGTTTGTAGAGCGGGTTATTGTCTATGATGACGGCGTAGAAATCATACTAAAAATAAAACCACCTTCACCTACTGGAGAAGATGGTTCTGATACAACTGGTAGCCCTAACGGGACTCGAACCCGTGTCTCCACCTTGAGAGGGTGGTGTCCTGGACCGCTAGACGATAGGGCCTTTTTGGCTGCGGGACTAGGATTCGAACCTAGGCTAGATGATCCAGAGTCACCTGTGCTACCACTACACCATCCCGCAATTGTTTTTCGATAAAAGTATAATACCGTTTGACCGCTTTCGTCAAGAGACCCTCTCTCAGGAGGACTGCAAATTCCTGATATATTTCACAGCTCTTTCAAGCCTCTCGAGCGTTCTTTCCTTTCCCAGTATGACCATAATGTCGAAGAGGCCGGGGCCCATCGTCCTTCCGGACAGCGCCAGACGGGTTGGGTGAATAATGTCCCCCGCTTTGACACCGAGTTCTTCGCTTAAATTACGATAGGCTTCCTCGGTCGTCTCCAGATCAAAGGTCTCAAGTCCGGCAAGCCGCTGCCCGGCTGCCTGGAGGAGGTTCGCCACTCCCTCTTTCTGAAAGTGCTTTCTGACACCCTTTTCCTCATAGGTAAAATTGCTGTCGAAGAAATAATCGGAGGCCTCTGCAATCTCGGCCAGTGTCTTCACTCGCGTACGGACCACTTCCACAACTTTACGAATATAAACCATCAAATCCTCCGGAATTTCCTCAGGCACCAATCCCTTCTTTTGGAGGAAAGGAATCGCCATTTCGACCGCCCGGTCCAGGTCGATCTCGTTTAGGTAGTGGCCGTTGATCCAGGTCAATTTTTTAGTATCGTAAATGGCGGCGGTTTTCCCGACCCTTTCCAGGGAGAACTGGCGCACCAGTTCGGACAGGGACAGGATCTCCTCTTCGCCCTCCGGGGACCACCCGAGGAGCGCCAGGTAGTTGATGAGGGCATCCGGAAGATATCCCTGATCCCGAAACTCCTCCACCGACGTGGCCCCGTGGCGCTTGCTGAGCTTGCTGCGGTCAGGCGCCAGGATCATAGGGACATGGGCGAAAACGGGAAGCGGCTTCTCCAGTGCCTGGAACACCAGTATCTGGCGCGGTGTATTCGAAAGGTGCTCCTCGGCCCTGATGATATGGGTTATCTGCATCTCCGCGTCATCGACCACCGAAGCAAAGTTATAGGCCGGTATCCCGTTTGATTTTACTATGATGAAATCGTCCAGAACCTCGTTGGCAAAGGCAACGTCCCCCCTGAAAAAGTCGTGGACCACCGTTTCCCCCGTATCCGGGATGCGGAGCCTGAGGGCAGGCCTGCGCCCCTCCTGCTCTAATTTGATTCTATCCTTTTGAGACAGGTGACGGCAGCGGCCGTCGTAGCGCGGCGCTCTTCCTTCCTCCATCGCCTGCTTCCGGCGTTCTGCCAGTTCCTCCGGGGTACAGTAGCACGGATATGCCAGTCCTTTCTCCACTAATTCCCGGGCAGCCTTTTCGTATAGTTTAAGTCGCTCCGACTGGGCATAGGGCGCGTGAGGACCCCCTACCTCGGGCCCCTCGTCCCAGTCCAGTCCTAACCAGCGGAGCGCGGAGAGTATCCGGCGCTTTGACTCCTCCGTGGAACGGGCAAAGTCGGTATCATCAATGCGAAGTATAAAGGTACCGCCGTTGCGGCGGGCAAAGAGCCAGTTAAATAAGGCGGTCCGGGCGCCCCCGATGTGCAGGTTTCCTGTCGGGCTGGGTGCGAAACGCACGCGGATATGGTTCACAGTCCATTCCTCCTTCTGACGATGACCCGTTCTTTAATATACCACAGACGCAGGTAAAAGGATACCCAGATTCCACCTCTGTTTTGTAACTCCTGGATAATGAATTTAAAACTCCTGACGGCACAAACTAATAAAAAGAGTTAACAAGGAGAGTAATACTGATGGACAAACAATGGAAGGCCAATGTGTACGAAAACAATCGGGGAGTTTTTGCCGTTTTTCCGGAACTTTGCAAGGGATGCGGATTGTGTATTGAGAAGTGCCCCACCCATGTCATTGAGTGGTCTCAGGAACTGGCCTTCAATGGCTATCCCACGGTGGAACCGCGGATTAAAGGCTGCATTGTCTGCGGCACCTGTCAGACGGTCTGCCCGGACGCGGCCATTGCCATCTACCGGCACGACGGAAAGAATCCTCCGGCGGGTGAACCCAGAACGACTGCGGCCCCTTCCAGGTAAAAGAGAAGAACACGAAAGTGATGTGGCGCAGGTCCCGCTTTTTTACCTACGGATATAACACTACAGTTCGATCCCTTTGCGGGCCGGTATTCCCTTGTCGTAATAATGTTTTATCTCCCGCATCTCGGTGACAAGGTCGGCCAGTTCCACAATTTCCTGCGGTGCGTTTCGCCCGGTGAGAATCAATTCTACATGCTCGGGCTTGTTTCTGATCAAATCACAGACCTTTTCAACAGCCAGCAGCTTGTTATGAAGCACAGCCATAATCTCATCGAGAATCAAGATGTCGCATTTCCCTTCTGCCAGCAGCCTTTTGGCGAATTCGAACCCGGTTTCGACCTCCTGCTTCAGTTCCCGTTTTTCCTCATCGGACAAGGTCCAGAAAAAGCCGCGGTTCTTCTCAAACCTGAAGATCTGAAAATCCGGCTCAACCTTTTTCACGGAATTGAGTTCCCCGGTACTGCTCCCTTTGAGAAACTGGATCATGCAGACTTTCAAGCCGCGCCCAATGGAACGAAAAGCCTGTCCGAGAGCTGCCGTTGTCTTCCCCTTTCCGTCACCGGTATAGACCTGAACCAATCCCTTCTCCAGTTTGGGGCCCATGGCCTGCCTCCCATCTCAAGTCAAAGTTTCAGCATATTTATTATAGCTTAAATTGTCTTGCAAATGGTTAAACCAACGGCAATATAAAAAAGCTGCCACAACCACCCTGGCCCGCTTTACGGATGTGCTTCGATCGTTTACATTAAAACTGATGGAATGTTTCAGGCAAGGAGTGATTGTAAATGTCCGAAATCATCGAGTTGACCGTCAAAACCAACCGGCGTGAAGAAATGATCGAGATCACAGGAGTTATTCAAAAAGCACTTCAGGAAAAGGGGGTCGCAAACGGAATATGTCACATCTTTGTCCCTCACACCACCTGCGGATTGACCATCAACGAACACGCCGACCCGGACGTTGTCCATGACATCATCGCGACCCTTGATAAAATGGTGCCCTTCGAAGGGAATTACAGGCATATGGAGGGAAACTCACCGGCCCACGTGAAGGCCTCCCTGGTGGGAAGTTCGCAGACGGTCATGATTGCGGGAGGAAAGCTTTGCCTGGGTACATGGCAGGGGATCTTCCTGTGTGAATTTGACGGACCCCGGCAGCGCCGGGTCTGGCTAAAGATTATGTCTGATGCTTAACGAGCATTGTTGAGCAGTGTTTACATCTTGTCTAAAAACATACCGGCTTATGCGGCCACTTTGCGCAACCGAATCGGAATCACGGAACCGGTTTTGGTAAAAGCAGTTACTGCAGAAGAGACGTATCCTCCTCCCGGTTGTTGAGACTGTCGAACAGCTTCAGGTAGTTCAGGATATTGGTGGTAATCAGGAAGTTCCGACGCACCTTCTCCCTACCTGCCTCACCCATCTCCTCCGCCAGGGTGGCATTCCGTAAAAGTGTCAGCACCTTATCCGCACACTCCTCCACCGTATCCACCAGGTACCCGTTAATGCCGTCGTCGATCTGGTACCTTATTCCGCCGACATTCCCCCCCACCACCGGGATCCCCTTCCAGAGTCCTTCGGAGACCGTCAGCCCGAACCCCTCCCTGAGAGATTTCTGGACGATGACATTGGATACCGTCTGAAAGGCATTCACTTCCAGGCTGGTAACCCTGTTCATGTTGGTCACCACCTTTATATCATAATCCTCCCCGGCCTTTCTCAAGGTCCTGTAGAGGTAGTCCCACCCCTCGGGGTCATCGGTGGCCATGGAACCCACCAGCGCCAGCTGGACACTGGGAAAGTCCTTCTTAACGATCCGGTAGGCATCGATCACTCCCAGAGGGTCCTTCCAGGGGTCAAATCTGGAAATCTGGGTGACCAGCGGCCGATTGATATCCACTCCGAACCGGCTGACGATATCCTCCGCTTCTTCCCGCTCCAGAGGTATGTTCTTAAGGCTGAGGGGGTCGATGGCGGGGGTGAAAAAAGTAAGATTGGGCAGAAACTGGTTCTCCTTAACAAATTCTTGCATGGTGAAGATACAGGCGTCATAATCCTTAATGTACTGGTAGAGAAAATCCCAGGAATCCGGTTCGGGAGTGGAGGTATCGATGTGGCAGCGCCAGATCCATTTCGCCCGGCCGCCGTCATTTCGGTAACGGATCAAGGCCGCCGGCTGGGGGTCATGAACCACGACGAAATCATAGCCCCAGTCCTTTAGGTCAGAAGCGTTGCGCTCGTTATACCTCCGGTAGACCTCCCTTGCTTCAGGGGTCAGGACACCTTCCTGCCCCTGCAGGCAGTTGTGGAGAGTTTTGGTCACGGTGAAGAATTCATCGTCCCCCTCCATCACCCACCAATCCATTTCCACCCCCATGTCCCTGGACAGGGGAACCAGGGAATGGAGGATTTCGGAAACACCGCCGCCGTAAGACGTGGCGTTGACCATGGCAACCCTCTTTCCGCTCAACCTTTTAACAAAGTACTCCAGCTGCAGGGCGGTTTCCATATCCACCAGTTCCAGGTAATCCTCGTATCTCTTCGGTTCCGTTTTTACCAGTTCCACCGGTTGATCCCCCTTCTATTATTTTTTCTGATAATGGTTATACTTATCCCAGGATAAAACCCCTGTTTAAGAAAGGACATTAATATCATGTTCAAAATGGGTGCCGATATAACCGAAAGCGGCGAGGTTTCCTTCAGGGTGTTTGCCTACAACAGGAAAAGGGTCAGCCTGGTTGTCAAAAGGGAGGGCCGCGAAGAGGTTATTCCCATGTGCCGGGAAGGAGAACACATCTACAGCAGGGTGCTGGAGGGGGCAGGCCCCGGTCTTTTATACAAGTTCCGGCTGGATGACGATGGGGACTTCCCCGACCCCTACTCCCACTTCCAGCCGGAAGGGGTGCACGGCTTCTCCCAGGTAGTCGACCACAGGGCCTACAGATGGCAGGATGACCAGTGGACCGGGAAAAACCTGGAGGACCTGATCATCATGGAGATCCATGTCGGAACCTTTTCACCAGAAGGAACCTTTAAAGGCATCGTGGACCGTCTCGATTATCTTGAGGAGCTGGGAGTCAACGCCATTGAGCTTATGCCCGTCGTCCAGACCCCGGGAAGATGGAACTGGGGTTACGATGGCGCAAACCTGTTTAGCGTCAACCGCAACTACGGTTCACCGGAGGATTTAAAGCACCTGGTCGATTCCTGCCACCGGAAGCAGATAGCCGTAATCCTGGATGTGGTCTACAACCACTTCGGGCCCGAGGGGAACTACCTCCCGGTCTACGGCCCCTACCTCACCGACAAGCATAAAACACCCTGGGGGCCGGCGGTCAACTACGATGACCGCTACAGCGAGTACACCAGAAAAATGGTCCTGGACAACATCCGCTACTGGCTGGACCTCTATCATATAGACGGCCTGCGGCTTGATGCCGTACACGCCATCAAGGACAACAGCCCGATCCATATCCTGCAGGAGATCGCCCTGACCACCCGAAACCTGGCCCTGGAACAGAACCGCCGCAAGTTCATCATCGCCGAAAGTGATGAGAACAACTCCCGCCTGATCAACCCTCTGGATAAAGGAGGGTACGGAATGGACGCCCAGTGGATGGATGATTTTCACCACTGCATCCATACAATTTTAACCGGTGAACACCAGGGTTACTACATGGACTACGGGCGGCCGGAGGATCTGGAAAAAGTCTTTAAGAACTACCTGTACACAGGACAGTATTCCCGCTACTGGGGTAGAAACAGGGGAACCGACGGCTCCCGGAACCCGGGGAAGCAGTTCGTAGTGGCCATTCAGAACCATGACCAGGTGGGCAACAGGGTCTACGGTGACCGGCTGGCAACCCTGGTGGACTTCCCTTTTCTCAAGGCCGCCGCCGGCCTGGTGTTCTTCTCGGCCTATGTCCCCCTGATCTTTATGGGGGAGGAATACGGAGAGAGAAACCCCTTCCTCTTCTTCACCGACTACCGGGACCCCGATTTAAAGAAGAACGTTTCCCGGGGAAGGAAGGAAGAATTCCGGAAATTCGGGTGGAAGGATGTTCCCGACCCCCAGGACCCCGAAACCTTTTACCGTTCCAGGCTCACCCCCCCGGAGCTGTGGGAAGAGGAAAACCGGCAACTCTTCCGTTTCTACCGGGATCTGATCAGACTGCGGCTCTCCCACCCAGTGCTCAGGGAACTTGATAAACACCACCTGGAGGTGAAGGTGAACGGCACCAACCTTTTGGTGGAGGCTACCAGGTGGAAGGGGCGGTTAAAGCTCACCGGCCTGTTCAACCTGGGAGATCAGGTGATCCCCCTCGATGGTTATCCGGGGAAACAGATCTTCAATTCGGACTGGAGGGTCTATGGAGGCGATCAGGATGGGAACAGCCGGTTTTTAAAGAAGGGGCAGGTGGTGATCCTGGAATCCTAGCGGACCCCCACCGGCTCCGCCTTGAAGTACTCCTCCACCTGCCTGCCGTCCATCGAGTCGATCCTGTCGATCATCTCCGGGAACAGCGGTGGGTAGATGTTGTACAGGTAATGGTACATCTTATCCACCAGAAAGTCGGCGTTCCCACTTTCCGCCCAGATTCTTTGAATTTTATCGGTTGCCATATAAACCGCCTGGGAGTACTCCTGCAGGAGCCTCAGGAAGCTGTAGAGGTCATGGTGTGCCCTCCGGTGGACCAGGTACAGCTCTCTTGCCTTTTCCATGGCCACCCTTTTCCATTTCTCTATTTCCGGGAACAGGGCATAGGCACCGGAGAGGTCCACCTCCTGCTCCCGGGCCAGTTCTTCCAGGCCATAACGCAAATAGGCCACCCTGTTGTCGATGAAAACACGCAGGGTCTCACAGAGCCCCACAAAATTCCGGGGATCGATCTCCTTCAGGTCCCGGCTCAACAGAGCGGGGGTATGTTCCTCAAGCCTGCGCAGCAGAACAGAACAGAGCAGGTACCCCTTAAGGCAGGGCCGCTTCTGTCTTCCCTCCGTCGGCACCCAACCCCAGTTACAGGCTCTTTTCATCAATCTCAGATAGAGAACCGCCTGAGAGTCAAGGCTCTCCCGGGCCAGGTCGTAACCGGTTTCCCCGAGCCGCTCCACACTGACCGGAACGTCGACCGAGATCCCGAAGTTGTCCAGAAGGGTGTCGAAGATACCGCAGTAATACTTCCCGTTTTCCCAGAAAACCAGGGGATGGCGATAAAGCCCCGTCTTATGGATGTCGTAACGGCGGGTGGTCACCCCCAGGGGCGGGTAATGGCCGTCGGCCCTGAGCACCAGCCTGATCTCCGGAACCCAGCAGATCTGATGAAATTTGACTTCCGGGAGCTTGTCCACTCCGTCGGGAATGACTACCTCCTCCAGGTACTGGTCCGGAGTTACAAAGTGCACCCGGTAGTCCCGTTCCTCCTGGAGCAGTTTCTTCCAGGAATGTTCCATGATCTGTAGCGCAACATCCCCAAAATCCATCAACTCCAGGTCCTGGATGTATACCAGCACTCCCCGGTCGGGGGCCTTCTCCAGTTCCCGGTGCAGGACCCCCAGATAAAGCTCTACCCCTTCTTCAAAGCTGATGGGGAAACTCTCCCGTTCCCCTTTCTGGTACTCGTTGTCGAACACCGGAAAATCCCCCAGAAGATACCCCTGGCTTTTCACCTCATCCCTCTTCATCCTGGTAATGGGACGCCAGATCTCCTGGGAGATAGGAAAGTTACGGGGCAGGGCAATGATGTTCCTCCGGCCTGCCCTGATCAGAAAGGGTTTGTATGTATAGTCCCCTTCCCCTATCAATTCGAAAGGAACCTTGTCTTCCCTCAGGTGGGGGAAGATCACGTAGTCAATATTCGCCTTTTCTATAGCCTCCAGCTTATCGTAGCTCAGGGAGGCCTCTGTGGGGAAGAGACCGTTGTACCGGGGATACGGCACGCCCATATGGTTGTGCAGGTACTCCCGGTTCCAGACAATCTCCTGGGTGATTTCTTCAGGACGGAGCAGAGATACATGGGTATGATGGGCATGCCCGTAGATAGGGTAGAACCTCCCCCTCCGGTAATCTTTTATCAACCTCTCAAAGGTCTCAGGTACTACCTGCTTTAACTGAACCAGAAGCTCATTGGTAAACTCCACACAGAGGGGAACATCCAGGCTGTCGCCGAACCGGCTGCACAGGGCGTAGATATCCCGCCCCTCCTCCCGCCTTTTCTTGATATAGTTGGTCTCCATCATGGATACCTTCATCGGGTTGTCCTCCTCCAGGTAGGACAGCAGGGTCTCCGGGAGATCCCAGAGCAGCTCATGGGCATGGAAGGCCAGAATCACATAGACATCTTTCATGATCACACCTCCTGTTTAGTGTAATTGTTCCGGAACGTACTTGTAGATAAAACCGCTGTAAGGGGGAAGGATGAACTCCGGAAAGATCCCGCCATCGAGGAGGATGCTGTCCGGGTCCTGCGGATCTTTGGTGCCTCCCGGCGGCAGGTCGTTGACGTTATCTATATCCGCCAGTTTTACCCACCGACCCGGTGTATGGAAATCTACCTCCACAGCAACGTCGTGGTTCTCAAAACTCAGCATCACCAGCATTCGTTCCTGCGGCGCCCCGTTGTCATATACCCTCCACCCGATCACTCTCTTATCCTTACCTCTCTTTTCTCCCAGCCAGGGGCCGAGGACCCAGGCGAACTTGCCCTCGTCGATGGGGTTATAACCGCTCAGCTTCAGCCCTTCGTACCGTTTGCGGAGATGGATCAGCCCTCGGGTCCAGTTGTAAAAGCGGTTGGTGGCTTCCGAATATTTGACCCACTCTACCTTGATCCTGTTCCTTTCCCTTTCAATGCCGAATTCCTGCCCCATATAGATCATGGGTTGCCCCACGGCCACCATTGTGGCCATTAAACCGAGCCGGGCCTTACGGTCCTTGAGCACCGGATCCGTAATGCCGTTGGTAGCCACTTCAAACTGCACGCTGTTCTCATCATGGTTCTCACAGAAGTTGACGGTGTTGTTGGTGTGGGCGGCATAACTGTCCTTGCTGAAGTAGAAGGGAACACCCAGATTCTCCACACCGTTCCCTACCCCTTCGAACACCCCCTCCCGGAGCAGGGCCTTGATCTTGTCATGGAAGATATTCGACCACTGGGCATATCCGTTGTAGCCCTCCAGGTTGATATCCTGCTCGTTGGGGAGGTTTTCGGCAATCAGGATGGCATCCGGCTTGAACCCCGTATCCTTGATCTCGTGGGCGAGCCGGTGCAGCAGCTTATGGTTTAGGAAATAGCTGTGGGTGGCATCGAAGCGGAAGCCGTCGATGTGGTACTCCTTGATCAGCATTTTGCAGGCATCGATGAGCATGTTGTCCACCTCGTCCGTCCCGGTGGCCACCCTGTTCCCCCACATGGTCTTCCCGTCGAAGTAGAAACCGCCGTCCCCGGAGCCGTCGTCGATCAGGTTCCACAGAGGGTTGAAGTCGTTGGAGGTATGGTTGAAGACCTGGTCGGTGATCACCGCCAGCCCGTGCCGGTGGGCCTCGTTGACCATCTCCCGGAAATCATCGGGGGTACCGAAATCCTTTTCAACAGCCATAAAGGTGCACGGTTCATAGCCCAGGCCGCGCTTCATAGGAACCTCCGCCGTAGGCATTAAGGCCAGGGCTGTAACCCCCAGCTTTTCGAAATACCCCTCCTTGATGCGTTGGGTCACCCCCTTGAAGGTCCCCTGGATCTCCTCAGGTATATCCGGGTCGTTATCGGTAAAACCGTAGATGTTCAGCTCGTACAAAATCAGGTCCTTAACGGGCGGAGTTTTCCAGTCCTGATCGGTCCACCGGAATTTTGTAGGGTCAACCACTACAGAGTTCCGATACCTGTAGTCATCGCTGTAGAGCCTGGTATAAGGGTCCGGAACATAGCGTTCTATATCCGTGGACCCACCCTGAACATAAAACTTGTACTCGATGGGGTACTCCAGGACCGGCGGGTCGATCCGCACCAGCCAGATGTTCGGCTGGTAGTAAAAGCCGCGGTAGAGCCCCATTTCGATAAACTGTTCCTCCTTGGGATAGGGATGCCCGGGACACTGCCAGTCGTTAAAATTCCCCACCAGGTAGACCCGGGCCGCCCGGGGGTGAAAGAAGCCGAAGAGAATCGACCCGTCGGTGAGAATGTTCGCCCCAAGCATGGAGGGCATCCCCAGCCCGGAAACATCGGTGGTGGGGAAATAATAATTTTTTTCAGGAATCAGGTGTTTTATGCGACGGTAGTAATCCCTGACATTGCCGCGGGGTTCCGCCGGACGGACATTGTAGACATTATGCCTGTTGGCCATGGTCCAGATCTCCGCCCCCAGGCATTTGTGGAAGGTCCTGTTAAACCGTTGCTCCTCCCACCGCACCTTTTCTCCCTTGCCGTCCTTAAAGATAAAATGAAAATCGCTCCGGTTATAGTAGAGGTCGAAATAAACCCCGAAGTCGTCCCTTCCAGAGGGGACAATCTCCTTTTCCTGAGTGGCCCCGTCGCTCACCCATACCCACATTACCGGTTCGCGAAAACCGTTCTTGTTGTCATAATGAATCCTGACCTTGTGTCGCATCTCTACCTACCTTTCTTCTTTTTAAGGTTTTCCGCAGCGATTTTCTTTTATTCAGAATTTATCAAGGCCGCCGGCCACAGGCGGTCTCGGGCTTATCCGAATACCACATCCACGTATTCGGTGCGGGGGTACCCCTCCGGGTCGCACTGGAAGGCATAACAAATAAAATCGCCGACGCTGTCGAACAATGCCCCATCGCCGGTTCTTATAACCACTTTTTCCCGACTGTTGTAACAAAAGGTCTCCGGTTCCCCTGAGATCGGGATGGCAGAAAAAAGGAGTTCCTCTTTGTCCGTGTTCTCCAGGTAGTCCTGCAGCTCTTCCGGTTTCCTAAAGTGGGCGGAGCCGCCTCCAGGTCAAAGTAATCTCTGTCCGGTTTGCGGTCTGCTGCTCTGTCATCGGCAGGTTGCCTATCCACGATGATCCCTCCTGCCCTTAGAATATCCAGTTTCATGTTGGAACAATCCTGGTATGCTTCCCTTCCAGATGTTAGAATGAAGATAAAACTTCAGAATAACAATATTAGAAAAAAACCATCTTTTATGGGGGGAATGATGAAGTGACCAAGGATGTTATAGACGCCATTAAGGAGAGAACGAGCATACGCAGGTTTAAACCCGACCCGGTGCCCCAGGCAACCATCGGACGCCTGCTCGACGCCGCACGGCTCGCCCCCAGCGCCGGCAACATGCAGCCCTGGTTCTTTGTGGTTGTCATGAACGAAGATCTGCGCCGGCAGCTGGCAAAAGCCGCCAGGCAACCTTTTATTGCAGAAGCGCCGGTATGCATTGTGGTATGTGCGGAGCCGGAGCGCTCGGCCTCCCGGTATGGCCGGCGCGGCAGGGAGCTTTACTGCATCCAGGACACTGCCGCAGCAATCGAGAACATCCTGCTGGCGGCCACCGGTTACGGCCTGGGTGCCTGCTGGGTTGGAGCATTCGATGAAGAGGAAGCGGCCAGAATTTTAGAGCTGGAACCAGGTCTCAGGCCCGTTGCGCTTATTCCCATCGGCTACCCGGACCAGGAAAGAAAAGCTGTGCCGCGCCGCCCCCTGGATGAAGTGGTTCGGGTAATTAACTGATTCGGTCAAAAAACCCGATATAGTGTCTTGGAGGAGGCTTTTGATGAAGGAGATCGAGTTTACAGACATCGAAGGGATAAAGGTCGGCCATGCACAAAACACGGAGGCCGCCACCGGTTGCACCGTGGTTTTATGCGAGGAGGGCGCGGCTGCCGGTGTCGACGTAAGGGGCGGGGCGCCGGGAACCAGGGAGACAGATCTGCTAAACCCCGTTAATTTGGTGGAAAAAATACATGCGGTCATCCTTTGCGGCGGGAGCGCATTCGGCCTTGATGCCGCATCCGGCGTCATGCAGTATCTTGAGGAAAGAGGTATCGGTTTCGACGTGCAGGTTACGAAAGTGCCGATCGTCTGCGGAGCGGTGTTGTTTGACCTGGCGATAGGCGATCACAGAGTCAGACCGGATAAAGAGATGGGGTATCAAGCCTGCCTGAATGCAACCAACAGGGAATGCCCCGAAGGAAATGTCGGCGCCGGAACGGGGGCTACCGTCGGAAAGATACTGGGCATGGAAAGGGCAATGAAAGGAGGGCTCGGTGCCTGCTGCTTTCAAGTGGGAGAGTTGAAGGTAGGGGCATTGGTGGCGGTTAACTGTATGGGGGATGTCATAGAACCGGCAACCGGAGAAATATTGGCCGGTGCCTTGAGTGATGACGGAAGAACCTTCGCCGACACCGAACATGTGATGATGCTGGAGTACGCAAAGCAGAAAAACTATTTCGGTGGGAATACAACACTGGGAGTAGTGGCCACCAACGGCACTTTCAATAAAGCGCAGATGAACAAGGTGGCATCGATGGCCCACAACGGGTTGGGGAGGACCATAAGGCCGGCTCATTCCATGGTCGACGGCGATACCATCTTTGCGCTGGCCACCGGAAGGGTTGAGGCGGACCTCAACGTCGCAGGCCTGTTAGCCGCCAGGGCCGTTGAAAGGGCAGTCGTAAGGGCAGTTAAACAGGCTTCATCTCTTCATGGTTTCATGGCCTATAAAGACTTACAAGAATATAAAAAACTTGACCCGTTTTGAGAACGAAAAGGAAGCGCAGTTCTTCTCAACATACCGTCTTTAAAAATTATAAAAATGCCTGAGCGACCACATAAAGGATAGCACATAGCACGGTAATTATTGCCGCATATGGAAGGATTGTTTGCATGTGCTCCACTATTGGAACATCTGTTACAGTAGCAGTTAAAACAGGGTTTTCTCCGAGGGGGGATACACTGTCCCCAATTGAACCCCCAGCCAGCACCGCCCCGATCACCAAATGGGGGGTGGTACCGGAAGCTACCGCAAGAGGTAAAGCAAGGGGCATTATTAACCCCCAGGTGGCCCAGGATGAACCAATGAAGTATGACGTAAGACCCCCAATTAAAAAAATTGCTGCGGGAATGAACAGCCGCGGCATCATGGTCCCGAAGGTTTTTGAAACAAAATCAATGAATCCCAGGTCCTGGGTAACATTTGACAGAGACCAACTCAGTATCAACAAGATGATTGGTGGTACGAGCCCGCTGCCGCCGTTCAAGAAATGATTTTCTAATTCCACGGCGGGTATCTTTTGCAGTATGTAAAAAAATGCAGTAATGATTATGGTGATAAAGGTCGCAATAAAAATTGCCCTGGCAAACTCGGCATTCATGACAGCCTGGAAGAATGCTCTCCCGTTGCCTCTCCCCGTCCACCAAAAAAGTAAGAAGAACAGGGAAATTATTAAAATGGCCGGTAAAAGCAAGTTCAAAGCCCTTGGTTTCGCCATCTCCTCGAACTGCCGCCGTTCATAGACCCTGCGTACGCTGTGCGCGATGTTTGTTATTTTCAAGCCTTTGCCGATCCTAAACTTTCCAAAGCCAAGCCCAAAATAGATAACCAGGAAACTTAAGAGGACCATGCCGATGGAGAAAAAGTTGAACGGAAGGCTTTTTAAATACAGTTCATAACCGGAACCCGCAATACCCGCCTTTCTCATTGCTTCGGTTATAACTCCAGTAATATAACCGACATAGGTTGTTGCTACCGGAATTAACACCACCAGTTGTGATGATGTGATATTGATCACCATAGCCAGCTTTTCTTTTGATCCCTTTACTTTTTCTAAAAGAGGTCTGCAAATCGCTCCCGTAGCAACAGCATGAAAGCAACAATCCATAAAGGTCACCAGAGAAAATATCCAAACAGACAACAGAACCCCCTTTTCATCCTTGACAAATTTTTCTGCGAAAACGGAAAAACCTTTGATACCTCCGGCTAGTTTAATGATCTCAACGAGGGATCCAAAAAGGTACAAAAACAACACTATATACGCATTTTCACGGGTTGCCAGCGAACTGACAATGTAGTCGGTCGCCCTTATTACACCCGTAAAGATCCCTTTGGATACAAGCATGCTCCCCGCCAACAGGCCCAATGTCAGGGATGGAATTACCCTTTTTGTAGCAAAGGCTATTGCCAAGGTGACAAGGGGCGGCACCAGGGACAGACAAGTGTAATCCAATCAGATATCCCCCTTTGACGGTTTTATACTCCCGTTATTTTTTATGCTTCTGCGTTCCGGTTAGCTACAATAGGAAAAAGAAAAAACCTTAGAAACATCCCTTATCGGGTTCCTAAGGCCTTCTATTTGTATTTGAGTCTGCTTCTTGCATAAGAGTACCAAAAAGAATAACGCTCATTGACCCCATTGCGTCAAAAACAAGACGGTCTAGCGTCAAAACCTACTTTTTAACTTACGTGATATTCGTCAATATGTTTTTACCGGAGTTGTATTCTTCGATGACAATTCTTTTATCAATGACATAAGCGATTTCGGGCTTCTGAGGCATCACCGGGGATTGTTCCGGTGAACAGGCAATATAATGGGCAATCCGCAACTGTGATGGTGCGAGCTGAAGTGCAATGATAAAGGCCCTTTCATTTCCTCCGATTCCGGCATGGGCTACCCCCCGTAGCGCCCCCCAAACAATGATGTTTTCCCGGGCAGAAATCTCTCCTCCCGGATGGACATCTCCCATAAGAACGATGCTCCCCGGGTAGTAAAGGCTCTGGCCGGATCGAATCGTTCTCTTAACCATTAAAGCTTTACCTTTTTCTGCTTCCAACTTATGGGAAGGCGACTTTTTGACTTTCGAAACATCCCCAGTCTTATGGCCATTTAGAATAACATTCTTGAGTTGAATATTCCTTGCAGATAATATTTCTTTTAGAGAAGCCAGTTGCCCGGCAGACAAGGCCTCCCTCGCTCCGATATCGACGTTAACAAATGTATTTTTCAGGAAACTCGTAGAGGATAATTTCGTTTTTAATTGATTAAGTATTTCCTGGAAATCGGGTTCGGAATCATTCAGGATCAGGGTAACACCGTTACGAAGTCCTTTTATGGTAATTAAGTCGCTCACAAGGATCATCCCTTCAACGGGTCTCGGCATTAACAACGTGACACTTTTTGATATTTTGATGTAAGCTAAAAACACATTTCGACAAAAATCAAGTAAAACCTTCCGTTCACCGATCACATCGGTGGCAAATAAAATCGAAAAATCGGAGAACCGGGATCCAGATTTTTATTTTGTAAGAGTCTAAAGCCATGCCTCGTAAATAAAATGAAAACCAAAAAAGAGGAGTGGCCGTATTGTATAAAAAACTAATTTTAGCTTTGGTACTAGCGATGTTTTTCTTGGGCGTAACCTGCTCCGGCGTTTGGGCAGACACCGGCGTGATATTTCCCGATATACAAAATCACTGGGCTGCCCGGCAAATTAAATCGGTATGCGCGCAGGGTATTATGCACGGAACCGGCAACGGTTTGTTTGTACCCGACCGGGCGATAACAAGAGCAGAGTTGGCCGTGTGTCTTTATAACACCTTCAAACTGGATACAGGGGACAAACAATTTATCAAGGCCCCATCGCTTGAAGACTACTACGATGATGCAAAACCCGGTAAATGGTACAGCGACGCCGTTCTGATGTGTGCCGTCAACGATATCTTTACCGTCAACGGCCGGAGTTTCAAACCAGGTGACCCTGTAACCCGCATTGAGGCTGCCCAGGCAATAGAGAAATGCTTTACTGCCAAAAAGATACCGGTCGTCACCATTATGCTCTGGCCTGTTTATAAAGATCTGTCTGATGACGAGACGACAAAAGTTGTCTTTGTCAGCAATACCGGCATCATGAAGGGATATAACGGCTTTTTCCGCCCGTACGAAAAAATGACCAGGGCAGAAATGGCCTGCGCCCTCGAACGCACGGTTTCGATAATTAAACAATACAATTATTAAACAGGTAAGCAGCGTACGAAAAGAAATTGGAGAAATTGGAGGAAGCCGGAGAATGAACTGGAGGAGAAAAACTGTTGGTCTTTTTCTTGTAGTCATGTTTCTTTTATTTTGCGTCATTACCGTTGCTCAACCGGCGGGGGCACAAGCCGTCACTCCGGGGGTGACCCTGAACGGGCAAAGGGTATATTTCCCGGATGTCCAGCCGGTAAATGTTAACGGGCGCGTTCTGGTGCCGATACGGTTTATCGCCGAATCACCCGCCTTTGGCGCGGTGGTGACTTTTGAGCAGTCAACCTGCAAAGTTACCGTTACGCGGGGTTCTCAAACGGTCGTTTTTCAGCCTGACAGCCGTAACGTCTACGTCAACGGTAAACTTTTCACGCTGGATGTTGCACCCATCTTAAAATCGGGGCGCACCCTGGTGCCTCTGCGCTTCCTGAGCGAAACCTTCGGTGCCACCGTCAACTGGGATGCCTCAAGAAACATGGTTTTGATCGAACTGAAGAACGGCGGGCAGAAGATAGTCCTGGGCTATTACTTCGTTGGGGCCTATGACGAGATGCTGGCACAGCACGGCAACCTGACCGACGTAGCCTTTCACTGGTACAGGGCTGATGAAACCGGAAGCCTGACACAGGCATACGAAATCCAAAATTCCCGGCGTGCGGTGGAAGCCGCCCAGAAGAGCAACCTGAGGACGCAGGCAGGTGTCGCTCTGTTTGACCGGCAGAAACTCCATCTTCTGCTGAACAGCAAGGAGGCACGCAGCAGCTTAATAGGGAGTATTGTCGATCTTGTGCGCAGGGAAAAATTCCAGGCCGTCAACCTGGACTTCGAGTCCGTTGCACCTGAAGACAGGGATGCCTATAACACCTTTTTAGCAGAGCTTTCCCAGGCATTGAAGCAATCCCAAACCGGCCTGATGGTGGCGGTGCCCGCCAAGGAACGGGAGGTGTCATGGCTTGCCGCCTACGATTACGGTGAAATAGCCAGATACGCCGACCAGATAGTGGTTATGGCCTATGATCAGCATTACCGGACGGGAACCCCCGGCCCCATCGCACCCCTTGACTGGGTCGGCCGGGTTATTTCCTATGCCAAACAGCAGGTTCCGGCAGGCAAGATCATTCTGGGGCTCGGTATTTACGGCTATGACTGGCCGGAGGGACAGCCCGCCAAATCCTTGAGCTACCAGGAAGCTGAAAACCTTGCCGCCTCCCGGAATGTTAAGGTGCAGTGGGACCCCGTCGCCTGCCTCCCCCACTTCACTTACAGTGATGAAAACGGAACCGTTCACCAGGTCTGGTACGAGAACCGTTACAGCCTGAAGGCCAAGCTGGACCTGGCAGCAAACCAGGGGCTGGCCGGAGTCTCAATCTGGCGCCTCGGTATGGGCTTCCCGGAATTCTGGAATGACCTTGCGGTATACAAAAATTAACGGGGGCACTCTGACACAGAATTTCCTTGCCAACCTCTTGGCAACCTTTGGAGTGCGCCCTGCAGGCTTTGGCCTTTATTTACAGCTCCTTCTTCCCAACACCGGTTTAGACGAGGTATAATAAGAACAAATGTTCTGTTGCGGGAAGGGGTTTCATACAAATGGCCGACTATAACAACATCTGGCACGGCCACCGCATCATATTACCGGAAGCCAGAGAAAAGGATACGAAACGCTGCGCTGACTGCCGGTTCTTTATTGAGATTCAGGGAAAAGAAGAAAATCGTTTCGGCTGCGTTCAGGGAATCGAGAAGTACGGAAAGCTATACAAAAGAGTTCCCGAGAGAATACACGTAATGGAGATTTTAAGGGTGCAGGGCAGCGAAGGATTGCAGGCAATACTGGATAGAGGTGATCCGGAGAAACAGGCCTGCGGAATGTTTTTGCCGAGGCTAAGTAATAAAAGAGTCTTTGATAGTTCATTCAATCGAGCATCAAAAACTTTTAAAAACCCATGATGAGCTTTCATTCCTCACGGGAAGAACTCCTGTTTCATCAAACGGCGGGGGTGCAATTTTTTACTCCCCGCAGTAGGGATCTATATTTTCACCACCTTGCGGATCACGGCAATGAGCTGCTCCGGCTGGAATGGCTTGACTATCCAGCCTGTTGCTCCTGCTCTCTTACCTTCTTCCTTCTTTTCCGCTTGGGACTCTGTTGTCAGCATCAATATCGGCGTAAAGCGGTAGGCGGGATTGGAGCGCACTGCCCTGATCAATCCTATCCCGTCGAGCCTCGGCATGTTCAGATCGGTAATTAAAAGATGAAATCTCTCTGCAGCCATATCTATCTTTTTCAGGGCGTCCTCCCCGTCGGCGGCCAACTCGACCTCATAACCGGCCTGCTCAAGCACCATTCTGACACTTGCGCGGACCGTCGCCGAATCGTCCACTGCCAGAACCCTCTTTGCCATACTTATTCCCTCCATATTAAAACAACTCCACATTCTCTCCAAGCTCTTCATAAACCCTGCCGACTCTTCTCTCGTCAAGGCACTTCTGACCGGTCGTTAATTCGTGGTGTAACCTCTCAGCACGCATCGTGTATTTCCTCTTGAATCCTTCGAACAGGCGCCGGTCCACTGCCTTCATCCCGCCCTTATTAAGATTGTCCAACACCCCGTCCAGCTCGCTCCTGACATCCTGCAAGATACTCAATGCGTTGCGGATCTTCTGGTAGGAGATATCCTGGAACTGCAGAGCGTCTACTATCTTGCCAAGGCTCTCCAGAATACTGTCTATCTCCTCGCCCGAACCTTTAAGCCCTGCGACAATGTCGCCGGTCCTCACCTCCAGCTGAGCAAGATACTCGCCGAGCAACCTGTCGGAGTCCTCGCAAAGATGAGCGGCATTTTCCGCCTTTGCGGAAATCTCGGAAGCAAACTGCCTGAGCTTTTCCTCTACCATTCCCGCCGTCTCGTCAATTGCCTTGACGGAGTCACCGATCATTCCGCTCAGCTTCATGACTTCGCCCGCTATCACACCCAACCCGCACCCCATCTCTCCAAGGTGCGCCGCTTCGATCTCGGCATTGATGGCGACCAGGTTCGTTTGGCGCAGTATACCCCTGATGCGTTCCGCTATGCTGCGAAACCTGTCCGCCTGAATCCCTTGCATCATTTCCAGGTAGGAATCCCCGCTGGCAATAAACTCCGCTACTGCCGACCTGCTGGAATCAACCAGCGCCCGGGCTGTCCTGCGAGCTTCGTCTACAAGGCCTGCAGATCCTGTCTCCTGCCCCGATGCCAGTTCACCAATGGTCTTCTGCAGCCTCCTCAAGCCGGCGTTCGCCCTCTCCACCATCTCGCCGACAGCCGCCGCCCACCTCTCCCCGGCCTCTCCGGCCTCACGGTGCGCTTCCCCGATCACGGACTCGACGAGGCTCAGGGCGTCCCTGAATGTTGTGAAAAACTCGCGGGCCTCTGCAGGGTTCACCTTGATCACATCTTCCTCCGTTGCAACATCAGGCCTGCCAGGAGCTCCAGGTTCTTCTCCGGAAGTATCTTCTTTCCCCATTTCATGCTTTTTTCTTCTGTAGAGAAGAACAAAGCCGATACCTGCTACAAAGCCCAGACAAAAACATGCAATGGCAACTAGCACTTAAGCACCCCCATCGCTCCCAGGATGCTGCGCAGTTCTTCCTGTACCGGAGGATCTAAAGAGACATCTGCTACCTCGCGTATAAAGCAGAGAAGCAACTGGACAATGCTGAGATCTATGCCTTCCAGATCTCGCAGGTCTATCGAGGGGCCGGTCTCCGCCTTGAGTTCGATCAGGGCCTGCTTCAACTCCCACGAATCTTCTATGCTGAGGCTACCTTCAAGCAACAAAACGCTGCCTTTCCTGGTGATCGTCACTGCATGACACCTCCTGAGACCAAACTCCTGGGATTCAAAACAAGGAGTATGCTACCGTCGGAGAGAATGGAAGCACCGGTGTAAAGCTCGATGTTCCCCATATCACCAGGCAACGGTTTTAAGAGAATCTCCACTTCTCTTTCTAGAGCATCAACGGCTACCCCGCTGCCTGAACGCAGGATGACGACGCTGTGGGAGTCGCCACCTGTAGCGGGCTCGTAACCCAGGACATTCCTCAGATGGGTTACTGCGACCACCCTCCCCCTGAGGTAGAGCCCCTCTCTCTTACCCAGGCCGTGCAGGTCGTCACTCCCGGCACGAACTACCTCCTGCACATCTTCCATAGGGATTCCGTACCTGGAATCACCACAGCGTACCACCAGAACCCGTGTTGTGGCAACTGTGAGGGGGAGTTCCAGGCGGACTGTCAAGCCGGTGCCGGGGGAGTTCTTCAGCTGCACGCTTCCCCCCAGGCTCTCAACGGTATCCCTGACGACGTCCATCCCCACGCCGCGGCCGGATAACTCGCTGACCTCCTTTTTTGTGGAAAAACCGGGTTCGAAAATGAGCTGTACCGCTTCATCGTCCGGGATTAGTGAGGCTTTATCAGGAGTGATCACTCCTTTTTCTACAGCGTTTTCCTTTACTCTGACAGGATCGATTCCTCTCCCATCATCCTCCACCTCGATGAAAACAGTGTGACCGTCCTGCCCTGCACGCATGGCAAGTGTCCCCTCCGGGTCCTTCCCGGCCGCAGACCTTTCTTCAGGCGGTTCCAGCCCATGGTCAAGGGAGTTGCGGACGATGTGCAGCAGCGGCTCGTATACCCTTTCCAGAACCGTTTTGTCGATTCTGGTTTCTTCACCCTCGATGAGGAGCCTGACCTTCTTGCCCAGGTCCTTGCTGACATCCCTTACAAAGCGAGGAAATCGCCGGAAGATCTGGGATGCGGGTATGAGCCGCAGGCCCATAACCATGTCCTGCAGCTCGCGGCTGATCTGCTCAAGCAACTGGTACTTCTCCTTAAGCTCCCGCGCCGCCTCGGGTATTCCCCAGTAGACCTCCAGCTTCCGTACAAGGTATGGGATGCTGTTTTTGGCAACGGTCAGTTCGCCTGAGAGCTCGAAAAGCCTTTCAAGCTGGCTCTCCTCGATTCGAATGAATTTCCTTCCGCCTGTGTCCGGTGATGCCCCTGAAGGGCTGTGTCCGCTGACTGCGACATTTCCGGGAGTAAACGCCACACCCGCCTTCTCGCTCCCTGCTCCTGCAGACATCCTCTCACCTCCCGCAAGCGCCGCCTCGAGCATATTGACAGCTTCGTTGAAGCAGCGCCAGTCGGGATCAGGCTCCCCCAGCCGCCTGTCCAGGATATCCTGCTCCCCGACAGCGCCGGTTATGAGTGAGAGCACCCTTTCCAGAGAAGGCGCGGCAGTAGCGCGCCCCTTGTTCTGTTCGATGTAAATCTTCTGCTGGCGCAGGATCTCCTTGAGTATCCCTGTGTCGTAAGACAGCGGTCTCTCCCCCGCCCAAAGCGAAGTGAGATCTTCTTTTTTCAGCTCGCAGATCAGGATCTGGTTGCTGGCAGGGTCGAGAAATTCCACGGTCTCCCTTAGCTCGGACAGCATCCCCGGAGGAGCCAGCAGGTAGATCTCAAACCACACCCAGACGCGCTCCGGGTCCAGTTCTTCAAGGGAAGGAAGGCTCTCGCTGTGGCAGACGAAGGAAACTACATCTCCAAGCCTGAGGATTTCACACACGATCACCAGCGGGTCCTGCCCTGTATAAAAAATCTCCGGATCAAATTTCAGGACAACCTGGTAAACGCTCATTCCTTCCCTTTCCGAGGCTTTCAGGATCTCTGCCCTGGCATCCGCGGAAAGCCTGGAAAGATAGTCGTTGCCGGAATCTTCCTGCGGCCCTACATTAGAGACAGTGTTGTGTCCGGCACCGCGCAGGGCGCCAAGGGCTGCCAGCACCTCGACATGCCTCGCGGGGTCCGCCTGCATGCCGGAGGCAAGCAGGGCTACAAGCTCTCTGACATAGTCGAATCCCTGGAAAAGAAGGTCCGCCAGGTTGCTGGTGAAGGGCATCCTGCCGGCCAGGACGTTTTCCAGTGCCTCTTCAAGCAGATGGGTGACTTCAGAAATCTCTGCGGCTCCGACAAGTCCGGCTGCCCCCTTCAGGGTGTGGGCGCTCCGGAAGAGGTCCCTGATTGCGTCGCCGTTCCCTGGTTCCCTTTCCAAAACAAGGGCGGCCCTGTCCAAATTTTCAAGCAGTCCTTCGGCCTCTTCGAGAAATCCGGCCAGCAGTTCATCCATTGCTTCCGACCTCCCCCGTCAGTATGCGGCAGACCTCCAGCAGCAGCTTCGGAGGTACCGGCTTAACGAGGTGAAGATTTGCTCCTGTCGCCAGGCTTTGCACAATATCATCAGTACTCGACTCGGACGATACGACAATCGCCGGAATGACCTGCAGTTCAGGGCGCTCCCGGATCTCCTTGAGGAAATCGATCCCGGTCACACCCGTCATGTTGATGTCCACCAGGAAAAGGTCGATATTATGCTGCAGAGAAATTTCGATTGCCTCGCATCCGTTTTCCGCTTCCTCAAGTTCAAATCCGGCGGCTTCAAGCACCTTCCGATAATAGGCGCGCACGGTCTGGGAATCGTCGACGACAAGAATTTTCTTCGCCATAAATCATCCTCATTTCTGATAAATAATAGCATTGTTGAATTTGCGCACCCTGAAGACCGGAGAGATCCTGCTCATGGACTCCGAATGGCCGAGAAAAATAAAGCCTTTTGGCAGCAGGGATTCATAAAAATAAAGGGCTACCTCGCGTCTTCCCATGTCATCGAAGTAGATCAGTACATTGCGGCAGAAGATGGCGTGGAAATCACGCATACCACTCATCTGCTGGCGGTCTTTGAGATTTACCTGGTAGAAGCGCACCTTCTCCTTGAGACAGGCATCTACCCCGTACCTGCCACCTGTTCTGGTGAAATATCTGTTAAGGTACACCTCGGGCACATCACGCACTGATCGCTCATCGTATACCCCGAGGCGTGCCTTCAAGAGCACCTCGCTGTTGATATCCGTGGCATGCACCTCGAAGTCCGCACCATCCTCTCCCAGCATCTCCAGCAGTATAATTGCCAGGGTGTAAGCCTCTTCTCCCGTTGAACATCCCGCCGACCAGACCCGCAAGGGCCCCATGCCTGCATTGGCGATAATTTCAGGGAGGGCCTCCTCGGCGAAGCACTTGAGCTGTTCGTATTCCCTGAAAAAATAAGTCTCGTTTACGGTGAGGCGGTTGAGCAGTATCTGGAGCTCCCGTCCCGAGAGATCACCTTGCAGGTACTGGAAGTATCTCCGGAAACTTTCAAGTTTCGTTGCACGCATGCGATCACAAATGCGCTTCTCCACATAGTAGCGCTTCTTATCATCGTAAGAGAGACCGGTTTTATTTCTGATGAAATCGGTTAGAAGGGTATATTCTTCATTTGAAATATTGATTGCTGTCTCGTTCATAAATTCAGCCAGCTCCAATCTTCACCAGCGCTTCTTCCACCACAAAATTAAGGAAGGGGTCTGAAAAGCGCTGGCACGCCAGTTTAAGGGCTTCCACATCCTCCCTCGAACCGCCCTTTTCACCCAGATATTCGGCAGCGCTACCTACAACATTCACATCAATATCATTTAGCACAACCTCGCGAAGCAGAAGCGTTGCGGATGATAACTCTCCTCTGCCAAGCGCCCTTACTGCCAGCTGGCGCACATCTGGATCAGGGTCACCCAGGAGACCGGAAATCACTCTTTCCGCAGCCTCACCGATTATCTGTAAAATCTCGCTGGCAGCATTTCTAACAAATGCATCACTGTGCCTGAGCAGCCTGGCGACCTCCTCTGCTACTGCTTCGGTGCCGATGCGGATGAGGGATATGATGCAGGCCTCCTGCACTGTGCGGCTCGTATCACTCTCAAGGACCTCCACCAGGATCGGTATGACGTCGGGGTGATCGAGGCTGCCCAATTTCAGTACAGTTCCTAGTCTCTCCTCCTCATCCGTATTCCTGAGCATTCTCCTCATCTCACTGATTTCAAGGTCTCCCATTTCTATTTCCCTCCACTGCCCTGATGATCAAGGGTGCTATATCGTAAGCCGGCGCCAGAACGTCCGCTCCGCCGCGCTGCCAAAGCTCTCCCGGCATCCCCCAGACCACTGCGGTTTCCTCGCTCTCGGCTATGGTGTAACCGCCGCCTTTCCTAACTTGGGCCATCTCATCAACGCCGTCATCCCCCATGCCTGTGAGCATCACTCCCACGATCTGGCTGTCTCTCAGATGCTGGCGCAGGCTCCTGAGGGTGACGGAGACGGACGGTATGTAGAGGACATCACCCGGGTCCCTGGAAAGTCGCAGGACCAGCCTTTTGTCAATTGGCCGCCGGGCGAACTTCAGGTGATACCCTCCTCGAGCGACGGTTACCGTGCCTTTTTCCAGAGGAACACCGTCAGCCGCCTCCCGCACCCGGAGGGCGCAGTACGCATCCAGGCGCTCTGCAAAGCACTTCGTAAAGCCTTCCGGCATGTGCTGGACAACAATCACGGGAGCCGGGAAGCTACCCGGAAGCGCTGGCAGTATACCCTCCAGCGTCCTGGGGCCCCCGGTCGAAACACCGATGATCACGACCCTATCGAGGGATTGATCAAAAGGAGCGGGCCGTGAAACGGCTGTCTTTTTAACAACTGCCGGGTGGGCAGCCTTCCCCCGGCCGAGCATAATTTTCAGCTTAGCCCTGGCCGCCGCCTTTACCTTTATCCTGATCTCGCTGCTGACCCGATCAAGGTTCAAGGAAACTGTTCCTTCCGGTTTTGCAATGCAGTCAACCGCACCCAACTCGAGAGCCTCGAATGTGGTCAAAGCTCCTCGATGGGTGAGGGATGAGACAACGACAACTGCGCACGGGGAGGTGTGCATGATGTACTGGAGAGCCGTGAGGCCGTCCATCTTCGGCATGTTCAGATCTAGCGTGATAACATCGGGCTTCAGGGCAAGGTTCTTTTCGACGGCCTCCTCCCCGTCCCGGGCCATTTCCACAACCTCTATAGCCGGATCTTCTTCCAGGATTTTTTTCAGGTACTTTCGCATGAGTGCGGAGTCGTCAACTACCAGCACCTTGATCCGCTTCGCTGCCAAGATCTCTCAACTCATCCCTTTCCTTTTTGCTGAGAAGCCGCATGAAGTCCAGCAGGATCAGGATACGTTCCCCCTTACGTACCTTTCCGATCCCGCTCAGGAAACCGGTCTCGTCCGCTTCCAGAAAAATTTCCGGAATCTGATCCACATCCCGCCGGGAAAGCTTAAGGACCTCCCTGACGGCATCCACGACAAGACCGGTCCTGGTGCTATCGATGTCGACGACGATTATTCTGCTGGATTCATTTCTGCCGCTTGTTTCCAGCCCGAATCGTTTTCTCAAATCCACGACCGGGGTTACCTGACCCCGGATATTGACCACTCCTTCAACGAACTCGGGCGCCCGGGGGACTGCAAAAATCCTGGGAACTCTGATGATCTCCTGTACCTGCGCTATTGGAGCACCGTATTCCTCTCCGGCCAGCATAAATGTAACGTACTGATCGTCTTCATCACCTGTATCAGTATGCTTGTCCATGCTTACTTCCCCGGTATCTTCTGTGAAAAGAACTTCGTAGTCGGATTCATTAAACAGACGCCTGGCGTCGAGGATTTTGACAAGTCTCTCACTGCTTAAATTGCAGATCCCGCTGATAAAACCCGTTCCATTCGACTTGAGCATGGGCGGAACCGGTTCGATGCATTCCCTGGATACCCTTAGGACCTCCGATACTCCGTCAACTGCAAAGCCAGCAGTAATACGCCCGATATCGGTCGTGATATTTACCACGACTACCCGGCAGCGATCATCCAAGACTTCCCCGTCGAGACCGAGCAAGCTGCCCAGGCGCACCAGCGGCAGGAGCCTCCCCCTCAACGTTGCCAGCCCTTCGCAGTAATACGGAGCGCCCGGTATCTTGCTGATGGATTCGGGGAGGTGAACAATCTCCTGAACGTCCATGATGTCAAGGGCGTATTCTTCGCTTCCAACGCGGAAGCTGACAAGCTGGCGTTCCCCTTCCTTCTCTTCGGCCTTGTCCTGAACCCTTTTCTCCACTGTACGGGAACCTTGACCTGGCTTCTTCTGGATGCGGGGAAACAGCTTCGCCGTGCTTACGACCAGGACCAGCTCGCCGTCGCCCGTTTTCGCCACCGCATCCACAAACTCACCCTGTCCGGTTTCTTTTTTCTCGATATCACCGGAGGAAACGGTAACGACATCTGACACGCGGTCTACGATGAAACCGAGTTTCCTGCCGCCGTAGTCGATGATAATGACCCGGCTGGATTCGTCGAATTCCCTGCGCTCAAGGCCAAAGCGCAGCCTGCCGTTGACCACTGTGAGGATTGTGCCCCGCAGGTTGGCCAGCCCCTCTACGTATGGGGGAGCCAGCGGCGCCCTGGTCAGTTCCGGCATCCGGATGATCTCCTGGACAAGGTCAATGTCTATTCCGTACTTCTCCTTTCCAAGATAGAAGGAAACAAACTGCTTTGTGTCATTGGCCATCACCGACCCCCCCTAAAGCTGCTGCAGTTCGTCCGCCATGGCGGCTATCTCTTCGATCGCCCGCGCCAGTTCTTCTGCTCCGGCCGCCTGCTGCCGCGCCGCCGCCGACGCCTCTTCCGTAGCCGACGCAGCCTCCTGGGCGGCTGTGGCGATCTGCTCCACTCCCTTGCGTGCCTGGGTGAGGGCTGCCGCTATTTGAGCAGCATTGTTGGATACCTCCTGGGCGCTGTCCAGCACCTGGGCCATGTCCTGTTCGATGCTCTTGAGGTCCTCGGTAATCTTGCGGGCCTTCTCCACTTCATCCCTGGTGGACTCCCCAACGGACTCCACGTCTTTCAGGACCACCTGTACCTGATCCTGAATAGATTTCACCAGGTCCTTGATCTGTTCGGCGTTTTTGGCGCTGTCCTGGGCAAGGTTGCGTATGTCCGAAGCAACAACGGCAAAGCCTTTGCCGTATTCCCCGGCCCGTGCGGCTTCTATTGCCCCGCTTACAGCAAGCATGTTGGTCTGAATGCCGACATTGACAATCGTGTCAACGATCTTGTCGATCTGGCGTGCCCTCTTCTCCAGTTGCCTGATATTTTGGACGTTTTGAATGTTGACCTGGAGAGCGGAATTGATGCCTGAAATCAACTCGTCGACATTCGACTTATTGCGGGCGAGGAGGTCCGACAGGGCCTTGACCCGCTCCAGGGAGGCATTCGCCTTCTCCATGATGACATTGGCTCCCTTTTCAAGCTGCCCTGCAGCAGTCGAGGAATTTTCCGCAGCTTTCGCCTGCTGCTCAGCACCCTGGGAGACTTGTTCGAGTGCCGACATGATTTGCTGCGCCGACCGGTTCATTTCCTCGATGGCAGCCGAGAGTTCCTCCGCTGCCGCCGCAAGTCCTTCCGCCGATTTCTGGACATCGGTAGAGGACCGCAGCACGTCGGCCATCTCCGCAAGCTCGGCGGCGCTTGTGGAGATCTGCTCCAGTGCCTCGGTCTGCTGCTCTACCGAGGCTAGCACCTCCTGTGCTGCCTGCGCCTGCTCCTGTGCCGTCCTGGCAATCTGGGCCGAACCCTCACGAAACGACTCTGCAGCCACCGTTGATTCCTGCGACAGCTTTTCGATCTCCCGGGAGCCGTCCACCACGCCGGCCATGTCCCGAGCTATCACGACCAGGTCGGCAGTGACGGTCTTTCCCTTCTCCACCTCCTGCCGGGCTGTTTCCGCCGCCTTGTTGATCTCCTCGGCTATGGACCGCACCTCGTTCTGGATAATCCCCACCAGGTCCCTGATGTCGTTCGCCGCCTTCTCAGACGTCTCTGCCAGCGTACGCACCTCGTCCGCCACCACTGCAAACCCCTTGCCGTGTTCCCCCGCACGGGCGGCTTCGATGGCTGCATTCAGTGCAAGGAGGTTGGTCTGGTCGGCTATGTTTACAACTGTCGATACAATGCCGCCGATGTTCTCGGCCATCTTTTCCAGTTCCCCTACGAGCCGGGCGGATTCGGCGTTTTTGTCCGCTGCGGCATTGACCCCCTGGATCATCCCCTCAATCTCCCCGGAATTGACCCTGACAAGGTCCTGGATTGCGATTCCTTTTTCCAGGGAGAGCTTCGCCGCTTCGGCCGCATTCCTGACATTTCCCAGTATTTGTGTGATTGCCGCCAGTGACTCCTCGGAGGCTCCTCCTGCCTGCTGGGCGCCGGATGCTATCTGGTCCATGGCCGACTTTAGTTCCTCACAGGCGCTGGATGCCTCCTGCACTTGCGAAGAGAGTTCGTCCGTGGCAGCAGCGATGCGCTCGGCTATCTGCTGCTGCTTGGCGTAGGTACGCGCCTGCCTCCGCTCCGCCTCCAGTTTCCTCCGATCAACTTGTTCCCTGGCTGCCACTTCCGATTTCGACTCTCCTTTTCCCGCACCGCGCGACGGTGGTGTAGCCAGTTTCTTCTCAACTGCCATGCTCATACCTCCATTATTTATTTTTAAATTACGGCAAAAATGCCGTTATTTAATTCGATTGCAACGAATCTGCGAAATGCAAAGATTTCATAACAGCCTTCCGAAATAAAAATAATTAGCGGAAAGCTTAGAATATCGTGTGATATTAATGTTAGAATGGGAAAAACAGATGAGAAGATACTCTGCCCAACGGCAGCAGAAGCTCAGGAAGAGTTAAGTAGGCGTGAGAATAAATCGAGGAGGTAATATACATAAAAATAACAAGTTACATAAATACCATTTTATGGTTTCGTTGTTAGAATATACCCCCCCCCCCTTGGGCTACTTTGGTATCTCTGTAATATAATGTCACTTTGCTCGCCTCCTTAACCTCATCATTTCTTAGGATTATTTATCTTTGACATAATATACTTAATTCCTTCTCAATACCCAAAATTTTGATCAATTTTTTTATAAAAAATTAGCCTATTGTCTTATTACTGAAACATCACATTGTCTCCGTTTTTGGAATGCCCGGACAAATTAATCCACAAACCCTTCCCATGCAATTGACACCTCATACGACTGGGCGACCATCTGCAGTTGATGCCCATGCCCTGCATTGTGGCAATCATGTCCTTGAAGCGGCAGAACTCCTACGATGCAGCGTCCACGATAAAGTTCACCCTTACAGGATTTAGTCCAGGCCTATGTCGCTCGTAGAGGTCAGTTCACGGACGGCTTTGCTCTGAAAGACTTTCACCCTGTACCCAGACCGGCGATGATGTTTCCCTGCCGGATTTTTCCGGCTCGAAAATCGCTATTCCTGCTTTCCTACGGGTTTACACAGACGTCAGAAAAAGAGAAAATTATATGTATACGTGGTCATGAAAGATCAACCGCGTTAAAGAGTAATTAACATAAAAAAGCAGCAAACAAAACATGGAGGTAAATTTTATGAGTAATACTGAATTGAATGCTCAGCAGGGATTCACAATCCGGTGGTTTAAAGTCATCTGCAATTCTTGCGGCTGGAGTTGGTTTGAAAGCGAACAGGTGAAAAAAAGCCCTTATTTTTATTGCCCCAAATGCCTGAGCAAAATAAAAAATTCGGATAGAAAGCCAAACAGGGTTGCGAAAAAGGCCGACATTATCTCATTAAAAAAATATTTTGACCAGATAAGGCTGGATTCTTTTTAGGACTTCCCTTTGAGAAACCGGGTGTGGGCGACCTCAGTTACTCAGTGGATTCGACCTCTCGAAGAATGCTTTTTACATACTCTCTCATCTCCGGGATGCGGTTTTCCTGGAGAAGGGCCAAGAGGATCTGGATATGGTTGATGAAGTCGTGGCGCTGCGCCCGGATCGCATTAACGCGGTCCTCCATCTCAAGGGCCGCCTTTTCCTGGGCCTGAATGAATGCTTCCCGGCCAGCATATTGAAATGTTCTCCAAAGAGAATACAGGCTTACTGCTACAGCTAAAGCAACAAGGAGGTAGGCAATGGTCACCGGACTCGTAGCATCCATCCGAAAATGCGGGTTTCCCATATCTTCCGCAATCACTATGTAAAGAAGCAATAACTGAACAAAGGGGATGGCCAGTAAGCCGGCTTTTAGTTTAAAATAACTGACTTCCCGGAAAATACACCAGCCTCTCCGGTACCCAATATAAATCAGCAGGAGGTAAACCGGAACAAAGGTCCAGGGATAAAGGAGTTGTAAGGTATGCGAGGTATAGAATTCCGCCGGCGAAATGTGAAAGGCATATAGAAAGACAATCCAGGCTATTAAGTCTGCTGGAAGTGTCACTACGATGTGAAAAACGATAAGAGCCGCAAAGGAACGGGCGGTACGGAATCCTAACCCCCACTTAAAACCGGCGAACAAAATCAATTCGTTTAAGACAGCGCGTAGTGCCTGTGGTAGATAGAAAGTAAAAGTCCATAGGATGGATTCCAGTATAACCAGCAAAAAGGTTATTCTTCTGTTCTTCCAAATATCATACCCCACCAGCATCAGGGTAAAGGGCCACAAAACCGCAGTACTCAATAACACAGTAAGGAATCTTACCAATACATCGATGAGACTTGGATCCGCCAAATCAAATACCACCTGCGCGCTTCTCGCATTTACGTGATCCTCTATTATTCAAGGTCAACTGTAATGTATCTATAGAGATTGGCATCTGATCTGACTCCTCTTTGCAGGAGCAATCGCTTGAGCGCCGTAGCTTAGAACCAGATTAGGGACGGCCCTATCCATTATTACTTGCTAAGTTTGTTCAGCAAGCTGCAGAACTCCTCAAACTTCTCCCGGCGCATCGTGACCTTCTCGGAGTAGCTGTAGAAACTAACCTCGTAGCTCCTGTCCGCGTAGGGTGTTATTCGCTCGACCATCCGGGTGTTAATGATAAAGCTTTTGTGGCAGCGGAAAAATTCAGGTTCCGACAGGGATTTCTCCAGGTCGGCCAGGGAATGCGGTGTTTCGTACCGGCCCCGCGTGGTGTGAATGATGGACTTCTTGCCCTGCTTTTCAATGAAAAAGATGGTGCTTTTGTTTATCAGGATTGCCCCGTGACCCAGCTTAAGCAGCAGCCGGTCTTGACTGCCATCTCTTGTGACGGAGTTGTTGATTCCCCGGTGTGCAGCGGCGAAATGGCTGAACCGCTTCAGCTTCGCTAACGCTTTAGCCAGCCTGTCGCGGGTGACAGGTTTCGTGATAAAGTCGGTGGCATCGAGATTAAAGGCCTCAACGGCATACCTGGGGTATGCACTTATAAAAACTACGAACAGGTTTGGAAATTCCTGCTGCAAAGTATAAACCACCGACAGCCCATCCAGGCCGGGCATTTGTATATCTACGAACAGGGCATCAGGTTTCTCTTCCCTGGCGAGCGTCAGAAGCTCTTCACCATTTAAGGCAATTCCTATTACTTCTACTTCTTCAAACGAACTCAGGTAGCTTTTGACCAGATTGCAGATGGGTTCATCGTCATCGGCAACGATAACTCTGAAACAGGTGGTGGACATCTGTTATGCCCTCCAAACTTCCCGGAAACCCATTTTATGATTGGCCCCCTTAATACTTTGCAGGGATCATTACCGTGAATCTGGTTCCATTCGTCTTATCTGACGAGACCCCGACTATGCCTGACAATTCTTCAGTCAAAGTCTTAACTATGTGGAGCCCCAAACCGCTGTGCCCTTCTCCCTTTTGGGTATACCCCGTCTCAAAAATCAGTCCTAATTCTTCTTCGGGGATAACAGGCCCCCTGTTGCAGACCTCCAACTGCAGCAAGGGTCCGGTCCGGAAGAGCCTGACAGATACAGTTTTCTGGTACTCCTCCCCGGAAAGGACGGCGTCAAAAGCGTTGTCGATGAGGTTGCCCATGATCCTGGCCAGGGCAGGTGAATCCTGGCCCAGCCTGGCCAGAGAAACATCGATGTCGATATCCAGCCGGATTCTGCGAATATCAGCTTCGGCCAGCTTGCTTTTAAGAAGAGCGCCGATGATGGGGTTGTCGACCTGGATAATGTCGTTAAGACGGGTGACTTTATTGGAAACACATTCCAGGTAATCTCTCAGTTCGCTGATCCGCCCGCCATCCAATAAGTCTGAGATCCGGTCTACGTGTTCAAGGAAGCCCCGGTTCTGAAAGTCCATCGCCTGGATAATCTTCTGTTTGTGTTCCGCCATGGCCTCCTTGATGGCCAGATCCGCTTCTCGACGAGAAACAGCTATCAGCCTCCGGCCCACCAATACGCTCAATACTATGCTTAGCGCAAGGGAGCCAAAAATGATCACCTGCTTCAAAATGCTTTCGCTGACTGCAGGAGTGTTAGAAACAAAAACCAGGAACGCCGCCAGCAGCAAGACAAACTGGATGGCTGCGAGCAGGAGAGGGGTACTCCTTTGTAATGGCGCTAATTTCTTGACAATTTGCATACCAGAAGTATTCTGCACAGCCGAAAAAAATCCTTCTTGTTCCAAAAAACCGGGTATTGACACCAAAATCCCGTAATTATGGGCGTCAAATATGGCTGTTAAGAACATCCGGCTAACCAGAAAGCAAAAGACCCTTTCTGCTGCCATCAGGAAGTAATTATGCGGTTAGGCGGCCCGATGGCTAACCATAACAAAAAACCTCCCACACATACAATGGTTGTGAATTTCTCCAGTAACCCCTCCGAAACCGGGAGGATCTTGTCAAAATAAATTTCTTTGTGAGAGAGATGTTGCCTCTTTATTGTGCTAAAATTATGGCACATTTTTTATCACTTCCAGGGAGGCAACTTGCTTTGCAGATCATGCATGACTTTGGGGTATCACCTTTAGAGTACAGCAAGAGGGAAGAAAATAACAACTTCCCCGTCATCGATTTCTGTCCCATGTGCCACGCCAAAGGCACCCTGAAGAAACATGGTTTTTACTCAAGATACGCTCTGCCCTTTAAGAAAGAACTGCGGATTGTTATCAGGAGATTCAAGTGCTCCTGCTGCAAGAAAACAATCTCTGTCCTGCCCTCTTTCCTCCTCCCTCACTATCAACACACTGTGGGTTTCATCCTGGGATGCTTGAAAGGCCATTTTATCTTGAGGAAGCTCAAGGCGTACTACCAGAAGGTCCAGTTCTACAGGAGGCGGTTTCTCAAGAACCTGAAGGCAGTGGAGATGTTTTTTAGGGACCCGGGCTTAAGGGATCAGTTCCCGGAACCCCATCAAGAGAAGGCCATAAAGCTGCTGAAAATGATCGGGGCTTGCGCCTCGGCCTTCTCCCAAAGGTTCTTCAGTCATTTTCGTCACAGCTTTATGGCACTTTAATTTTACTATTCCTCCGGGCCTAATGGGAAGAACTTTTTAAACACAGAGCTTTTGCATGGAACCTTTCCACTTGATTTTAGACTGTTACGTGTGGCCAAACGGCATCAAAACTCATGATTCAGGAGGAAGATTCCATGGACGAAAAGGAAAGAGAGAAGGTAGCGCTGTTTCGCTTTGGCCTGATTGCCCCTATCCTGCAGGGGCAGGTGACCAACATCCGGGAGTATCTGGCCGAAGTAGCCGACAGGGTGCACCAGGTCCCCCACTATGGGCCTGAAGGAGTACGCTCCCAAAACCATCGAGTGCTGGGTGAGGGATTACCGGAGGGAGGGGTTTGAAGGGCTCAAGCCGAAAGCCCGTTCCGACAGGGGGCAGAGCAGGAAGATCCCGCCAGAACTGCAGGAGAGGCTGCTTTCTCTGAGGAAGGAGCAACCCGGTATCCCGGTCTCGGTCTTTTACGATCAGCTGATCGCCAAAGGGGTCATTCTGCCCTGTGATTTCTCCTACTCCTCAGTCTACCGGTTTTTGAAAAGGCAGGACCTGGTGAGGGGGGAAATCCGCAGGGAACCGGAGCGCAAGAGGTTTGCCTACGACACCGTCAACATGCTCTGGCAGGGGGACGTGTCCTACGGCCCCTACCTCAAGCTGAACGGCAGGAAGGTGCAGGCCTTCCTCTTTGCCTTTATCGACGACTGCTCGCGCCTCATCCCTTTTGCCCGGTTCTGCCTTTCGGAGAAATACGATTCGTTGAAGATAGTCTTCAAGGAGGCTCTTCTGCGCCGGGGGATACCCAGGATGGTTTACGTGGACAATGGGAAGATCTACCACTCCGACCAGTTCCATGTGGTCTGCGCCTCTTTAGGTATCGCCCTCATCCACACCAGGCCGTACGATGCCCAAGCCAAGGGGAAAATCGAGAGGTTCTTTTTAACGGTAAAACAGCGCTTCTACTCCCGGCTGGAACCGGACGACCTCTCCTCTCTTGAATCCCTGAACCGGGCCTTCTGGGAGTGGCTGGAGACGGATTACCACCGGAGTGTACACACTGCTCTGGGTATGAGTCCCCTGGACAAGTTCCTGTCCCAGGCAAGCCAGGTCAGAATGGTGGAGGACCCCGCTTCCTTGGAGCAGTTGTTCCTGCAGCGGGAGAGGCGCACCGTGAAGCACGACGGCACCATCTCCCTCAACAAGCGGCTCTTCGAGGTGCCGCCCCAGTTCATCGGGCAGAAGATAGAAGTCCGCTTCGACCCTGAGAATCCCGGGAGGGTGTTCGTCTTTGCCGGCGGTGTCATGGTGGCCGAGGCGAAGCCGGTCAACCTGGCCGACAACGCCCGGGTGAAAAGAGACCGGTCCCTCTCTTTCGCCAGGATGCTGGATGAGGAGGGGAAAGGGTGATGTACCGGGCGTTTTATTCCCTGTCAGGGGAGCCTTTCTCGAAGGGGATCGCACCGGAGGATTACTTCCCTTCGAGAAACTGGTCGGAGGCGAAGGCCAGGCTGCAGTACCTTGTGAGAGCAAGGGGAATCGGTGTCCTGGTGGGGGAGCCGGGGTCGGGAAAGACCTTTGCCCTGCGCTCCCTTGCGGCAGGGTTGAACCCGGCCCTGTACAGGGTGATCTACCTCCCACTGTCTACCGGAACGGTGATGGATTTTTACCGGGGGCTGGCCGGCGGGCTGGGTGAATAGCCCAAATTCCGCAAGATCGACCTCTTCGAGCAGATCCAGCGCTCTGTGCTCAACCTCTTTCAGGAGAGAAGGATCACTCCCGTCTTCATCCTAGATGAAATGCACCTGGCTTCACCCAAGTTCCTGCTGGATTTGAGCCTGCTCTTCAATTTCTCGATGGATTCGCTGAACCCGTTTGTCTTCGTTCTCTGCGGGCTGCCGTTCCTGCTGAACCGCCTGGGCTTAAGCCAGACGCAGTCCCTCGCCCAGCGGGTGGTGATGCGCTACAAGATGGAGCCTCTGGAGAGGGATGAGGTCAAGGGTTACATTGAACACCACCTGAAGCTGGCGGGAGCCAATCATCCCCTGTTCACCGATTCGGCTGTCGAGGCTATCGCTTCCAACTCCCGGGGCTGGCCGAGAATGGTGAACAATCTCGCCGGCACCGCTCTTATGCTTGGCGCTCAGCTCAAGGTTTGCCCTGTGAATGAGGATATCGTCAGACAGGCTGCTGGTGAGCTGGGGTTCTGATGATACTGTTGTTCAGGAAGGGCTGAGGTGTGAATCTCAGCCCTTTTTTGCTATCCAAAAGATTGTGACAATTTGATAACCCGGCTCTCGATGAACTGTTTTATTTTGAAAATTTACCTTATTTTTTCGAATTAACTGGCTGGTTTAGTTTGCAAAATAGTGGTAAGTTTATTTTGAAAAATCACA
>DULK01000022.1 GCA_012840385.1 Syntrophomonadaceae bacterium
GGACGACGGCTCGCTTCAGGACAGCTCTGGGATGCTGTGTAACAAGTTGCGAACTGCTTCTGTCAAACGCCGCGTTTGGCCTCGTTTCAAATCTATTCCATCGCAGGTCAAGAGGTGCCTGTACTCGCATCCCGACCTGTCATCCTCGCTTCGCCTGTCCTGTTACCCGGCCTTCCATAGGTCGCTCGCCGGTAGATCCGTCGGGTATTTTCATACTCTGTTGGTGCCGCCGGAGGCGGCGTGGTGGCCTGCCATAGTATCAACAACCCGGTCTCATAATTCATTCCGGGATGGTTCAACCGATGAAACTGCATTGAGCGTCAGGGAGCAAGCGTAAAGATAAATAAATAGGATTATTAACGTAGATCACCTTATCAAGATATCGACTTGAGATGGCTCCGACCGGCCTGGCTGGCATCTTGTTCAGTGACGCCCCATCGCCCGCAGCGATCCCCCCAACGGGCAAGCACCTGTTTTCCCTGCTTAATTTCGACCACTTCACAGGCGTTCGGACAACCCTTGCAGATAAAGCTCCGGGGTTGAAACTGGATTTCGGAGACCCTAAAGCCGCGAAATCTGGTTTCCCCGTATTCTGCCGCGTGATCAATGGCAAGCAGGGCCGCGCCGAACGCCCCCATCACATTGAAATAGGGGGGAACGATAATTTCTGTCTGGAGGGCCTTCTGAAAGGCCGCCCGCATACCCAGGTTAGCGGCAACACCTCCCTGGAAAACGACAGGGGGCAGGATTTCCAGACCTTTTCCTACGTTATTCAAATAATTGCGCACCAGCGCCTCACAGAGACCGGCAATAATATCCGGTAAGGTGTGCCCCATTTGCTGTTTATGGATCATGTCCGACTCGGCAAATACAGTACACCGTCCCGCAATCCTGACGGGGTTGGTCGCTTCGAGGGCCTTCTCTCCGAACTCCTCAATAGATAAATTAAGGCGAAAGGCCTGCTGATCCAAAAAGGAACCGGTGCCGGCGGCGCAAACCGTATTCATGGCAAAATCCACCACAATTCCATCCCGCAGGATGATTATCTTGGAATCCTGCCCACCTATCTCAAGGATTGTCTGGACATCAGGTACGATTTTCAAAGCGGCTACGGCGTGCGCCGTTATTTCGTTTTTGATCACATCGGCTCCAACCAGGACACCCGCCAGGAAGCGGGCGCTTCCCGTTGTACCGACCCCGCAGATCCGGTCGTTAGGAGAGAGTTGCTCCTCGAGCAGGGCCAAACCCTGCTGTAAGACCGCGATCGGTTGGCCCTGTGTACGCAGGTAAAGGGGCTGTAGATATGGCTCTCCCTCAGCATCGAGCAGAACCAGGTTCGTACTGACAGACCCGACATCTATTCCCAGGTAAAGATCCATTACAGGTTCTCCTTTCTTCTTTTCTCGCGCCTTGCCGCCATCAAATCCACAAAGGCCTCAAGCCTGGTTTGTATCCCTGCTTCACCCGACTGCTCGTCCAGGTAAAATGTTAACGTAGGAATCCCATAATCCTTAGAAACGGCAGGAAGTATGGAATGAGCCACGATTTCGGGCATACAGGTAAATGGGGCAACATGCACCACCCCGTCATACCCCTGTCTGCCGAATTCCACGGTGGAACCAACCGTTTCCTGTCCGTGACCTCCAACAAAGCTGTTGAGGTAGGGCGCGGCCAGCTTGTCAACGTGCTCCATACCCTTTACCCGGAGCAGGCCGCCGAAAAGATGCTCGTTGATCCAGGCACTCAAATAAATGCTGCGGGTCACTTCCACTCCCAACAACCCCAAACGCCTCTCCATGTCGTAATTTGCAAAAGGCTCCAGCACGGTAAATATCTCTCCCACAAAACCCACCCTGAGAAAAGGCCCGGATTTCAAGGGCAACGTCCGGCACTGGTTGTTGAAATCCCGGAGAATCTCGTCCATCTCACGCTTGTCGCTTGCTTCATCAATTCTGCGCAGGGCCTGACGCCTGTATTCCTCCAGCCGATACGGCTCGTAGGTCCGAGGGCGCAGGAAAAGCACCCTTTCCTCGACCGTATCAACCGCCCGGGCCTTATACCATGCAAACCTGATCGCCTTAAAGATGCGCCACCAGGAAATATCCCCCACCACATACCTGATCTTGTCCTTTACTTCCCTCCAGCTTACATCAGGGGGCTCCAGGACCACCATATCCATAGATTTGCCGAGATCATCGAGTATTTCCTTCTGCACCTGGGCATAGTAACCGAACCTGCAGGGTCCGACACCTCCCGCCATCAATATGGTATCCGCTCCCAACTCCCTTGCCTCAAGGAAATTACCCAGGTTGAGTTTAAGAGGAAAGCAGGCAAATTCCGGGGCATAGCGCACACCCAACTCCACGGTGCGCCTTGAGGTGGGGGGTGGCAAGACCAGATCCACTCCCAGGCTGGTTAAAAGTGCCCTAACAACAATGTACAGGTTTCCCATATGCGGATACGTAATTTTCATGCTTCTTCCTCCGCTTGATCATTTCTGTGAACGCCTCCAGTCGCGTCACCATACCTGCCTCCCCGGTGTGCTCGTCGATGGTCAGCATCATAAAGGGAAGGTTGGCCCTGTGCTTTGCCCACCTTTCCACCAACTCACCAACCAGCGACTCCGGCCCGCATCCGAAAGAAGTCAGGTAGATTACCCCATCCAACTGCTCGTTCTCAAAAAACGTCAAGGCCGCTCCGATCATCTGTTTTCCCAGCGTCCAAAAAAGCCTTTTGGGAAGCTTTTTCGTCTGGCTCTCAATTAAATCATCAGGCACGGAAGCAGCAGTGATCACCGAGGCTCCCATTTGACGCACTTTTCCGATCAGGTTCATGCTGATGTATGAGTCATAAAGGTTATAAGGGTGCCCGAGCAGACCTATCTTCAAGAAACCCTGGGAGGCAACCGATGTGGCAGCCGCCTCGCTCATCCCCTTCCCGGCATCCATCGCCTCCGGTGGAAGCAGGCCGCTGTTAAGAAGCCTCCGGAAATTCTTATCTGCTTCCAGGGCAGAACAATAGGCTCGCTTGATCAGATGCCTGTCGCGGGTAAAGATGCTCCCGACCTTCTCAAAGAAGTGAGGCCAATCAAACCCTCTCCGTTCGCTAACGTCAAAAGCTGTGTCTATAATAGGCGGGAGATTCGGCAGACGAGCCCGCAACATATCGGAAAGTCCCATGAATTTTGGGCAGATGTATTCCTTCTGTTCCACACTGATCAAGCGCGGTACAAATAAATAATCTACTTTGTCGGACAATTCCAGCACATGCCCAAAAAAAAGCTTTACAGGGAGACACGCCTCTCCCAGAGCACTACGCAACCCGGCGTCCAGGATTCTCTTGTTGGTTTCAGGTGAAACAATAACCTGGACATCCAGCTCAGTGAAAAATGCCCGCCAAAGCGGGTAGTAATAATAAAACAAAAGGGCGCGCGGTATTCCCACCTTAATCATACTCACGACCTTCTTTAGCCCAGTCTTGTCTAAAACATATTTTAGGTAATTTATCTTAAAAAGGCAAATTCTTCTTTGAAATTTAGCTGCGCGGGTTGAAAAGAACTGCGGCTGCATATCCAAAAACAACGGCAGCCACAATTCCTGCTGCCGTGGCCTCTGCACCTCCTGCAAACGCACCCAGCAAACCTCTGGTCTGGACGGCCTTGATGGCACCCTGAGCCAGGCTGTGGCCGAAACCGGAAAGGGGGATGGTGGCTCCTGCCCCTGCGATGTTAACCAACGGCTGATACAAACCCAGCGCACTTAAGATCGCCCCGGCAGTCACATATCCAACAAGAACGTGAGCCGGAGTAACAGAGCTTCTGGTAAGGTCTATAAACAGCTGTCCGATTGCACAAATGATCCCACCAATCACAAAAGCCAGCAGAAATTGCACAAGATCGGCCCCCTTTCAGTTAAATTCAACAACTACGGCATGCGCTATACCCGGGATTGTTTCCCCCTGCTGGGCACTGGTGGGGCTCATCAGTGCACCGGTAGCCAGAAAAAGAATTTTTCGGTACTTCTTTTCCCACAACTGCCGCAGGATATGTCCCGAAAACACCACGGCGGCACAACCGCACCCGCTACCGCCTGAATGGACGTCCTGTTTTTCCAGATCGTAGATAAGCATACCGCAATCATGATAGTTCTCCCCCACCCGGTAGCCGCGCTGCTGCAAAAGTTTGATTAATGCAGCTTTGCCTACAGCCCCGAGGTCACCGGTTAAAATGAGATCGTAGCTGCCAGGATTTGTTCCGGTGTCCTGAAAGTGGTTAACAAGGGTATCCGCCGCGGCCGGAGCCATGGCCGAACCCATATCGTTGGCATCGGTCATCCCCATGTCGATCACTTTTCCGACGGTTCCCATGGTTACTCTGGGCCCGTTTCCGGACTCTTCCAGCAGCAGCGCCCCGCTCCCCGTCACGGTCCACTGGGCGGAAGGGGGGCGCTGCACCCCCTGCTCGGTGGGGAAACGGTACTGGCGTTCGGCGGTATTATGGTGACTGGAAGAAGCAAGCAGAACACGCCTGGCAAATCCGCCGTCAATCAAAATACTTGCAACCAGCATGGCTTCAACGAATGTTGAACACGCTCCAAATAAACCGAAGAACGGGATCGCAATCCCCCTAGCCGCATAATTTGCGGAAATAATCTGGTTTAACAAATCACCGGCCAGGAAATAGTCGATATCTTTTTCCTGAAGATTTACCTTACGGAGAGCCAGTTTCGCACTTTCCCGGAGCATCTTGCACTCCGCCTTTTCCCATGACTGCTCCCCAAACAGGAGATCTTCGACAATCCAGTCAAAGGTGTCTGCCAGAGGGCCTGCCCCTTCCGTACTCCCAACCACACTGGCACTTGACGTGATGACGATTGGTTTGACAAAGCGGATCGATTGCTGACCTACTTTTTTCTCGATTTCCATCACCTAACGTATCAAATAATAGATTAAACCAACCACGGTAGATACCAGGAATCCATAAACCAGAACCGGCCCTGCTACCGTAAACAATCTGGCACCCACTCCGAAAACAAAACCCTCCCGCTTAAACTCCATTGCCGGTGCGACAATGGAGTTGGCAAAGCCGGTGATGGGAACCATAGACCCCGCTCCACCGTATTTACCAATTACGTCATAGATCCCCAATCCGGTCAGTAAAGCCCCTAAGAAAATCATGATTGCAGCGGTGGCTGCAGCGGCTTCCTTGTCACCAAGCCCTTCTTTTTTCAAAAACCAGAGAATCAGTTGCCCGATGAGGCAAATCGCACCCCCAACCAGAAACGCCAGAATTGTGTTTTTCAAGACAGGTGGTCTCGGCTTAACGTTTTTTACCAACTGCTTATACTCTTGCTGCAATTCCTGCTGCATTTTTTGCTGTTGCAGATTACCCTGTCCCTGGCTCTGGGTCATCAGACGATCACCACCAATACCTAAAAAAATAGGAGTACCCCCTACCAGATACTCCTATTCCCTGAATTACAGGCCACCTTTATCTCCATCGGCATAAGCTATCTTGACATTGGCCTTGTATTCCATAATATCGCCGTGGACAACATTTGTCGTAAGATTCAACACTTCGACACCGGTGATATTACCCACAGTTTTAGATGCTTCCCTGATGGCGGATCTTACGGCATCCTTCCAGCTTGTCTCCGATTCTCCTACGAGTTCAATCACTTTTGCATGCAAGTTCTCGCCCCCTTTTGGTTTTTTCTTTTTGTATTATCTCCTTTCTCTTTCTAAATATTCAGGGGCTCGCTAGGACCTCAGATGATCCCGGAGTCTTGCCATTGCCTGCCGTTCCAACCTGGAAATCTGAACCTGGGATAAACCGAGCAGTGCACCCACTTCGGCCTGGGTTTTATCCTCAAAGAACCTCAACCAGATAATTCGCCGCTCCCGTTCGGGCAGCCTGGTTAAAGCATCCCGCAGGGCGATTCTCTCCAACCAGGCATGCTCCTGCTCGCCTTCACTGCTCAAACAATCCAGAACACTGAGGGAATCTCCCTCGTTATGGTTATTATTAAGGGTTTCAAAAAGAGACATCGGCAGTTGAGCGGCTTCCAGAGCCGCTGTAACTTCCTCCTTTCCTAAATTCAAAGCTGCGGCGATCTCTCCTACGGTGGGTTCCCGGCCCAACTCGCGCACCAGCTTCTCCCGTATCCGTTTAACAAGAATTCCTTTTTCCTTCAAGGCCCGGGTGATCTTGATCGGATGATCATCTCTAAGAAACCGCTTGATTTCACCGATAATCATCGGTACCGCGTATGTAGAAAACCTCACACCATAATCGGGGTCAAAGTTATCTATAGCCTTGATCAGGCCGATTACGCCGATTTGAAAAAGATCTTCCGGGTCAAAACCACGCCCCTCAAAGCGTTTGACAATGGTAAAAACCAGCCGGAAGTTGCAGCTAACCAGTTTTTCTCTTGCCTTTTGATCCCCCTTGCGGGCTTTTTTTAACAGGCGAACGGTTTCCCTCTCCGTCAGGAGGGGGAAACGGGGAATGCTCATGTCCTGTAAGGAACCCATTTCCAGCCTCTCAGTTCCTGACACAGTTTTGAATTTTACAAACACCCGGCAGCGATTTCACCAACTTAACCCTGGTTCCCTTGCCGACTTCCGTCCAAATGTCCACCTCATCCATGAAGGATTTCATAAAGACAAAGCCTAAACCCATGCGCTCGGGATCACTGCCTGATCCGGGCTGCAGGGCCCGGTTCAGGTCCTCAATCCCCTTACCCGCATCCTCGATAATAATTTCAAGGCGATCGGTATAAAGGTTGACGGTGAGGGTGATAATCCCATTGGTCCGCTCCTCGTACCCATGAATTACGGCATTGGAAACTGCCTCCGAGACTGCAACTTTAATTTCTTCGATGTCGCTGAGATTAAAGTCAACTTCGGCAGCAACGGTGGCAACGGTTACACGCGCCAAAGCCACATTTTCAGGACGGCTCAGAAATTCCAGCTTGACTTTGTTGCGCAGGCCCAAGTAACTCCCCCCATTCTATGCAAGCTGCCGGAGGGCGTTCGACGCATCCGGATAAATAGATATCAAGCGTGACAACCCCGCCAGCTCTAATATTCTTAAGATTTTTGGAGACGCATTAGATATGGCCACTTTTCCTCCCTGTTCGGTCACTTTCCGGTATCTTCCCAGAATCACCCCAAGACCTGAGCTATCTATAAACGTAACTCCGTCCAAATCGAATAAGATATGCTTTGCACCGTACTCTCTCATTTTTTGATCGATGTCACGCCTGCAGTAATCTGCCGCAGAGAGATCAAATTCCCCATATATGCTTACAATTAAAATATTCCTTTGTTTCTTGATCTCGAGGCTACCCAAGCCACTGCCCCTCCTGTCTTTTTTCAATAACATTTCTCCGTCTCCCTATTAAATCCTGCTAAATTCTGGCATAAAAAAACCCCTCCTCCAGGGGTAATTTTAAAGATGAAATGCAGACCAGATAAACGTGTAGAGAGCTTTATCCTGCTGGTCTAAAATGCCAGAGAACGGAAACTCTTTTTGAACTGCTGCCAGAGGGTGCCTTTTGGCACATCATTACCGGCAACTACCGGAACCCTTTCGCTGACACGCCCATCAACATAAACCAGCAACTCACCCAGCCGGGTACCTTTACGGACGGGTGCGGAGATAGAGGATTTCAATCTTATTTCATTTTTAACTTTTTGGTCCTCACCCTTCTTCACAAGGACGCCTACGACACGGGGAGCTACAGCCTCCACCCGTTCCCTGACTCCTCTGTCGATCCGCACTTCCCCAACCTGCTGCCCGGTATCAAATAACTTTTTAAGATTATAATTGGCAAAACCCCAATTGTACAGCTTGACAGACTCCCGGAAGTGACCGCCGGGTTCCGGAACTCCAAAAACCGAGCAAATCAGGCGCAAATTGCCCCGCTTCACGGTCGAGGCCAAACAGTAATTGGCTTCGGTGGTCCAGCCTGTCTTGAAACCGTCGGTTCCGTCGTACCACCAGAGCAGTTTATTCGTATTGTCAAGCCTGGTTTTCCCGCCGCGCAGTTTATAATAGTGCTTTATTCCGGTAAGCTTCAACAGCTCTGGATATTTAAGAGCTTCCCGGCAAATTACGGCCATATCGTAGGCGCTGGTATAGTGCCCTTTTGCGGGAAGGCCATGACAGTTTACGAAATGGGTGTCTTTCAATCCTAACGCTTTTGCCTTCCGGTTCATCAAGTCAACATAAGCCTGTTCGCTTCCGGCTAGATGCTCGGCAACGGCCACACATGCATCGTTAGCAGAACCGACCGCGATAGCGATCATCATTTCCCGGAAGGACATCTCTTCCCCCGGCTCAAGCCAGATTTCCGAACCTCCCATTTCCCAGGCCGCTTCGCTGGCCACTACCCTGTCGCTCCACCCGACCTTCCCCTTTTCGAGGGCCTCCATGGCGAGGAGTAGAGTCATGATTTTGGTTACACTTGCCGGGGCAAGGCGCCTGTGAGGCTCCTTTTCGTATAAAATTTTTCCCGAATAGGCATCCATAAGCACTGCCGAAGCGGCATCAGTTTCCAGGACAGGGGTGCTCCACGCAGAACCACAGGGGAAAACCTGGAACAGGAAAACAAAGAGCAGAGAAAACACGAACACCCTTCGACACATGAGACTACCTCCCTGAACATGTTTTCCCCGTTATTATTTGCACTTTAAGGTCAATTAACGCAGGAACCCTTTTCCAAACCGCTGTGCTGAAAATATAATCCGGCTTATCCTTGCAGGCGCAGCGACCCAGCACTCAAAATCACTGGACTCATTGCCATAGTATAAGTCTCATAATTCGTTCTGAAATGGTTCAGTCGGTGAATTCGTTGAGTGCCGGGGAGCAAGCGTAAGGATAAGCTACTTTCTGATTGCGTCATACGAGCGTCATGAAAGTTTAAGAAACAACTTCGTAAATGAGGGGATTCGGGGTAGGCGCCTCTGAGCCGATGGTAAATGCTTCCATAGCCCTGCGTTCCGCTTCAGGCAGGAAATCCTTTTTGTTAACGTGCAGAACGGCCAGGGGTTCACCCTCTTGGACGTAATCGCCAACTTTCTTGAGCAAAATAATCCCCACCGCAGGATCTACCCGGTCCTCCTTCCGCAGCCTGCCGGCTCCCAGGAGCAGGGAAACCCACCCAATCTCCCGAGCTTTGATTTCTCTCACGTAGCCGCTTGCCGGAGCCTTGATATCAACCCTGCCGGCAGCTTCAGGAAGCAAACTTAAATCATCGACGACCAGCGGGTTACCACCCTGCGCCTCGATGATCCGGCGTATTTTCTCCAAACCCGCTCCTCGCCGCAGCAGTTCTCTCAGTTTTTCATAACCGACCTCAGGGGATGGTACAACACCCGCTGTATAAAGCATTTGTGATCCAAGAGTTAAAGAAAGTTCAACCAGATCCGAATTTACCTCTCCCTGTAAGGTCATAATTGCCTCGCGAACCTCAAGGGCGTTGCCCACCGCATATCCAAGGGGCTGGTCCATACTGCTCAGCACCGCCACGGTACGGCGATCAAACTCCATACCGAGCTTAACCATCCACCTGGCCAGTTCCCGAGCCGTTGCAACCTCAGTCATAAACCCGCCCGAACCCACCTTCACGTCCAGCACGATCCGGTCCGCCCCGCCGGCAATCTTTTTGGACATGACACTGCTGGCGATCAGGGGCAGGCAATCAACTGTGCCTGTGACATCCCTCAAGGCATATATCTTTTTGTCTGCCGGAACCAGATTTGCAGTCTGGCCTGCCACAACCGCACCGACCCTGGAAGCCAATTCCTTTATTTCATCCAGATCAAGATCCGTTCGAAATCCGGGAATGCTCTGGAGCTTGTCGATCGTGCCGCCGGTATGGCCGAGAGCCCTCCCGGACATTTTAACCACCGTAACCCCGGCTGCGGCCACCAAAGGAACAACAACCAGGGTGGTCTTGTCCCCCACACCCCCTGTGCTGTGTTTGTCAACCTTGATGCCCGGCATTCCTTTGAGGTCCACGACGTCCCCTGAACGGATCAAGGCGCGGGTCAAATCCCTGGTCTCATCGAAAGTGAGGCCTTTAAGGAAAACCGCCATCAAGAAAGCGGCCATCTGGTAGTCCGGTATCTCTCCCCGGGTGTAACCCCTTACCAAAAAATCTATCTCATCACCGCTCAGGCTGTCCCCATTTCTTTTCCTGATGATCAGGTCAAGCGCCCGCACGGCTACTCCCCTCCTTGAAGAATGCCTGTTATAGCTTTTCCGTCCCCCGGCGCAACCCCGAAATACTCTGCAAGCGTCGCTCCCAGATCCGCCATGGTCGGGCGGGTTCCAATAGCTCTAGGATTTACACCGGTTCCCGTCATCAGCAAGGGAACATACTCTCGCGAATGATCCGTGCTTGGCGTTGTGGGGTCGCAGCCGTGGTCCGCCGTTATAACCAATACGCCTCCGCTTTTCAGCTGATTCAGGAAATCGGGCAGCATTTCATCAAATTCTTCCAAGGCTCCGGCAAGCCCCCTGATGTCGTTACGGTGGCCGTACAATGTATCAAAATCGACCAGCGTGGCGAAGACAACCCCCTTTTCGAGTTCCTGGAAAGCCTGCAAGGCTTTACCGATAATCTCCCGGTTACCCGCAGCAGGTATGGCCTTCGTGATCCCGCGGCCCGCAAATACATCCGCCACCTTACCGACGGCAGCCACCTGGTACCCGGCTTCTGTCAACCTGTCAAGGAGGGTAGGGCGCGGGGGTGGCAGTGAAAAATCGTGGCGTCTGGCCGTTCTCTGGAAATGACCGGGTTTTCCGATAAATGGGCGCGCGATCACCCTCCCGACGGAGTGCTTGCCTGTAAGAATCTGTCGCGCTATTTCACAGATTCGATAGAGCTCCGGAACCGGGATTACCTCTTCGTGGGCAGCCACTTGAAATACGCTGTCTGCAGAGGTGTAGACAATCGGCCTGCCCGTGGCCATGTGTTCCGCCCCGAGTTCCTCGATTATTTCGGTTCCGGATGCGGGTTTGTTGCCCAGCACCTTCCGTCCGATTCCGGCCTCGAAGGGCTCGATGACCTCCGGTGGGAAGCCGTGCGGGTAAACGGGGAAAGGGGTCTTCAATATGACCCCAGCCATCTCCCAGTGACCGCTTGTGGTGTCCTTACCCGCTGCCTGCATGGCCATCTTACCCCAGGCGGCCAAGGGACATTCCCTAGGGAGAACACCTTTGATGGGAATAATATTACCCAAACCCAGGGAACCCAGGTGGGGCAGGTTTAGCCCGTCCACCGCCTCCGCCAGGTTCCCAAGGGTACATGATCCCTCGTCACCATAATCGCGCGCATCAGGCAGTGCACCCACACCTATACCATCCATTACCATAATACATACTCTTTTTAAACCTGACTTCTTATGCACGGGGATGCGCCCGTTCATAGACTTCCCTCAACTTCCTCTGACTCAAATGGGTATAAATTTGTGTTGTAGTTACATCGGCATGGCCGAGCAACTCCTGTACTACCCTGAGGTCTGCCCCGTTTTCCAGCAGGTGTGTAGCAAAGGAATGGCGCAGAACATGCGGTGTGATTTCTTTTTGTATACCCGCCTTTTTGGCATAGCCTTTCAGTATTTTCCAGAAACCCTGTCTGGTGAGCCTTTTGCCAAGCCTGTTTAAGAAAAGTGCCCTTTCCCAGTGGTTTTTTCTTAGCTTTGCCCGCCCTTTGGCAAGGTATTCCCTCGTATACTGGAGAGCGACCTCGCCCACGGGAATGATGCGCTCCTTTGAGCCTTTTCCGAAGCACCTGACAAAGCCGGCGTCCAGGTTGACATGCTCCGTATTCAATCCAAGCAGTTCCGACACCCGCATCCCGGTTGCATAAATCAGTTCCAGCATGGCCTTGTCCCGGAGACCCGCCACGGTACCAACATTGGGCTGGGAAAGAAGCAAATCCACCTCACCGACACTCAGGATCCGGGGCAGATGCTTTTCAGGTTTCGGAGATTCCAGGTTTTCAGTGGGATCCGCCTGAATGTAATATTCCTGCAGGAGGTAGTGGTAGAAGCAGCGGATAGCAGCCAGGTAACGCGCCAGGGTGCGCGGGGTTCGCCCCTGTTCCCGCTGATAATTAAAATAGCCCAGGATCATCGTTTGAGAAGCGTCTTTCAAAGCGGCTTCCTTACTATCCAGATATGCCTTAAACTTTTCGAGGTCATACCGGTAGGATTGGACTGTATTGTTTGAGAGGCCCCTCTCAACCCGCAGAAAATTCAAAAACTCGGTAAGATAACGATCCTCTTTTAGCTCGCTCAAGCAATCATCACCCGTTAATATTTTCCTCTCCTGGTTACAGTTCCACGGGCCAAAAAAAAATCCTCCCTAAATGTATAAAAAATCAGGAGGAGTGCTTTTATCTTGTATGATCGGTTTGTGGATCGTGGTAAAATATCCGAAGCTTCTCTAAAAAACGCTCATCCGCTGGCTGTTTGTTCTGAACTCCGGGCTCTGCCTTTTCCACCCGAAGCGCCGGAGGCGTCCTTCCTTCGGGGCGGATTTTAAGATCCGCAATTTCTGCAGCTATGTAATTCAGAAATTTCGGAATAACCAGGCCTAGCAAAACCAGAAACAGAATCAGCCGGATGGCTAACCCACACTTTTCCTTCCACTTCATAATTGCGATAAACAGCATAGACTCCCCTGCCTGGATAAGTATTTTGCTTGATTATATGCCCGTCCGGGCCATCCTAGAACAACCCTTCTAAAAAAAGATTTCATGTCAAAGACAACATGAGTCGAATCAGGCCGGGGACAAAATAGGCTTCGATCCACGTTCCGAGTAGGATGATCAGCAAAACCAAAACAAAAAGCAGGGAATAGGCAAGCACCCCCTTAAGAACCTGGCCATCACGGTATCCCCGCAGGAGAGAGAAGGAGAAGTAAAAAGCAATGCTTCCCGCTCCAATGAGGGCGGGCACATAGCAGAGGTTTTGGGGAAGGACGGCCACCAGCGCCAGAAGCAGCCCCTGCATCGCCTGTTCCTTGATCAAAAAACCAACCGTAAAACCCAAGACAAATCCTCGCGCCCCGACCGCGAAAACAATCAGAGGAACACCTACAACCGTCAAGCCCAAAATCCAGAGGACCCCCAGGAGGGGTAACTGGGTCTTGAGAATCTGACACCATGCGTGGAACCCGGATGCCCGGGAGGTTTCAGCAAGGGGCCCTACCCCTCGGAGAAACCCGTTTAAATACTGGCGCAGTTCCTCAAGCTGTGAGGAATGCAATGTGTGCAGTGTCAGGGCCCCGCAGACCAAACCTCCCAAGAAAGCGCCCAAAATCAGGATTAAGGGAAAAAATACCTCTTTATGATGGCAAAGCCAGAGGCGTGTCTTGGATACCAACATCTTTTTTCTCTCCCGGCCACTCTTAAGGGAGCAAGTTATTATTATCCCTAAGAGAGTCTATGCCGGCAAAAAGAAACCAAGTACAGGCCCCTAAAAAATGTAATTAAATCCTTCCGCAATGGCACGCTGGGCAAAGTAGTGAGCTGCCAGTACATCTTCCAGGGCCTTGCTGCTTGCAGCGACAATGCAAAGGCCACGCCCCTCTTTTGTGGCCACTTGGAGTGCCCGCCGAATGCCGGAATCGGCATTCTCCCACCCTGTCCTCCCGAAAGTGCGGGCGGTTGTGCCGGTAACGACGGGAGCGCCCGCATTGAAAGCGGCATCGAAAGCCGTTCCGCCGCAATCCGAAACAGCAACAACGACCCTGTTTTTAAAATCCACAAGCTTGATCGTTTCTGCGCCGAGGTTTGGATAGATCCCGACAGGTTCCTTTCCTCCCTGCTGCATGCCGCGCAGGACTCCTGCCGCCCGTTCGATTCTTTCAGCTTCGCTGCCGACCCGGGGTTCGGCAATTAAAACGATGTCGGTCTGCAGATCATTGGACACCCGGGCGGCGTACCTGCCGATGGCTTCCGGATTAACCGGCACCGGGGCCTTGCAGAAGGAGGGGCTTGCTCCTAACACCAGAGACGCACCTGCCTGAAGGGCGGCCTCTAGAGTTGTACCCATGTCGATGACATCAATGATCAAAACCACCTGTCCCGCACATGCCGCATGATAAGCGCCGCTGGCATCGGCGGCCACCGTGAGAATCCTCTTATACCGCTCCATACTCCTCGCCCATCACCTTTCCGTAGGTTCCCCCGCCCCCTGTCCTGATGGTGACGTTGCCCGCCCGGGCCTGCAAAATCACCTCGGCCAGCTTCAAACCAACCGTTTCTACAATATCCCGGCGGCTCGCCCTGTGCAGGATCTCTATTTCTGAACCAAACCTGTCCACCAGCTTTCGAACCGTTTTGGCACCGATACCCGGCAAAAATGACAGAGGAACCTGGTAGTTATAGGGAGGCCTATGCTCCGGGTGCCGGGGTTCGGGCCAGTCGCCGATCTCCGCGATCCTGTCGAATACCCCCTTTACAACGTGCTCAGATCCGCAGTGCGGACAGGCAATTACAGGGGGCTCCTCCGCAGTAATCCGCCGGCAGGATAGGCAGAAGGTCCGGTGATACTTTCCCAGTTTTGGGTTCAAGCCGTAATTGGCAACGACCCGGCGGCCGCCGCTCCGCTTGAAAGCTTTTATCAACTCGCTCCAGCTCGGCTCCTCCAATAGAAAAACATTGAATTCCCGGCCTATGTTTTTCAATGAATGGGCGTCCGAGTTACTCAAAAAGGTGAGATTCGCCAGTTCCTCCAGGTGGTCCGCCATGTCGGTATCGGCGCTCAACCCCAATTCCAGAACAAATATCGACTGAAAACACTCTGAACCCAGGAGTTCTTTGATGCGCCTGGTGCACTGGCCGTAGACACCTTTGTGGGGGGTGAAGGCATGGGCCGGGAAGAAAATACCGCCGACTGCCGTTACTTCTCGCAGTAACACCCGTGCGGGAAGATGGCAGGGTTGAGTGCTGAGTTCGGGATTGGTAAGGTGTTTGGATAGAAAAAAGGAAAACTCTCTGAGCATTTCGAGAGAAGGGAAAAAAGCGAGCCAGTGGGTGTGGCACCCGTTTTCCTCCGTAGTCTCCACTTCAGCTCCGGGGATGACGGTCAGGCGATCCCGGTAGCGCAGTCCGCCTCCGGCAAGCTCTCTGGCGTCCCCCTTCTCTACCATACCGGCGAGCTCCAGGTAAAGCCGCGGGCAGGCGGCATCAACTATGCCTATAATGTGGAGGCCTTTTTCGGCCACCGCCTCCTCAAAGACGCATGGCAGGGTCTGGGTGCGCGAGGCCGTCACCTTAACCGGATGGCCCTCCTGGGTGCGCCCGATGTGTATGTGCAGATCCCCGTAATACTCAGCCAGCAATCCTTTTCTCCTCCGACAGGGGCAAAGCCAGGATTCCCAGGATGGTTTTGGCATCCCTGATCTCACCGGCCAGCACCATACGACGCGCCTCTTCCACAGGAACCGTTAATACATCCAGGAACTCCTCCCCATCCGGGTGCGACCTTCCTTTTGCCAGCCCTCTTGCGGTTACAAAGTACAGCAGCTCGTTGCAAAAACCGGGGGATGTATAAAAAGAAAAAAGAACGTCCCATTCTCGTGCAGTGTAGCCTGTTTCCTCCTCCAACTCTCTTTGGGCGCAGACCAGCGGGGTTTCGCCGGAATCCCTTTTTCCGGCAGGCAGTTCGAGAAGAATCTCTCCTGTGGCATGGCGGTACTGCCGCACCATAACGATCTCATTCAGGTCGTTTAACGCCAGTATCACCACGGCCCCCGGGTGTTCCACCACCTCTCGCTGCGCCTCCCGCCCGTCCGGGAGAAGAACTGTATCAACCCTTACCCTGATAATCCTCCCCTTAAATATATCCCTGGAACCGATGGTTCTCTCTTTCAACCTGGCCTCAAGCTTCTGGTCCACAGATTATCACCTCAATTGTAGAATCCCTTTCAGCATTTCAGCGGCCACCTGGCCGGCAGCACCGGCAGCCTCAAAGAAAGCCGGATCATCCTGCAGATTTCTGCCCATACTGGTTACCAGAATTCCCCTGCGTTCAAGATACTCGAGGGCCGGCCTTCCATCCCTGGTAAGAACCTGGTGTTTTGACAGAATACCCCCCTCCTCCAACTGACTCCGGACGAGATCCGCCTGAGACCCGTGGAGTTCCGGCAGAGCAACAAGCGCCGAAGTCAGGGCAACCCGTCCAAGGGCGGTGAGAGTATGATGGCTGACCCCGCGGTGCCGCGACCGGGGATCCGCAAAGCTTATGCGGGGAATGGCTATCCCTTTTCCCCCCAGGATGCTGACTGCGTTGAGAATTTCACCCTGCTCCAGCGCCGTAGTCCCCCATTTCGTCCCCGTCCCCACTATGCCGGGCCCCATCGCAACGATGATCACGTCGGCTTTTAAGGCAGCATACGCTGCCACCAGGCCGGAGTAAATGTTGACCGCCTCCAGATCTCCTCCGAAAGCGTGCCCGCAGGTAACCGTCCCTGCCAGCAGTCCCTTTTCTTTTAAGTTGCGGACTGTTTTGCTGAGGGCAATGGGCAAGGCCGCACCATCGGTCATCAGGTAAATGATCCGGAGCCCTTCCCCCGCAGCGGCAAGGCATCCTCCTACTGCAGGGGCAAGCATGCTGTGCAGGGTCCCCACAATCACCGGCGTGCCTTTTAGTGAAGTAAAACCGGCGATATCTGCCCGGTACGGGCTTGCCTCCTCCTCGGCGCTCATCACCTTCAACTGAAAAGGGGTGTAGCGCAGCTTCATAATATGGCCGGGCCCCAGCGGTCTTTCCGGAAGACGGCTTAAATTTGCAACCACAAAGTGATAGCCGCCGCTGCCCAACCCCAACTCAACTGCGCTGGTGTTTAAATACACCTCATCGCCGGGTTCCGCTCTTCCTGTCAAACCCGTGTAATTCCATGCCAAACCGCCGATACCCTCATACTCCACTGCAAGTTCCTGCAGATCCTCTTGGGACTGCAGAACCTTAGTCACTCTTCCTTTTCGCCAGGAAATCAACTGCCTTCTCCTTCCCTGCCTGCAGTCAGTTTGATCAGTTCGATGAGCCAGCGAACGTCATCCGTGAGGTCCTTAACTTCTAAAAATTCCTCCTTAGTATGCACCCGCTGCATACCGATCCCGAGATTGGCGGTGGGAATACCTGCAGCATTAAATATATTTGCATCGCTCCCTCCCCCGCTCATCTCGTAACGAACTTGCAAACCGGCTTTTTCAGCCGCCTGGGAAGCGTACCTGACCACCGGCATTTCCGGGTCTAAACGGAATTCGGGGTACTCAAAGGTGACCTTAACCTCACTTTTGGCTCCTGCAGCCTCAACGGCCTTCGTAAAAGTATCGATTATCTCGGAGGTTAACGCCTCCATCTTTTTTCTACTGAGGCTTCTTACCTCACCCTCGAGGTAGACAAGATCTGGAACAATATTCGTCGCCTTGCCCCCCCTGATCACGCCGATGTTGGCGGTGGTTTCGGCATCAATCCTGCCCAGCCTCAGCCGCACCAGGGCATGGCCCGCGGCCTGGATGGCATTGATCCCCCGTTCCGGTTCTATTCCTGCGTGAGCGGCCTTTCCTTTGACGGTGAAATTGAGGATGTTCTGGGTCGGGGCAGCGATAATGATCGTCCCCGGCTTCCCGCTGCTGTCGAGCACATATCCACACTTCGCCTTCAGCCTGGAACAATCGAAGTTTTTGCTGCCACGCAGGCCCTGTTCCTCCCCTACGGTGAACAGGATTTCCACAGGTCCATGCGGCACCCGCTCTTCTTTCAGAATCTCGAGCAACTCGATCACTGCAGCTATACCCGCCTTGTCATCTCCTCCGAGAACGGTGCTGCCATCGCTCCGGAAAACCCCGTCTTTCAAAACCGGCTTAATCCCTTCACCCGGCTGCACGGTGTCCATATGGGCACAAAGAAAGAGCGTTGGATACTGCTCATCTCCCGGTAGGCGTGCAAATATATTCCCGCAGTCGCCGCCGATCTTCTCCCCTGTGTCGTCCTCCTCTACAAGGAGCCCAAGCCCGTTCAGGCGTTTGATCAGATAATTTCCCAACTCCCGCTCCTTGTAAGACGGCGATGAGATCAGCACCAGATTGGTGAATTCCTGCGTCAGCCTTTCAACGTTAACCTCTGTCATCTTCTCAACAAGAGCCTCCTTTAATCTATGTCTCTTCCCAGGCGATCCAGAAAATGCAAGACCCTGTTTCTTTCAATAATTTCTGTCAGGGAGTACTTCTCCGTAAAAACATGAAGAAGCAGCAGGAATCCGACAACCGCAAGCTGCGCAAAAAAAGAAAGAGTCCAGGCGGTTGCCATTCCCAAAGCGGCTCCTAACAGGTTCGACCCTGCATCTCCCAGCATTGCTCTTGCTTTCAGGTCATGGGGCGTATAAGCCAAAACACTTCCTGCCAGGGGAGCGAGAAAGGAGAAAGCACCTCTTACCCCGGCTGCAGGGAGAAGGATTAGAAACCAGATAAAAAATACCTTGACCGCTCTCCCGGGACGTAAATCAAAGAGATTGAGAGTATTGGCTGCCAGTGCTATAAGAAGGGCGCCGGTCAGGATCTCCCACCAAGGCTTTTGGGGAAACGACAGCAGGGAGATCAGGATTGCCCCGATTCCGCCTCCGACTGCCTTCAGTCCTCCGGTAGTAAGTTTCCCTCTCATCAGGGAAGCGAAATGACCCTTAAAGCCTCTGCTGCTCCGCGACCCCAGCAGATCGTCGATCAGGCCCAGCAAACAAAAAAAGGCTAGTCCCAAGAGGAAAACGATATACCTGGGGTTGTGCCATTTCAACAGAAATAGGGACGCAATCAAATAAACAAACACAAAAAGTATACCCGTTCCTACCGGAATGGTTTCGTTGCGGTAGTTGGGCCGGGCTGCACCGGCATCCCGCAACATTTCAAGCAAGAAAGGCATTAGCAGTAAGCTAAAAAAATATCCCAAACCACCGCCGATTAAGAGTTCGAATCCGTTCATCTTTGAGCCACAACCCTGATCAAAGTTAATAACACGTGCCAGAATTGCTTGCCGCGATGCCTGAAGCCTGCCCAATCCCTGCCGGTCACATGGTGGGACATGGTTGTGGGCACCTCCAATATGCGGAAACCGGCCCGTGCTGCTTTCACGGTCATCGCCACCTCAACACCATAGCCGGTGGCAAAAGGAGTAACCACTTCTAAAACTTCCCGCCTTAACACACGCTGGCCGGATAAGGGAGCCTGCAGCCGCAGACCGGTCAAGAGGAAAATACCTCCTCGTGCCAGCCCTTTAACAAATCCAAAACCACCGGCCTTCGGAACCGGGGGGAAACCGGCGATAGTCATATCGGCTTCCCCGGCAAGCACAGGCCGAACCAATGTCTCCACCTGGCATGCAGTTTCACCCAGATCACCGTCCAATAAGGCAACGAGGGGCTGGGTAAGATGAGGAATTCCGGCGTTTAAGGCGCTCCCCTTCCCCCGGTTGCAAGGAAGCCGCACCACTGCCGCCCCGGCCTCGGCTGCCCGGGCGGCAGTGGCGTCCTGAGAGCCGTCGTCGACCACCAGCACCTGGCGAACCACGTCTACCCCCCAGGCCGCCCGGACAGTCGAAGCTATAGTTTCTTCTTCGTTATAAGCAGGGATTAAAACCGAAAGCAACTAAAAAGCCTCCTCGTTTATAAGGGGGGAAGAAAATCTTCGGCTGTTGGCTTGATCCCATAATGGCCGGGATAGCCGGCCATTGCCTGAATCAAAGCAACCTGGCCGTAAATGCTGTCGATATTGTCAACGGTCGTTAAGCGGGCAGCCTGGTAATAGCGCATGTAAGAAACGGGAACATCGCTGTCTTCAACGCCAAAAATCCTGATGCCATCGGTCTGCCAGGCTTTAACCAGCACCAAATCAAATATTTTAGCATAATCCTGTTCCTTGGAGTTGCCACCACTTATCATTATAATATCCTGTACAGGAAGCCCGTAAGAACCCGAGACTTTAAGAACCTTTTTATCATCTAATAAACGGACGAGGTCCTCCCCAGCCCCTGTTACAAGAGCACCGGCAAAAAACCGGGCGAATTCTGGCAGTAAAGAGTTTAGGGTAATATCATTGCTTTTACCCAAAAAGGTTGCAACCTGCCCTCTCACCACCGGGTCCTTAAGCTGGTTCAAATTGATAACCGTTATCGATTGAACCTCCGCTCCGGCTTCTCGCAATACGTTGGCCAGGTTGTCGTGCTCCTTCCGGTTGTTGATGTCTACAATTGCCACTTTTCGTCCCTGTAGTTTTTCCCTTACCAGCACCGGCAAAACCGCCCGATCAAACTCCTGTTGATAGGCGGAATTCTGCTTTATCGCCGCCAATTCCTCAGCGGTTCTTCGGTTTTCGTCCCTTAGGGCCGTGTACTGGGTTTGCAGGCTTGTGATGAGCGCCTCCTGCTTTTTCATCAAGGTGTCACTTCCAATTATCGTTGTCCCGATCAAGATACCTATTCCAAGGGCGATAAAAACCGCGGCAAGGGAAGCAATGTGATATTTCATATCGATAATCAACTGTCATACCCCTTCCAGCAATCCCTAAATACGCAACAAAACCTTTAACTGCATAATCAGGAGCTTAATATAATTCCTGATAGCCGGCGAGACAACCGCCACGATAAAAAGGGGAATGAGCGCCGCCAAAAAAATTTCCGCCAGATGCCTTAAACGCAGTCTTTGGCGATAAAGCTTGCTCACTCCTTTGGCGTCAACCAGAATCGACCCCACCTTAAGGCGGACCAAAAAAGTACTGGACATGCCGGAACGGCCTTTTTCCAGAAAATCGATCATATTTGAGTGAGTTCCGACAGCAACGATCAATTCGGCGCCATTTTCATAGGCAATAAGAAGGGCAATATCTTCACTCGTCCCCGGGGCGGGATAAAGAACTGCTGGCAAACCAAGGTTTTGTATTCTTTTGAGGCCCGGAGCGGTCCCGTCCGGATAGGCGTGCACGACGATTTCCGCTCCGGATAGCAAAGCACTGTCCGAGACGCTGTCCATGTCTCCCACAATTATATCGGGGCGGTAACCAAGTTCCCACAAGGCATCGGCACCGCCATCTACTCCGATTAGAACCGGTTTTACTTCATCAATGTATGATTTAATAGCTAAGATGTCCTCGTGGTAACCCTGGCCTCGCACCACCACGAGGGCATGCCGTCCATGAATTTTTGTTCGCAGTTGGGGTACCGGGTAATCACCTAAAATCAAACCCTGTTCCCGCTGGGCATAGTTCAGGGTGTTATCAACAAATTTGGCCAACTCATTTTTAAGGTTCTCCTTGGTTGCAGCAATTTTTGCCAGGGCTATTTCTTCTGTAAGCCAGGCACCCCCTGCAATCCTCCTGCCACCCCGGTAGATCCCATCCTCGGCAATAACTATTTCGTCACCATCGCGGATCTTTTTCATCACAGCGGGTCCGGCCTCATCAATAAGAGGAACCCCTGCCCTCAAAAGGGTAAGGGGTCCTGTATTAGGATACCTTCCGGTTATGAACGCACTCGCATTAACTACCGCACGCGGTCTGCAACTGATCAAGCTTTCTGCTGCAACCTCATCGAGATCTGCGTGATCTATCACCGCTATTTCATGGGCGCGTAGTCTTTTGACAAGGTTCTTCGTCCGTTCGTCTACTTTCGCCCTTCCCTTAATCACCATCTCAATGTACCCCGCCACCTTCGTACTTGATTTCAATTTTAAACCAAGCTTGCAACAGGTGCAAGATTATCAGAAGAACCTCAGGCGGCTAACTTACTTTCGCCCCAACGCGGAGCCGATCTGCAACCATGGCGATAAACTCGGAATTTGTTGGTTTTCCTCTTTCCACATCAATAGTATAGCCAAAAAACTTGTTCATTAACTCCACGTTACCCCTGTCCCAGGCAAGCTCAATGGCGTGGCGAATCGCCCGCTCTACCCTGCTTGGGGTGGTGTTGTATTTTTCAGCGATCATCGGATAGAGCTCTTTGGTGATTGCTCCCAGCAAACTCATTTCCCCAATAACCAGGATAATGGCATCCCTCAGGTACTGGTAGCCCCTTACGTGGGCCGGCACACCCATCTGATGAATCAGATTGGTGACCTCCACGTCGAGATTCCGCATTTTGGGTTGAGGAAGACGCACGGAGCCTGACTGATTGTTCGCCAGTTGCCTGACACGGTTCCCCAGCACCTCAAGATCGAAAGGCTTCAGTATATAATAATTCGCCCCGAGCTCCACCGCCCTCTTGGTCATCGCTTCCTGGCCAAAAGCGGTGAGTATAATTACCTTGGGACGAACCTCATATTCTGAGTCAAGCTTCTCAAGTACACCGATTCCGTCAAGGTGCGGCATGATCAGGTCAAGAATCATTACATCCGGCATATCCTGCGCCAGAAATTCAAGAGCCTGCAGTCCGTTATGGGCTACAGCAGTAACGAGACAGTCCTCTTGCCCCTCAAAATATTCTTTTAGAATCTCACAAAAATCTCTGTTATCATCAACAATCATAAGTTTACACGGGTTCGCCACTCACTTTCGCCCCCTAGTTGCGTGGTTCCTAGATTTTCTAATTACCTCTAAACTGATTCGACGCTGGTACCCAATATCCTTCTTCGAACTATGGCAAAAGATGGCTTATCATGACACTTCATGTAACGAAACACAAAACCGGTTACTATCCAAGCTCTTTGAGATAACGATTTGTTATTTACCTTTTATAACAAAAGAGAAAGGCCGGACACTTTTCTCAGCCCTTTAGCCGAGAGCAGTCCGGCCTCTTCCAGCATTGATTCAGCCAAAACCCCGTACCCTCGCGTGGGATCATTTATGAAAACATGGGTCACGGCCCCAACCAGCCTTCCATTCTGGATGATCGGGCTCCCGCTCATGCCCTGGATAATTCCCCCCGTCCTGTTGAGCAGTTCCGGATCGGTAATTTTTATTATAAAGGCTTTTCCATCCGGGCGAGGTTGACTGAAAACATTTTGAATTTCGACATCGAACGCTTCTATCTTCTCTCCCTTCAGAACAGTCAACATCTTTGCCTTGCCTTTTTTGATCTGGTGCCCCATCGCAACTGGCATTAGTTTGGTGAAAAGCGGGTTGCTTAAGCTGCCTTTCATTCTTCCGAAAATGCCGTAGACTGTATTTTTTTCGATACTGCCCGTAGTGCCATCACCGAAAAAAACACCGATCTTTTCACCGATCTTCCCCCGTTCTCCTTTTTGAATCCCCTGCACCGAGGCTCCCACAATTTTTCCATCATGCAAATCCAAAAACTTGTTGGTTTCGGAATTGGTAATCACATGTCCGAGCGCCCCGTATTTTTTTGTGTTCGGCTCGTAAAAGGTTAATGTGCCAACCCCCGCCGCCCCGTCTCGTACGTACAGGCCAACCCGGTAACGCTTCGTTTCGGAGCAGTAGATCGGTTTAATTCTGTATTCCTGAAGCGTTCCATTGCGTTTTACCTGAAAGCGGAGCACGTCCTTCTTGCGTGCAAGCTGATCAATCAAAAAACTTACCTGGGAGTCGCTTTGAACAACTTTTTCCTCTATGCTGACAATGACGTCACCCGGTAAAATCCCGGCGTGACGGGCCGGGGAGAAACCAACCGAGTCGCCGGCCTCATGAATATTTGCATAACCAACCACGATGACTCCCTGAGCATGCAGCAGTACTCCGATAGAGTGCCCCCCTGCGATTACCTTGACCGGGGGCACTACCTGAAGCGTAACTCGTTTGATAGGAACGACCCCGAACAGGCGTAAATCCAGGTTGATCATACCGGGGATGGCGGCAATCGGCGACTTATCAAGAAACGGATAAAAGGTCTGGGCGGTTAAATCCCCGCTTTTCCACCTTAACTTCTGCCCACCGTCTGATACATAAGCGATGATCTGCCTGGAAATCCGCCTGGGCAGGCAACCCCCTAAAGAAACCTGCTCACCAACATTGACCCTATAAATAGGTGGGATTGAAAACAGCGAGTGAAAAAACAGACTATAGATGCACGCCCCCAGAAAAATAAAACATAACAGGGCATGAGGCTTCCGCTTGACAACTTTATTTTCTATCTTTAAACACCCCTTCAGTCTTCCGCTGCCAACTCCCCTGCGCTTTTTAAATTAACCTCTTCTCCCTCTATTTATTCACTCAGCTTCTTCTTCAAACAGGCATAAAAAAAAGGCGTGGTTACGCCCATAATACTGCGAACAGGGTAGCCGTAGCTGATGGCAGATCTCTAGCTGTTATCTTATTTCTGCCGGAGGATCTGTTCCGCGTGGCTGCGGGTTACCTCTTCATCTTCAGCCCCACCCAGCATCCTTGCCAGTTCCTTTACCCTTTCCTGTTCGCCAAGCAGGTGAACAAAGGTGTAAGTTTGATTGTCCACCGTCTTTTTTTCTATGTAGAAATGCCTCTGCCCCCTTCCTGCAATGTGGGGTGAGTGGGTTACGCACAGCACCTGCTTCGTGCGCGCCACCGCACTCAACTTTTCACCGACAATCTGAAGGGTTCTGCCACCGATACCCGTATCGATTTCGTCAAAAATAAGGGTCGGAATCTGGTCTGTTTCGGCAAGGATCACCTTTAAGGCAAGCATGACCCGCGACATTTCACCACCTGAGGCGATTTTTGCCAGGGGTTTAAGGGGTTCGCCCGGGTTGGCGCTGAACAAAAACTCAATCCGATCACTTCCAACAGGTGTTGGCACTGTTATATTCTCCCAGGCAATATCAAAGCGTGCATTTTCCATTCCCAGACTGCGCAGCTCATTTACCACGTCAGCAGTAAAAACGGCGGCCTTCTCCCTGCGCAGGGCGGATAGTTCATTTCCAACAGTTTCATATTGATGGAGAACTTCCGCATATTCCTCGGCCAGTTTTTCCGCACGGCTGTGCATCTGACCGAGTTCCTCCAGTTCTGCCGCTGCCTGTTCCCGGTAGGCGCAAACCTCTTCCAACGATGCCCCGTACTTGCGCATCAAGTTTTTTAGGGCATACAGCCTCTCCTCCACCTCCTGGGCATGATCCGGGTCAAAATCGAGCTTCTCCCGGTACTCCCGGAGGAAGTCCAAAAGATCTTCCAGCCTATATTTAATCTCCTGCAAAGCGGCAGAGAGCATCTCCGCCGTCCTGTCATAGCGTATCATTTCCTGAGCCTTATCGGCGGCACGGCTCAAGAGATCGTAAGCAGGAATAATATTGGAATATCCGTCAAAAAGATCGTCCGCGATCTCCCTGGCCAGGCCGGCCAACTTTTCCCCGTAGCGCAGGCGCTCTCTTTCCTTTTCCAGTTCCTCTTCCTCACCCGGGCACGGTTTAATCCTTTCTATATCTGCTATTGCGTGCCTCAGATAGTCTATGCGCCGCGCCCTTTCTCTCTCGTCGAGCATTAATTTTTCCTGTTCTTCCTTAAGATGAATCAAGCGCCGGTACAGGTCTTCAACCAGGGTGCGCCTCTCCAGCAAATCAGAACCTCCGAAGTGATCCAGCAACTCCAGGTGCTGATCCACCCTTAACAATGACTGGTGTTCATGTTGACCATGCAAATCAACCAGGAGCTCGCCAATGGAACGGTACATGGCCAGAGGGACAACCCGTCCATTAACCCGGCAGACACCTCTTCCGCCGCGCACCACCTCCCGTGCCAGCAAAAGAGTACCGTCCTCGCTCACAGGCAGGCCAAGTTCCGCCAGCCTCCGGTAAACCCGGGGCGATTTACTGCAGTCGAACAGGCCTTCCACGTAAGCCCTTTCAGTACCGGTGCGCACCTGTTCACCCTGTGCTCGTCCCCCTACCAGGAGATTCATAGCATCAACGACAATGGATTTACCAGCCCCGGTCTCCCCGGTCAATACATTTAAACCCGGTCCCAGGGACAGGCTCACTTCTCTGATCAAAGCCAGATTCTCAATATTAATCTCGAGAAGCATTGTGATACCTCACACCAAAAGGGATTCCAGCCTTTCAACCACCTGCATCACAATTTCCCGCGGTTTTACAATCACAAAAATTGTATCGTCTCCGGCTACGGTTCCGATAATTTCCCGCCAACCCACCTGATCGATAGCCGAGGCCACTCCCTGGGCTGCGCCGGGCAAGGTACGGACCACAATGATATTTTCGCTGAAATCAATATTGACAACGGCATCCTGGAAGAGCCGGCGCAGGCGTTCCTGAGAGCGGGGTGATTCCAATTGCTGCTGTGGCCGGGCATAGCGATAGACATCACCACCAGCCGGCACTTTCACCAACTGAAGTTCTTTAATATCCCGCGAGATCGTTGCCTGCGTGGTTGATATACCCCTGTTCCTCAGCTCTTGTGCCAGTTCCTCCTGAGTCGTAATCGGTTTTGATTCAATAATTTCGAGAATTAATTGCTGACGCCTTAACTTCACGTTATCACCCTTCTCGGGGTCTAATTAATCCCCCTCCCGAAGTTTCAGCCGTAAAACTTCAAAAAACGATCTGTTCCTGAGTTTGACTAATTTTGTATATACATCGGCCTTTTTAACAAGGATCTGGTCCTTCTTCTGCAGCGGAAAACCAATCTGCCCGTCAATGGTAACCATTACATCAGGGGACTCAGATTTTAGAACAATCCTGATCAACTCGTGATCGGCGAGAATGAACGGACGGGCGTATAGCGTATGCGGGCAGATCGGGGTGACGATCAGAACTCCC
>DULK01000023.1 GCA_012840385.1 Syntrophomonadaceae bacterium
TAGCTGCTCTTAATCATCAGCCTCCCACTGAGGCCAAAGCTGTTTCTTCTTCCAATTCCGGTGTTCAAAAGGCAGGATGTGTTCCTCCTCACCGCCCTGCCTCCAATCACCCCTGGAAGAGGTGGAACCCTAATTTTTTGCGATCTAATCATAACAAGTCTCTCGCTAATAATTCTAGGGTGACATTTTCTCAGAACCATTATGGTGACATTTTCTCAGAACGTTGACATGACTCGAATGGTAAAACTCACGCTAGCAGCCCGAACAGCCGCTGCAGCTCCCCCGCGAGCACCCGCCGGAACCACCCGCTGAAGCGGTGCCGTTTCCACCGCCGCCACCCTTGACAAACATGAAAGCATTATAGACCTGCTGGATGTCCCTGCTCTGGCAGGCCGGGCAGCAGGCCTCGTTTCGCTTCGCAACAGAAGTAAAAATCGTGAAACGGTTGCCGCAGTTTTTGCAGGTGAATTCGTAGGTCGGCATCTCTTCGCCACTCCCTTCCGCCCTCTATTTTAATACTCCTGTGAAAAATCGGCAATGGTCAGGTCCCGACTAATCATTCCTCTTCCCGTTCATTTTTCCTAAACCTTTGACCTGATCCTGCTAAAAATTTATTATTTTAACAAGGGTAAGCAGTTTTTTGAAAAGTGTTGGTAAAAAATGAACTGAACATGAAACGGGAGGAGAAAGGTTATGGAGGACCTACACGAAACAGGCAACAAGAGACAGACACCCTTCATCTACTATCTCGGCCTGCTCTTGACCACGGCCATCTGGGCGAGCACCTTCATCAACATAAAAATAGTGCTGCAGCAGGTGCCACCGAACACGCTTGCTTTTCTGCGGTTTTTGGTCGCCAGCCTTGTCCTGGGCAGCCTGCTGATTATCAGTCGCCAACCGGCCCTAAAAAGGGAAGACCTGCCGACCGCAGCTCTTTGCGGCCTGACAGGAATCACCCTCTATAATTTCCTGCAAAACCAGGGACTCAAATTTGCGGGGGCCATAGACGCCTCAATCCTGGCAGCCATGGCCCCGGTTTTCATCGCTTTAATAGCCGGCCTTGTCCTGAAGGAAAGAATTACATATCTCCAGGCCACCGGAATACTGCTTGCCTTTGCCGGTTCCGTCCTGGTGGCTACCAATGGTTCCCTGTCAGGCCTCTCTTTCACTTCCAAACGCCTGGCCGGAGACACCCTGATCCTGCTTACCGGTGTTTCCTGGGCAGTTTACAGCATCAGCGTGAAAAGGCTTCTGCAAAAGTATAAGGCAACAGTTGTCCTGGCTTATTCCACCTTTGCCGGTACATTATTTCTATTTCCCCTGAGCCTTTTTGAATATCCTGTCAACCTTGCCGCAATAACCCTGGCTGGCTGGTTAAATATTTTCTACCTGGGCGTCCTGGCATCATGCCTGGCCTATCTGATCTGGAACATTGCCCTTAGCAGAGTGGCTGCCGTCACCGCCGGAATTTTTCTTTACCTGATCCCGGTCTTTACTTCCGTGATAGCGGCGGTTTTCCTGCACGAAATACCGGGGATCTGCACGGCGGCCGGAGGGCTCATCGTTCTGGTGGGGACATATCTGGCAGGAAAATAGGTTTTAAATGGCGCGGGGCTTTTCTGATCCGGGAAAAATCCACCCGGCCTAACAGATCGACGTCGAAGCCTTTTATCTTTTCCCGCAGGTAGAAGGTGGCCACCCGCTGAAACAGGGGTATCACCGGTAGGTCCGCAGCGATCATCTGGTTGGCCATGTGGTAGATTTCTGCACGCCGGGCCGGATCAGGCTCGGAGCGGGCCTGCTGAAGCAACTGATCAAAAGCGGTATTGGAGTATCCCGTATAATTGTTGCCGAGATTCTGTCCGCCGGAAAAAATGTTGCAAAGCAGGTTGCCTGCTTCCGGGTAATCCGCTTCCCAGCCCAGCCGGAAGAAATGGAAATTCCCCGCCCGGATTTCGGTCTGGTACCTGTGCCAGGGTATTTTTTTAAGGTTTACGTCGATCCCCACCTGGCCCAACTGCTCCTGTATAAGCCGGGCCGCCATTTCATGGCCGGGGCTGTCGTTGTAGGCATAGATCAGCGGGGGCAGGCGCAGGCCGTAAGGAAAACCGGCTTTATCAAGACTCTTCAAGGCTGCTTCCTTTGAGAACTGTGATTTAACCTCAGCCTCCTGACCTGGGGAGAGCAGTTCCGGCGGCAGGAATCCGGCGAGGGTTTTTCCGCCTTCCCCGAGCAACTGCTCCTTGATTCGCTGCTTGTCGATAGCCTGATCGATTCCCCGCCGCAGCTCGACGTTATCGCTGAAGGGCCCCTGCCTCAAATTAAACCCCAAGAAGTAGATGCCCAAAACGGGTTTTCTGAACACCGTGTAACCACCAGATGAGCCTTCCGAATCCGACAGGGTAAACTGGCTGGAAACACCCGCCAGTATGTCCAGTTTGCCGGCCTCAAAAAGGCGCTTTGTCCCGCGCTGGTCCGCAATCACATGAAAACGCAGGGTGCTCAATGAAGGCCTCAAGCGGGTAAAAAAACGGTTTCGACGCATCAGTATGGTTCCCTTGTCCCATTTGGCCAGGCGAAAGGGGCCCGTCCCAACGACCCTGGTACCGGGGTGCCCATAGCGCAATCCCATTCTTTCGGCAACCCGCTGATTTACTACAGCCAGGGCCGGGCTGCTGACAACAGCCGGAAAGGTCCAGTCCGTCTCCTTTAAAGTCACCCGCAGGGTCTCGGCATCGACCGCCTCAATCCCCTTGACCTCCCGGCAGGAACCGCCCAGCTTCTCCTGCGCGCCCACCACATTCTGCAGCAAATAGCCGTAGCTGCTGATCTTGGGGTTCAGCACCCTCTCCCAGCTGTATTTAACATCCCGGGCGGTAACCCGGCTTCCGTCGTGGAACCTGATCCCTTTGCGCAGGACAAAGGTATAGGTGCGTCCGGACTTATCGGCAGTCCATCTTTCCGCGAGTTCACCTTCGAAACAGCGCTTTTCAGCGTTGTATTTCAGGAGGCTCTCATAAAGCGCTCCGTTGATCAGCTTCTCCTCGCAACCGTACATCCTGGCCGGATCGAGGCAGGACGGCTGTCTGGCGATCTGTATTGAGAGGTTCGTCTCACTTGACGCCTTGTGAACCGATAGAACAAATACAATCGAGGCGATGCCAAATATTACCGCAAGCCCGACCCAGTACCTGAGTTCTTTTCCCTGCGGAATCAGCCTCCTCATAAAAAGCCCCCTTCAAAATACCATTTCCTGGTATAACTTATGAAGGGGGCGTTCTTGTTATGACAATTACTTCATCCGCTTCAGGTTTGGGTTGGGTATTTCCCCCGGAATCCTCCCGCGCTTCGTCAACGGCTTCCCGTTAACTACCTTGAGATCCATTGTCATGTCAATGGGGGGAGCACCGGAGATATAACTCCCCACTCCGAAGGCGTCCGCCCCTGCCTCGCTCAAAACCCTGATCCGCTCGGGATTGAGGCCTCCGGAAACAAAAATCTTGACGTGGCTGAAACCTCTCTGATCCAGGCGTGCACGCAGTTCCTTGACCAGGTCGGGGGTTACCCCTCCTCTTTCCGAAGGGGTATCCAGCCGCACCCCCCCTAAATCTTTCCCAAGGGCCTCTGCAACCCGGATTGCCTCTTCCGTCTCGTCCTTAAAGGTATCCACCAGCACCGTACGCGGGGCATTGGGAGGCATCAACCGGTGGTAGGCAAGCGCCGCCTCGACGGTATCTCCGATGATTAGAATCATGGCATGAGGTATGGTTCCCTGGGGCTCCCTTCCGGCCAGCTTCGCACCCAGGATGCAGCTGGCGCCGTCACACCCTCCCACCAGTGCGGCCCTCTCCATGACAGGGGCAACTGCGGGATGAACGTGGCGGGCTCCGAAACACAAAACCTTTTTTTCTCCTGCCGCCTCTTTGGCAATCCTTGCTGCGGTTGCCCAGCCCGAGGAGCTGGCGAGAAAGCCCAGGATCGCGGTTTCAAACAGGCCGAATTCGCTGTAGGGCCCGCGGATGCGCATAACAACCTCCTTCGGCTGCATCGGGCTGCCCTCCGGAAGCGACCACACCTCCACCTTTTTATCTTTCAAGAGAGCCATTACCTCATCTACACCGGCAAAGATGCCTTCCTTCCGGCAGAAAATCTCGGCGGTTACGGGTGTGTCCTGAAGCCCTAACTCCTTCAAGATCTCAAGGGTTCGCACAAAATATACGTCGGTGGTTGCTCCCGCCAGGATCTCCTCAGGGGTTGCGGAAAAAAATTTTCGATTTGGGTCAATTTTTAACCTTGCAACGTCAGCCAGTGAATTAATAAAAAAATCATCCATCCCAAACACCTTTCCCTCCGGTTTGGCTTTATAATTCGCCTGAAATACATTAATTTCCTGCAACAGTGTCACCGCCATACAAATATTTATAAACATCCCAATCCCGCAAAACGGTTCTCAGGTAAACCTGCGTCTCGGGGAAGGGTATGTGCTTGATGTCATCGACGGTTCCCTTCCACTGCCCTGTTGCTATCCATGCTCTCACATTGCCGCGCCCGGCGTTGTATGCCGCCAGGCCGACAACGATATTGCCGTCGAACTCCCGAAATAAATGCGCCAGGTACCAGGCCCCGATCTGTAAGTTGATTTCCGGTTGATAAAGGAGATCAGGGTGAAAGTTGCTTAGCCCGATTTCACCGGCGACCGAGGCTGCCGTATTCGGCATTACCTGCATCAATCCGACGGCCCCCGCGTCCGACCGGGCTGCCGGGTTAAACCTGCTTTCCACTCTGATTAGAGCCGCGAGCAGGTAAGGATCAATATTCGAATGGATGGCCACGGCCGTTATCTCCTGACGGTAGGGCCAGGGATAGAAAAGTCTCCAAATCCACTTTGCCTGAAGCAGGTAAAGGACGCAGAAAATAATAACAAGAAATAAAAGCAACCAGCGCAGTTGTCTGAGATTAATCACGAACATCCAATCAACTCCGGTCATCGGATCTCAACACCATGGAGGCTCCAATGCTACCTTGGGTGACAACCTCTATTTATTGCATCTCAACGAGTTCCATAATCTCCTGACCTGCAAGAAAGTTTCTTCGGGATCCCCTCTGTTGTCAATTACGTGGTCGGCCAGTTTAACCTTTTCCTCCAGAGGGATCTGGGAACTGATCCTGCATGCGGCTTCCTCGGAACTAAACCCATCTCTTTTCATGAGACGCTCAAGTTGGGTTTGGTAGTCAACATATACCACCCAGACCTCATCCACCATCCCCTCAAGACCCACCTCAAGAAGCAGTGGTGCATCCAGGACGACCACGGCATCGGGGAAGTTTTTACGGTAATCATCGAACAACCGTCTGATCTCGGAAATGATGTAGGGGTGGGTGATCCGGTTTAACTTGTCCAATTTTTCGGTATCAGAAAAGACGATCCTTCCCAGCGCCTCTCTGTCCAAACTACCGTCAGGCTTGCAAACCGTTTCCCCGAACTCCTGCACGATCTGGCGCCATGCCGAGCTACCCGTTCTTACCACGTCCCGCGCCACCTGATCGCAATCAATAATTATAGCGCCCAGTTCCCGGAGATAACGGCTGACAAGGCTCTTTCCACTGGCAATACCTCCGGTTAAACCGATTACGCGCAAAAAACTCCCCCCCATCTAACCGGTGCGAAAGAAGCGGACCAGCCCCAGCAGGCACAGGATAACGCCGGCCAGGACGGGGCCCTGCTTCCGCAGCCATCCCAAACAAGAGGAACGTCCCAGGTAGATACCCAGGAGAAGAAAAAGCTGCTGGAATAAACCTATGAAAAAGATCAACAATACTCCATCTGCTCCTGCTAAAGCAGCGGCGAAGCTGGCCCCCAGGGCATCCAGCGAAAGGGCGATCCCGAGCAACAGTGATTCCTGAATGCTGATGACGCCCGATGCATCGAGGTCGGCGCAGGCAGGCTCCTCCAAAACCTGAACGATTACCGCAAGGGAGGCGAACTGAAGCTTGACAAGGGTTTTGACACACTCCTGTTCCTGAATACCATTTCCCCTTTTTCTGCGCAAAAACCACCACAGCCCGATCCCGAAAAGAATAATCCCACCGAGTTTTGCACCCCAATAGGCGGGTACGAAACGGGACAGCAGGTGGCCGCAGAGTATCCCTATACCTACCGTTAACGTCGATGCAACCAAAAACGCCAGCTGGGACGAAAACGGAATCCTGATCCTCCTTAACCCGTAGGCGAACCCTGCACTGAAAGCATCCAGACTCAAGGCACAGGCAAAGAAAATCAACGTCCAGAATACCATGCCTCCACCCCCACCTTAACAGGTTATTAGTGGGGGGTGAAGGAGGTGCTTGTTTACTTCTGGCAGGAAGGGCAAAAGTAAGCACTGCGTCCCCCGTTTTTCACCCGCACGATGGAATTTCCGCAGAGGGGACAGGGCTGGTTTTCCCTGCCGTGCACGGCAAGCAGTTCCTGAAAACTTCCCGGCTTGCCCTCGCCGTCCACGTAGTCGCGGATCGTCGTTCCCCGGTGATCTATGGCTGTCATCAACACTTCCCGCATGGCATGGTACAGTCTGCCGAGATCCCGGGGTGTCAGGCTTGCCGCCGACCGCTCCGGATGGATCCGGGCCTTCCAGAGAATCTCATTGGCATAGATATTCCCGATCCCTGTAATAAATGTCTGGTCGAGCAATATTTTCTTGATCTGGCCGGTTCTCCCCTTCAGCCTCTTTTTAAAAACATCCCTTGTCAGGGAGGGATCAAGGGCATCCGGTCCCAGTTTATTCAAAGAATGAAATGTTTTTAATCTGCCGGCAGGAATGAGATCTATAGTCCCGAACCGCCGCATGTCGTGAAAACGAAGCTCTTTCCCGTTGTCCAGGTAAAACACCACGTGGGTATACTGATCCCTCGGGAGGTCCGGAGCAACGTACAGCAATCGCCCCGTCATCCGCAGGTGCACTACCATTACTAAGGAACCGGTCAGTTTGAAGAGCAGGTATTTTCCCCGGCGTTCCACACCGATCAGGGCCCGGCCGGATGTGTCTTTGACAAACTGCTCTGCATCCGGCTCCCTGATTACCTTATTTAAAAGCACCTCAACCCTTTCTATCGTACGGCCTAAAACCTTCGGCTTCAGAGTTCGCAGAATCGTTTCAACTTCCGGTAGTTCTGGCATTGTATTCCTCCACTGCGACAAGATCGTACCAGTTGGGGCCTATCTCGATTTCCACTTCGAGGGGAACATCCAGTTTGACCACCTTTTCCATCCCCTCGCGAACAAGGGGAACCAGGACGGGAATCTCTTGCACAGGAAGCTCAAAGATCAATTCATCGTGCACCTGCAACAGCATGCGGGCCTGCAGTCCTTTTTCCTCCAGTTCTCTGTCAATCCGCAGCATGGCCAGTTTGATGATATCGGCGGCGCTCCCCTGGATCGGGGTATTGATGGCGGTACGCTCCCCAAAGGCGCGCACCATCCGGTTGCTGCTCAGCAGGTCGGGCAGAAAGCGACGGCGTTTAAAGAGTGTGTATACACACCCGTTTTCCCGGGCTTTGGCAATCGTTTCCTTAATAAACCGGTCGACACCGGGATATTTCCGGAAATAATGGTCGATGTAAAGCGCAGCCTCCTCCCGGCTCACTCCAATGTCCCGGGCCAGGCCGAAGTCGGTGATGCCGTAGATAATACCGAAGTTGACACCTTTTGCCCTGCGGCGCATGTCAGGTGTGACATCTTCGGGCGCCACTCCGAAAACGGTGGCAGCCGTCATAGTATGTATGTCTTCCCCCCGGCGAAAAGCCTCCAGCAGGCCCTGATCCTGTGACATGTGGGCAAGGATGCGCAGCTCGATCTGAGAATAATCCGCGGTCATGATCAGCCACCCCTCCTCGGATGGCACGAAAGCGCGCCTGATTTTTCTTCCCAGTTCCATTCTGATCGGGATGTTCTGCAGGTTTGGCTCGGTGCTGCTCAGTCTGCCCGTTGCCGTGATGGTCTGGTTGAATGTGGTGTGCACCTTACCGGTTTCCAGGTTGATCAGACTGCGCAGCCCGTCCACATAGGTTGATTTAAGTTTCATCAGCTGGCGGTATTCGAGCAGCTTGGCGGCAATTTCATGATATTCCGCCAGCGTCTCCAACACTCCCGCATCGGTGCTATACCCGGTTTTCGTTTTCTTAACCACCGGGAGCTTCAACTTTTCAAAGAGCACGATGCCCAACTGCCGGGGTGAGTTGATGTTAAAAGGCTCGCCGGCCAGCTGGTAGATCTCCCGGGTGAGGGCATCCAGCTGGCGCCCGAATTCTCTGGACATCTCCTCCAACCGGGTCACATCCAGCTTAACGCCGGTTCGTTCCATCTTGGCCAGAACCCTGGATAGAGGCAGTTCCAGGTCCTTGAACAGGGAATACAGTTCCTCCCTCTCCAGCTCGGAATGCAACACCGGCCACAGCCGCTGAATGGCAAGGGCGCGCCGGGCGGCGGCGGTAAGGTCCTCATCAGGGGAGGGGAAGGTTATCGCCTGGTTGAGGTATTTCAAAGATATTTCTTCGAGGGTTGGGTTGGCCGAGGCCGGATTCAAAAGGTAAGCCGCCAGCATCGTGTCACCGGCCACACCTCTCAGTTCCACCCCGTGACGGGAGCAGATCAGCATCTCCGCCTTGGCGTCATGGCACCACTTCTCACAGGAGACATCGGCAAGCACTTCTCCCAAACATGCGAGAAGCTCTGTTTTCTTTGCGACATCCTCCGGGAACTCCACAAGGGCTGCCTTATTACCCCACGCCATACCGAGGTGCTTTAACGGGCACCGCAGTGGAGGAAGAGATCCCTTTTCGATAAAAATGGACAGCCGGCCTTCCTGCTTAATCTCGGCCAAAAGAGGCAGCATGTTCTCCGCATCCCTGATCACAGGTATCCGCTCCTGGTCGCAGGAGATAGTCTTCAACCCCGCCGGCATTTCTGATTCTATGTTTTTGATCAGGGATTTAAACTCGAGTTCTTGAAAGATGCAGATGAGTTCCTCGTAATCCGGTTGTTCCACTTCTAAATCGGGGAAATTGACGGTGAGGGGGACGTCGGTGTCCAGGGTGGCCAGCTTTTTGCTCAAGACAGCCTGATCTCTGTATTCGGTTAAGAGGGTACCAAGCTTTTTAGGAAGTTTATCCACGTTGTCCAGGCAGTCCTCCAGGCTGCCGTATTGTTGCAGGAGTTTCACCGCCGTTTTTTCACCGATTCCCGGCACTCCGGGGATGTTGTCACTGGGATCTCCAACCAACCCCTTTAAATCGGTGAACTGTTCCGGTGTGACCCCGAATTTTTTGATAACCTCATCCCTGGTAAAGCGCTCAAGCTCGCTGATCCCCTTACGGGTGATCAGGGCATGTGTGTTGTCGGAGACCAGCTGGAGCATGTCCCGGTCGCCGGTAACGATCAAGACTTGAAAGCCCTGCCTGTTTGCCGCTTTGACAACAGTGCCGATCAGATCGTCCGCTTCATACCCTTCAAGCTCCAGCACCGGAATTTTTAAGGCTCTGAGAATTTTTTTTATCAACGGGAACTGGGGGCGAAGCTCGTCGGGTGTACCCTTCCGGTGGGCCTTGTAATCGGCATATTCCTGTAAGCGGAAAGTAGCCCTGCTTTTGTCGAAGGCAACAGCCAGGTAATCCGGCTTTTCCTGGCGGACTATCTTCTGGAGCATATTAGTAAACCCGTACACGGCGTTGGTGAACAACCCCGTCGTGGTAGTCAGGAGTGGGAGGGCATGGAAAGCGCGGTGCGCCAGGCTGTTCCCGTCAAGGATAACCAGTTTTTTCACTAACCTATACCCCCTGTCTTGCTTCTGATATGTTTAATACCCCTACCCCATCCCGAACAACAAGAGATGTATCCAGTTCCTTGCTAAGAGCAGCCGTTCGCTGGAGAATCCGGGATGCGTCATTGCCTTGCACGATCCAGGGCTGCTCATCCCTGATTAAAACCGGGTACAGGACGGCCCTGCTGATCGACCGCTCATTAAAAAACACCTTCAAAAGCAGGCCCTCCTGGGATTTCGGGCGGGTTTGCTTATCGTACACAAAGTTGCCCAGGCTGTAAGCGATCAAGGAGCCCCGGTATACCTCCACACCCTGCAGGCAGTGGGGATGGTGGCCTACGATCAGGTTCGCCCCGGCGTCTACAAGGCTGTGGGCAATTCTGCGCTGCTCCTCTGTTGGATAGTCGGAAAATTCTGTTCCCCAGTGCAGTGAAACAACGATAATGTCCGCTTTGCCCTTCAGGGCCTTAACGGCATCGACGAGCTGCAATTCGTCAAGCTTAACCACACCCGGCTGATCCGCTTTTACCTCCAGGGTCCGCCGGTACTTCCAGCTCCAAAAAATGTCTGCCATCTCAGTTGCGGCAAGAAAGGCGACCTTGCGGCCATGGACCTCTTTGACAGCAGGCCGGGTGGCTTCGGCCGGGTCCTTCCCGCCCCCTATTGGATTAATCCCTTGTTCGCGCAGCACCGTCAGGGTGTCCAGAAACGCCGGGGTGTCATAATCCAGCGTATGGTTGTTGGCCACGCTCATGACCGAGTACCCCGCCTCTCTAAGAGCCTCCGCCCCCTTCGGATCGCCGCGAAACCAGATTCCCTTCCCGGGTAAAGGTGTTCCCTGTAGGGAAAGGGGGGACTCAAGGTTGCCGAATGCCAGGTCGGCGTCACGGAGATACGAAGCCACCTGTGCAAAGGGGTAATTGACGCCCTGTTTCCTCATGGCATCGGCCACACGACGACCCAGCATCACGTCTCCACTGGCTACAATGCTGAACTCCTTTGGTGGAACTGTCGCAGGACGGTGCTGTCCAACGGGCTGTTTGGGCTGCTCAGGTAACCGCTCAACACCCCGAGCCAGTAGAAATCCGGCAGCAAACAGAATTAAAAGAATCCCGCATCCCAGCACATATCTTTTTGTTCTTTTTCTTGAAAGGGCCTTAGCCCTCTTGAGGTTCGTCCGAGGGAAATACTTCACGTCAATCCCCCTAAGAGTTTACTTAGTCAATTATAACAGATATTTTACCGCCTGTTCATTACGAGTGCGGAAAGATTTAAATTACCGACGTTATAAATATAAAACCGGGCTGTCCGCCCGGTTGCAGTCATTTTTTCTTTTTTATTTGTCCGTTCACTCCGTATTCTCCTCCAGGCTGTCCAGAATCTGCAGGAGAGCCTTTTCGTCAGGCAAATCGAGTTCGCCTTTCTCGGCCTGGGTACGAACAGTCGGGGGAAGGCTTGACAGCCTGAGCGCTGTTACCCTGATAATCCCTCCGTCAACCCCGGCGGGCCCGCGGATAACGGCCACGAAATCCCCTTTTTTGCCGAGGTGAGTTTTCTTCCGGCAGGAGGGGCACAGGGCCTGCCTGGTTCTGTTGATCTTCACCTCGTCACCCGTATATCCAACGCGCCAGCCATCCCGTGCGGGATATAAGGAGCGCAGATCCTGTAAGGTTAATTTTTCCTTACGAGGTATATTGAGAGTAGCCCCGTCTTCGTGGCCGCACAGGATATAGAGCGTGCTGGAGAAGATCTTCGTCTCGGGTGGTATGGCTCGCCCGGACAGAATCCACTGGTACAGCAGGCGAAAACCGCCTGCCACCGCCACAAGAAGAATCAGGTAGAGAACCGCCCTGTAACCCTTCTTACCCATTCCAACAACCCTTTGGATCAGATTCTATCCCTAATAATTATTTCCATACCTCCCGTAAATATGTATCCGATGGTAAAAAATATCTCAGGCTTCAATCTGGTTCATAAGTTCTTCCGGGATGTCAAAATTGGCGTAGACGTTCTGGACGTCGTCATGATCCTCGAGGGCGTCCATCAATTTTAAAACTTTTTCTGCCGTTCCCCGGTCGGTTATTGAAACTGTGGTCTTCGGCACCATCGTGGCTTCGGCAACAGAGTACTTGATTCCCTGTTCTGCCAGGATGGACTTGAATTTTTCCACCTCGGCAGGTGAGGTAATTACCTCGATGGAGCCTTCCTCCTCCTTCACATCCTCGGCACCGGCTTCGATCAATGCGAGCATCAACTCCTCGGGGTCAAAGGAAGCACCTTCGATCGGGATGGAAATAAAACCCTTCATCTCAAACATCCAGGATACACAACCCGCCTCGCCCAGGCTACCCCCGTTCCTGGTAAAGATGTGGCGTATCTCCGGAGTGGTACGGTTGCGGTTATCGGTCAAGGCCTTTAGCAGAACGGCTACTCCTCCTGCCGCATACCCCTCATAGTTAACTTCCTCGTAATTTACCCCTTCGGCTTCACCGGTTGCCCTGGCAATCAACCGGTTGATGTTATCCATCGGCATATTCGCTTCCCGGGCCCGGGCTATCGCCAGCCTGAGAGATGGATTCGCCTCCGGGTCACCGCCCCCCGAACGGGCGGCTGCCATTATAGCTTTCCCCAGCTTCGTGAAAATGCGCCCGCGCTGAGCGTCAACCTTTGCTTTACGGTGTTTGATGTTCGCCCATTTTGAATGACCGGACATAGAATCACCTCACCCACAAAATTCTGATCAACAAAAACACAGACTCCATGAGAATTCTAACAAAACTCTTTTTTAACCGCAATTTCCCTTTTATCTGTGCAAAGGAACCAGTTCCACATCTCCCATCACTCCCAGCCTATCTCCCTGGATGACCAGTGCCCCCCGCACTCCCCTGATGCCGCAGATGTAATTAAGGGCGGGAGAAATGTCCGACTGGGTATGTACCCGGTTACCCAGGGCGGTCGCTGCGGCGTCTGCCAGAGCGGCATTAGTGCTCAACACCACCGCTGCGTCAGCCCTGCCAAAGCTCAGGGAAGGCCCCACGGTGCCGGAGGAAGTACAGATACCGCGAATTCCCTGGCCTGGGTACACCCTGATGCCTACCCTTTCAGATAAAGGGGATGGCCCCGCAAAAATACCGACCGTAACCGGACGAAGTGTTGTTAAAAAGATATCTCCCCCATTCTCCACGATAACCTCTCTGGCGCAACGAAGCAGGCCGCGGCCGACGATCTCCGCAATGGTGCCGGCCACCGCGGCCATCGGCCCCACCTCCGCCCTTGCAGCAGCAGCCGCCATCATGCGGACAATACGGGGTGAATGGCGGGAAACGGAACAAGGCTTGAGGGAGCGGCCGAAGTCTGGGTCCCTGACAAGGTATTGTTCTAACACCCCGCGGCACTTATAAAGTAGAGAAAGCGAGAACCTCTCCAACTCCGGCGTGTAGCTGGCCTCGTCTACACTGATATACAGATCCGATTCCCTAAGAGAAACGGGAAAGGAAACCATCCCCTCCCCGTTTACCCGTTTGCGATAGGTCCGTTCGATATATTCCATAGCCTGTCCGCCCGCTTAAAACCGTACCTCGACGGCCCTTGCCATGCACACATCCAAACAGCTTTTGCAGACAATACACTTCGATTCGTCAAAGCGCACTTCCATCTCCGGCCTGGCCAACTGCAGAGCACCGACAGGGCAGAAGGAGGTGCAAGCCCCGCACTGCAGGCAGCGGTCACGGTTCCAAGCAATGGTTCCGCTCAGAGGTTCGATCTCCACTCCGATATCCCTTAAATATTTTAACCCTCTGTTATAATTTTCGGAATCCCCGCTCAGTTCCAAAACCACGTAGCCCTCCTGATGGGGGTTGATATCGGCCTTAAGGATGTTGATGACCAGGTCGTATTCCTTGACCAGGTGGTAGATGATCGGCTGTCCCACCAGGGACGAAGCGAAGCGTAAAACAACCTTGTTGGCGATCAAAGCAAATGCCTCCTACCCGTTATTTTTCTTTTCTTCCAAGCCCTTTAAAACAATCCCGGAATCCACCGACGGCAGCGGCTGCACAGGCTCAGTCAGCAAAAAGCTGCCGCTCTTGATCCATCCTTTCAGTATCTCGGCTATCTCTCTCGCCTTCTGGTAACTGGAAAGAGGGGTGGTCGGCACCTCCCTGCCCATAACCGTTATCTTCCCCGATCTCAATTCGGCGTAGCTCACTCTCCCCAGGTTTGATGCCTCTCGATTCGGGTAATCGGAGCTGTAATCCTGGATCGGGGCATAGAGGTCCTCATCCTTGACTGCCGTATAAAGTAAAATTTCTTCATTTAATATTGGAATTGGAATGCCGACACCAACCGCCAGGCTCGCCCCGTACCCGATGAAGCTGGTCCCCCGCAGCCATTCGGGCTTCATCTGCTTGAGATCCCCGATCAGGGCAAGGGTGCCTGCACCTGTCAGGGGCACGCCGTTCTCCCCTCTGGGAACACACGGATTGTGCTGCGTGCCATGCCACGCCACGTATCCGATCCCCCCGCCGAGAAAGATCCTTGTTCCCACCCCGATGGTTTTGTAATAGGGGTCATTCAGAAGCGGACTGAGTTGCCCCGAAGTGGAGAAACTGGCGTTGCCCAGGTTGGGTTTGAGCACCCCCATGTAGGTATAGATGGTGCGATTCGACAGGTTGACGGCAACGGAGTAATTCTGATAAGCGTTGCGTGGATTAAAGAGAATGGCGTCGTTGATATCCGCTAGGGTAATCCAGGTTTCAATACGGCGCCGCGGATAGCAATCCGTTCCGTAACCGGTCGCCTCAAGTTTAACCGGTTTGCCGGCAACCAGGTCTTCGATGACATGCCCGCCCCCGTAGAGGAAACGGCCGGGGTAAACGCGGTTCTCCGGGTCGCTTTCCGGGAGCGCTGTGGCCCCCAAATAAGCATCCACCGCAGCGATACCGCCGTAAGCGGGAACCCCGTTCAGATAAACCCTGTTCATCTTGATGCGCGGCTTGGTATGCCCGAAATTAAGGAAGACGCCGCTGGAACACATGGTCCCAAAGGTACCAGTTGTCACCACATCGACCTCACGCGCCGCCTGTTCCACCCCTTTTTCCGCCACGATTCCGATGATCTCTTCGGCAGTTACGACGACAGCTTCCCCTTTTTTAATCCTGGCGTTGATTTCCTCGTAAGTCTTTTCGATTGCCATAAAAGCACCTCCTCTGTTCTCCTGTCCTGTGTCCGTAAATAACAAAAAATTAAACCCCTTCTGAAAGAAGAGGTTTTCGCAAAGCTGCATCACTCCCTCTTATCTCTCAGAATTCCACATTCTGCAGGAATTGGCACCGCCGTCCTGATCCGCAGGACCGGTTGCCGGGTTTCATTGGGCCAGTCCCTCCACCGCTCTGGATAAGAGAACTAATTCCTTTATTTGATTGTTAGTGTAACGATAGCACAGGTATGCAATACTGTCAAGAAATAATTTAACTTATTTTGCCTCGCTTTTTTCCGGTTCCTTCACCGCGGCCTCGACCTGTTCAGTAACTTCTGTAGAGGCCTTACGGAATTCTCTAATGGTCTTCCCAAGGGACTTGCCGACATCAGGCAATTTACCGGGGCCGAAAATTATCAAAACAATAACAAGAACCGCTATAAGTTCCCATGGTCCGATATTAGGTAATAAACCAAACATGCCAGCTACACCTCCTGTTTAATACTTCGAGATAAAGGAACAGGTTCCTGCATCATTATTTTGTAATCTCTTCCAGGATGATCTTGTGATCAACTAACGCCAGTTCCTTGATGCGCCCCTCGAGAAGCATCTGGCGCCCGAAGATATCCTGAAGCAAGAGTCCCTTTTCATGAGGCAAAACCCGATCCACCTTTTCCAGCAGGAGTTCTTCTTTGCCGTTTTTTAAAATGTAGGCGTTGGCTTCACACATTATTCTCCGCCTCCTTTAAATCCTTGAGAAATTGTACGAGCTTATCCACCATGTGGGGCAACGGTTCCTGCTGCACACCGACAATCTCGACACGGTTTTTTCCTATCGGCAGTAAAATTTTTTTTGCCTTGCTGTTACAAATAGCCTCGGCCATTTTCGGCGTAACTTCCCCGAGCATAGAGTTGGCGACTAAAATTGAAAGGGACCCAACGATCACGTCTACCTCCGCTACGGTTTGGACAACGGCATTTTCACCGGTGGCCCCTTCGTTGGCGCCTGCCTTCAGCATCAAAGAAGTGGCAGTGCTGTTGGTTCCAAGGGCAATGATCTCGATCTTTGTGCCCAGTTCCTTTCTTACCTTCTCCGTAATGTGCTTGCCAATCCCGCCTCCCTGCCCGTCAATTATTGCGATTTTCATACCATGCCTCCATCCCTTTAAACTATTGCCACACCCAGTGTTTTTTCCATCTCCTGCAGCGCAAAATTGTGTGCGGTCGGGTCGAAAGAGGCGACACCGGCCTTCACAACCGAGACCTTGTAGTTACGCATCCGGGCATCGGCGGCGGTGTATAAAACACAAATGTTCGTACACACGCCCGTAAGTACTACTTCTTCTATCCCCATCTCCCGCAACGAGAGGTCCAGGTCGGTTCCATAAAATCCGCTATAGCGCCGCTTGGGAATCACCAGGTCTCCGGACTCAGGCGCCAACTCCGTACAAACCCGGCCACCATCCGAGCCGGCAATACAGTGAGGAGGAAACATGTTAAACTCCCGGTCATCGGGGCGGTGCTGATCGCAGATATAAACAACAGGCCATTTATTTTTACGCGCTTCCTCGATCCCTTTGGCGATGACCGGTATGATCCGGCGTCCGGCCTCGCCTACATACAAAGCCCCGTCTTCCCTCACAAAGTCGTTCAGCATGTCTATAACCAAAAAGGCCTTTCCACTCAATCCTATCACCGCCAATTGATTTTCTCAACCTTTACATTTATACATTTGATGCGTAATTCCTTCTTATCGTGAAAAAACAGACAGGGGGACGGTTCTCTTGTCTGCGTAATTTTAGACAGGAGAACCGTCCCCTTGTCTTGCTTGTCTTGAAAAAATTTTCTGGCGGCGACCTACTCTCCCGGGGTGAACCCCAGTACCATCGGCGCTGGAGGGCTTAACTGCCGTGTTCGGAATGGGA
>DULK01000024.1 GCA_012840385.1 Syntrophomonadaceae bacterium
GCACTCAAAGATACTTAATCAGTTAAAAGCAATTTATTTCATAAATATATTCTGTTGCTAGCTCGGCTACCTTAGCGCCCGTATTGAGTGCCGGGGAGTCGAGCGGTAGACCGGCGGGTGAACTTGATGTATTTTCAAAGCGGGCGTTGTGTTAAGGGGAGATGAAGATGGAGATAAATAAAAAAGCCCTTGTGGCCGTTCTGCATACCGCTCCGGAAACGGTGCTCGACGACTACGGACGACTCCTGGATCTGGCCGGGCTGAGCCGGGCCCTGGACCCCGGCCTGCCCACCGTCATCAAGCTCAACCTCTCCTGGACGAAGTACTTCCCCGCCTGCTCCACCGAGCCCTGGCAGTTGGAAGGGGTTCTGGGCGCCCTGTTCCGGGCGGGCTTCACCCGGGAGAACCTCTTCCCGGTGGAAAACAAGACCGTCGTCACCGACCCGCTCAAGGGGGCGGCCAACAACGCCTGGCTCCCGGTTCTGAGGCGCTACGGCCTGGACTTCACCCCGCTCCCGGGCGTGAAGTGGGTTCCCTTCCGGCCCAAGCAGAAGCTTTTGATGCTCGATCAGATCTTTCCTGAGGGGATTTACATCCCTGAGATGTTTATCGGGAAGCAGGTGCTGCACCTCCCGACATTGAAGACTCACGGGCACAGCACCACCACCGGGGCGATCAAGAACTCCTTCGGAGGTCTGCTCCAGGAGGTCCGCCACTACTGCCACAAGCACATCCACGAGGTGCTGGCCGACCTGATGGTGATCCAGCAGGAGATCCACCCGGGCATCTTTGCGGTGATGGACGGCACCGTGGCCGGCAACGGGGCGGGCCCCCGCACCATGGTCCCGGTGGTGAAAAACGTGATTCTGGCCGGGGCGGATTCCGTCGCCCTCGACGCTGTAGCGGCAAAGCTCATGGGGTTCGACCCGCTGGGTATCCCCTACCTGCGCCTCTGCCACGAGCGCGGCCTGGGGGTGGCCGATCCCCGGGAGATCGAAGTGGTGGGGGACGACATCCGGGGGGTGAACTTCGGCTTCCGGGTGAAGCGGAGCTTCGTCATCTGGGGGGACCAGATGATCCGGAAGGGCCCCCTGCGGCCCCTGGAGCACCTGCTCCTGCACACGAAGCTGGTGGCCTGGGCGCCCCTGGCCTCAAACATCTATCACGACTGGCTATGGTACCCGACCGTGGGGAGGAAGCGCATCCGGGAGTTCATGAGGACCGGCTGGGGGGAGCTGTTCCGGAGGTACGCCGGCGGGGATCAGAGGTGAGCGTAAAGCGAGTACCTGCAGAAGAGGATCGGGGGTGCCAGGTTGTGTTTTCCAGTAGCAGGTGTTAGAATAAAGGCGGGTGAAAGAAGGTGAGCGCCTTGCCTGATGATGTAATTAAAGAAACTGCCGTTACGGATGAGCGCATACCGGGTGGGCCACATGGACTGGCATCTCAGGAGTTTTTCTTTTTACTCCAGCGGATTGACCGGCTGGATGAAAAGTTGAGTGGCGAGATCAAAAGGCTGGATGAAAAGCTGAGTGGCGAGATCAAAAGGCTGGATGAAAAGCTGAGTGGTGAGATTAAAAGACTGGATGAAAAGCTGGGTGGGGAGATTAAAAGACTGGATGCACGGATTGACCGGCTGGAGGAAAAGTTGAGCGTCGAGATCGAGTCTTTAAGCGAAAAAGTGAATGCCCGTATTGACCGGTTGGACGAGAAATTAGCAGGCGAAGTCAAGATGATGGACGGTAAACTGAACAGTATCAGGTTTTGGGCAATTGGCGCCGTCGTTACCCTTATTGCCGGATTTGCCGGAACCATCGTTACGCTTGCGCTTCGCTAAACTGAACACAAAGCTCCAATCCCCTCAACAGGGGATTTTCTTTATACCTCAGCCTATCATCACGCAGTGTGAGTTTCTAAAAGGGGGCTTCAATAGATTGTCGAACACGCTCGGAACAGGGCAGGCGCTGCTGCCCACATATATGCTGCTGGCCGCCAGCCTGTGCCTGAACGCCCTGGCCAACTTTACCATCAAGCTGGCGGTGCAGGGGCGCACCCTGCGGCTCGATCCCGCCCACCTGGCGGAGACCCTGAAGGGGATGGCCCTCAACCCGCTGCTCTGGGGCGGGGTGATCCTGTTCGGGCTGGCCCTGGTGGGCTACAGCGTCGTCCTCTCCCGGATGAACCTGAGCACCGCCTACCCGGTGATGGCCGGGGGCGGCTTTCTCCTGGTCTTCCTGCTGAGCGCCCTCTACCTAAAGGAGGCGATCACCCCAGCGCATCTGGGAGGGGCACTCTGCATCGTCTTCGGGATGTGGCTCCTGCTCCGGTAGGGATCGGCCCAGAAAATGTATGGCGATTTGTCCTTGCGCCTGCTCTGACTACGGTTGAGCTTTCACGGTTGTTTCCTCGGATAAGTAATTTCGCCGTCACGAACCGTTATTCTCGCATGCTCCCGGTGATGTTACCCGGTCTCCACAGTTCGCTTGCCGGAAACGACTTGGTGGCAGGGTGGAATAGACAGGAGAATAGACAAGAGAACCGTCCCCGTGTCTGCGTGTCTGCAGGGGGGCGTCGGAGGATAAGCGATGCTTGGGAATGAGGAGTGCAGGGTTGCACCATCGAGCGGTTTGTTTGCAAGCGGGTTCGGGCGGAGGCGGCCCGCCCCGGAGGCGGTGGGGGCGCTGGCCGGGCTGCTCTTTGTTTTGGGGCTTGCCCTGGTTTTCTGGCTTGCCTACTACCGCGCTGCCTTCCGGGGGCTGTTCATCAACGACGCTCATGACTACGCCAGCATCGCCCGGAACATCGCCCTCGGCCGGGGGGTCCTCTCCCAGTACGTCACCCCCCTCGGCCTCGTCCACCACGGCGTCCCCCAGCCGGACCTCTGGCGCGCCCCCCTCTGGCCGCTGGTCCTGGCGGGATTTCAGCTTCTCTTCGGCTTTACCGATAGGGCCTCCGCCCTGGCGGGAGGTGCGTGCTTTATTGCGGCGGCCTGCCTGCTTTTTCTCCTGGGGCGGCGCTGGTTCAACCTCCCCGTGGCCCTGGCCGCATCCCTCCTCTACCTGTTCAGCGCCCAGCTGCTGGAATTCAGCATCTCCGGCCTGACGGAGCCCCTGGCGGTGCTGCTGATGCTGCTCTGGCTCTACGTCCTGACCGCTCCGGGCGCCGTGACCCGCCGGAGGGCGCTGCTCGCCGGGGTTGCCGCCGGGCTGTTTTACCTCGCCCGCTACAACGCCGTCCTCTTCCTGCTTCCCGGCATGATCTATGTTGTGTGGCGCGCCTTGAAGGGAGGCGGGAGCCGTCGTGCTCAGGAGGTGCCCTCCGGGCTGCACGTCTCCCGCTCCTTTGCGGCGGCGGAGCTCTCCGCCGGGATGGGGTCGCACCGCCGTCCCGCCCTCGCCTCCGCCGCCCTCTTCCTGGCGGGCTTTCTCCTGGCGGCAGGGCCTTGGCTCGTTCGCAACCAGGTGGTGGCCGGCAGCCCCTTCTTTTCCCTGCAGAAGTACGAGCCGGCCATGTTCACCAAAACCCACCCCGGCTACAGCCTCTATATGCGGCCGCTCAGGGTGGACGTGCCCCGCTTCATCATGGAGCACCCGGAGGAGGTGCGGGACAAATTCCTCGGCAACTTCGCCGGTTTCCGCCGCCACTTTCTCTACCGGGACTTTACGGGCCTGGCCCTGCGGGTTTTCGCCTGCTTCCTGCTGGCCCTGGTCCTCCCCCTCGACCGCGCCTTTCCCGCCCAGCAGGGGGTGCGACCGCTGGTGGCGGCCTGCTTTGGGCTGCAGCTGGCGGCGCTGCTCTTTCTACACTACATCCCCCGCCTGTTCATGATCTTCGTACCGGTCTATGCGATCTACGCCGCGGGGGCGGTATGGTTCCTGGGGGAAAAGCTGTCCGGCCTGGCTGCGGGGATGGGGCGCGGGAGGGGAGGCGCCGGCCGCCGGGTGGAAATACCGTCGCAGTGGTGGGAGTTCCCCGTCCCGGGCAGCCGGACCGCCTCGGAGGAGGAGCTCACCTGGCCGGGGCGGCGGAGATTCCCGGGCGGATTTCCCGCCGCTGCGTCGGCCGTGGCCCTGGCGGCCTTCACCCTGCTCGGGGCCGCCGCCAACCTCCCTGATTTTCATCCCGATTTCGGCCCTCACCCTACCGCCTTGTGGGGGGATGCCCTGCGCGACGTCAAAAGCCTCGTCCCCCCGGACCGGGTGGTGATCTCTGACAACGGCCAGATCTTCGCCTGGTACGGGGAGAGGTACGCCTGCAAGCTCCCCTACTCCCCGGAACTCCTCCCGGAGGTCTCGAGGCTCGCCCCGGTCGGTGCCCTCTTCCTGACCAACTGGATCACCTGGGCGCAGCCGGAGGCGGACAAGGCCTGGGCGGAGGTGTTCCGGGCGCGGCCCGCCACCCTCGCCGGCTTCAGGCTGGCAAAGGTCTACCCGGACGGCAGCCTCCTCTATCTCCGGCGGTAGTTCTCTTCCGCCAACCTCGCCGCATCCGGGCTCCCCGGGCGGCAGCATTCTTTCGCCGGTGAGCAGGGCCGCTGCTTACAGGTTCTCGAGCATCTTCTCGATGGTCTCCGCGCTGATGCGTCTGACCAGGTTGAAGATCAGTTCCAGGGCGTTGCGGTAGTCGTCCAGGTGCGCCATGCCGGCGTGGTCGTGGATGTAGCGCACCGGGATGCCGATCACCACGGAGGGGACCCCCTGGCGGAAGAGGTGGATCTTCCCGGCGTCCGTCCCTCCGCCGGCCATGACCTCGACCTGGTAGGGGATGTTGTTTTCCCGGGCCGTCCCGACGACAAAGTCCCGGAACGGGGCATGGGGGATCATGCTGGCGTCGTAGAAGCCGATCACCGGGCCCCTGCCCAAATAGGTGCGCGTCGCCACGTCGTTGTCGCCGATGCCCGGCGTATCGGTGGCCACGGTGACGTCCACCACTATGGCCAGGTCCGGCCTGACCACGTCGACGCTGGTGGTGGCTCCCCTTAAGCCCACCTCTTCCTGAACCGTCATCACCCCGTAGACGGTATTGGGGTGTTCGCCGTCCTGCAGCTCCCGGAAGAGCTCCACGATCAGGGCGCAGCCCGCCCGGTCGTCCAGGGCCTTGGCCATCACGGTTTTTGAATTAGGGCAGAGCATGAAGGAGCTGTAGGGGATTACCGGGTCCCCCTGCCTGATGCCTGCCTGCTCCGTTTCCGCCTTGCTCGTGGAGCCCACATCGATGTACATGGACCTGAGCGGCACCGGCTGTTTGCGCTCCTCGGGAGTCAGGATGTGCGGCGACTTCGCCCCGATCACCCCGACGACCCTCCCGGCGGAGGTGAGGATCTCCACCCGCTGGGCGAGCAGCACCTGCTCCCACCAGCCCCCCAGGGGCTGGAACTTGAGGAACCCCTCCTCGGTGATGCGGGTGATCATGAAGCCCACCTCGTCCATGTGGGCGGCGATCATCAGCTTGGGCTCGTCGGCCGTCCCCTTTTTAACGGCGATCAGGCTCCCCAGGTGGTCGGCGGTCACCTCGGAAGCCAGCGGTGCCAGGTACTCCCTCAGGACCTTCCGGATCGGTCCCTCGAAGCCGGAAACCCCCGGCGTTTCGGTCAGGGTTTTCAATATCTCCAGGGAATTTTCCTTCATCGGGCGATTGCCTCCTTACAAATTCTTCCGGCCTCTTCTTCCTATCTTATTTTTCACCGCTATCTCCTTTTCTATCCGACGTTGCCGTTTCCTCATCTCCCGCAGTTGACCGGATTATGCTCTTGGGTTGGCCAGATGCTCATGCTGACCATGCGGCACCATCCTTCTTGCAGGCGCAGCGGCCCGGCACTCACCGAAACTCTTTTGCGTAATCGGCTTTCGCCTTATAATTCCTTTTGTCTTCTTCAGCTCAAGAAACAGCGGTGAGCGCCGGGTTGTTGCTCGCATTTGACCAGTTTGACGAGGAGCGGCTGACGGCAGCCGGATCGACAGGGAATTCTACCCTATAGCGATTGCCGTTCTGCCTTGTATGGGGCTGCATCCTTTCCCGGCGGCCAGCCGAAAAGACGGCTGAGCCCCCGGTAGATTAACCGGGACTCCCTGGTGAGCAGGGGCCCGAGGACGGCCAGGATCAGTACGTAGAGGGCCGTAAAGGGTTGCAGTACGGGGAGAAGCCCGCCGCTACGGGCCAGATCGGCGAGGATGATGGAAAACTCCCCGCGGGAGGTGATGGTTAGGCCGATGTTGGTGGAGGCTCTATAGGATAGGCATGCCCGGCGGCCCATCAGGATGCCTGCGGCAAAGTTTCCGGCCAGAGTCAGCACTACGGCAGCCAGGGCAATCCAGACCCCCCCGCCGAGGGATAGAGGATCGATTCTGAGGCCGAAGCTGAAGAAAAAGAGGGCGCCGAAAAAGTCCCGGAAGGGGGCGATCAGGTGTTCAATGCGCTCAAAGTGCACCGTTTCCGCCAGGACCAGGCCTGCAAGCAGTGCCCCGAGGGTTTCCGTTACGCCCAAAGCTTCAGATATTCCGGCGGTCCCCATGAGCAGGGCCAGCAGAACAAGCAAAAACACTTCATCGGAAGGTATATTCAACCAGCGGTTGAGGAGCGGCATGAGGCGGCGGCCTGACAGCAGCAGCGCCGCTATTACCGACAAGGCCAGGACTGTGGAGATCAGAGCCTTTGTGGGGGATGCGGTACCGAGCGTTATGGGGCCGGAGATCAGGGACAGGTAGATGGCGACGAAGACGTCCTGGAACATCATCAGACCCAGGATCAGCTCGGTTTCGGGGTTGGCCGTCCGCTTCAGGTCCACCAGCACCTTGGCCACAATGGCGCTCGACGAGATGGTGGTTATGCCGGCCGCCACCAGGATCTCCCGCAGCGGCCAGCCCAAGAGGCAGGGGAAGATAATCCCCACGGTGAAGTTGACCGCCATATATATGGTTCCGCCCACAAGGATCGACCGGCCTGCCCGCACCAGGCGTCCCACCGAAAATTCCAGCCCCAGGTAAAACATCAGGAAAACTACCCCCAGGCGCCCCATCAGGTCGATTAAGGGCCCGCTTACGATAAACCTGAAGTCAATCACCCCGATACGCGGGGCATGGGGGCCGACCGCCATGCCTACCAGGATCAGGATCGGCACAATGGAGAATCGCAGGCGCAAAGACAGTATTCCGGCCAGAGCGATCAGAACGAACGCAAGGCCGACTTCCAGCAGGATATGCTCCACGGGCTACAGGCTCCCATTCAGGATTAAGCGTTTGCATGCTTTTATCGTGTCCCTGGTACCTGCCAGGACTACGGTGGAATGGGCCGGTATCACCTGGTCCGGACCGGGCGCAATGTGGGAGGCATGATCGGGCTCGATGACCGCAATAATCGTGGTGCCGGTCCTCTGGCGGATTTTCAGTTCGCCGATGGTTTTCCCGGCGCCTTTGGCCGTGGCTTCCACCTTATACCAGTCGATGACCAGCTGGTCCAGCTTCACTTCCATTTCTTCAAGGGCCGCGGGCTTGTAAATAACCCCGCCTATTATGGCCCCTATCTGCCTTGCCTCTTCGTCGTCCAGGGTCGCCGCTGCCGCCCATTCGTCCGGGCTGTCCGGGTTGAAGATGTACAGTTCTCGTTTTCCGTCGTCGTGGATGATGATGACAAGCCGATCCCCGCTGCGGGCATTAAGCTGGAATTTACGGCCGATTCCCGGCAGGTCGATCTCTCTAAGCGAAGCCATATTTTATTTCCTCCGGCATTGTTTTTCCTTATTCTCGGGATGGCGAGTGAAACTATTCTCATCTTGTTCTGCAGGAGTGGCCACCATCCTCCGGGCAAGCAGGGGACGGTGGAGGGTGAAGTTCCAATACCAGATTACCTTAGGGGATAAGCTTATGCAACGGTTGTTTTTCCCGGTATTTCAGGAGTTTGAAGGAGTATTCACACGGATGCGGATGCGCCCGTTGGTTCAGGCTGAAATCGATGCTTAAAGCGGTGCTTGATACCAACATCCTGGTCTCCGGCCTGATCAGCCCCGGCGGTACGCCGGCTCTTTTAATTGGTGCATGGCGTGAAAAGAAGTTTGAACTTGTCCTTTCTCCGGCTATTCTGGAAGAAGTCGCCGAAGTGCTCCTGAGAGACAAAATACGGCGCTGCTATGAAAACATAGACAAAGACCTGCCCCGGAAAGATGTGACGGGACTCAGGCGGTTCGCTGCACTGGTCACCGGTAGGGTTGAGGCCGAAGGAATATGTGCGGATCCGCAGGACGACAAATTTATTGCCGCCGCCCTTGAGGCCAATGCGGATTATCTCGTCAGCGGAGACGGGCATTTGCTGTCGCACAAAGAGCACCGGGGAGAGAAGATAGTCAGGCCGGCAGAATTCCTCGCCAGGCTTTAAAAGCACACCGGTTTTACCCCGCGGTCGCTTGAGGCTTCCGGCTGGCGTGCGGGTATTGTAGGGTAGGATAAATTGAATAATTGACAGGCTGGAGGCCTTGCCTTAAAATGGAAGACGGAACCGACCGGTCGGTCGGTTAGCCGGCGGGGAATAGTTCCCGGCGGCGGGCTGAATCAACAGCCGGGGGCGTGGAGTGCCCGGCGTTGCCGTGCCGGCGTCGGGTGCCGGCACCTAAAGCAAAAACAATTTCGGGAGACTGGAGGGCGGAGTGATGGACGGGAAAGGCCTTGAGCAGCACGGCCGAGAGGGGGCTGACGGTTCTATTGGCGCTCCTGCCGGCGGGACGGGAAGCGCTCTGATGAGAAAAAGGCTCCTGGCGGCGGGGCTTGTAGTTATCCTGCTGGTTGCGGTGGGGATCGGCCTGCGCATCGCCCGCAGGGAGAAGCCTGCAGGCCAGTCGGAAACCGGTCCCGTCCCCGTCGAGGTAATGGCGGTGGAGCGCGGCGAGGTGAAGCGGGTTGTGGACATCACCGGGCGGGTGGCTCCGGAGGTGGAGGTCAATATCATCCCGAAGGTCCCCGGGCGGATCAGGAGCATAACTGTCGACGTGGGGGACCGCGTCCGGGAGGGGCAGGTGCTGGCGAAGATCGACGACGCCGAGCTCGTGGCCGCCCTGCACAACGCCGAGGCGGGTCTGGCGGTGGCCGAGGCCAACGCCAGGATTGCAGCCGCCGCCCTGGAGGACGCCAGGCGCAACCTCGACCGCATGAAACAGCTTTACGACGCCGGTGCCGTCTCACAGCAGCAGCTTGAGCAGGCCCAGCTCAACTACGACAGGGCTGCTGCCGGGGTTGCCGAGGCTCAGGTCCGGCAGGCCCGGGCGGCGGTGGAGGCAGCCCGGGTCCAGCTTGCCAATACCGTGCTCACCTCCCCCGTCGACGGGGTGGTGACGGCGCGCTTTGCGGATCCCGGCGCCATGGCGGGTACCACCCAGCCCATCATGACGGTGGCGGCCATCGACCAGGTGCAGGTGCAGGTAAGCGTCACCGGGGACGACATCAACAGGCTCAAGGCGGGACAGGAGGTCCCCGTCCAGGTGTCTGCGGCGGGCGATCAGGACTTTAAAGGGAAGATCGCCAGGATCTCCCCTGCGGCGGATGCCCGCAGCAAGATGTACCCTGTCGAGATCACCATCCCCAATCCGGGCCATCTCCTCAAACCCGGGATGTTTGCAGAGGTAAAGCTGGCCACGGAAATCCGCCGGGATGCCGTCAGGGTCCCGGTGCAGGCCGTTCTCGATAAGGAGGGCAGGAAGGTGGTTTACGTGGTGGAGGGTGGCCGCGCCCGGGAGCGCCGCGTGGAGACGGGAATCGCAGACGAGAGGTATGTTGAGATCATATCCGGGCTGCGCCACGGTGAAAGGGTGGTGATCACCGGGCAGGAATTCCTGGCCGATGGAGCCGCCGTGACGGTGACGGGCGGCGCAGGTAAGGGGGCAAAGTCATGAACATCCCCGAACTGGCCGTTCGCCGCTCTGTTACCGTTTTCATGATCGTGATCGCCCTGGTGGTGCTGGGGGCCGTTTCCCTGGGGAGGCTTGCCATCGACCTGATCCCCAATTTGAACCTCCCCGTTGCGGCGGTGATCACCGATTATCCCGGTGCCGGCCCCCAGGAGGTGGAGAAGTCGGTGACCAGGCCTCTGGAGGAGGTCCTCTCCACTTTGAACAATGTGGATACCATCAGCTCCACCAGCCAGTCGGGATCCTCTACCGTCGTCCTCATGTTCAACTGGGGCACCGACATGGACTTTGCCACCCTGCAGATGCGGGAAAAGATCGACATGATCAAGGGGATGCTCCCCGAGGATGTCGGTTCTCCCATGGTCGTCAAGATGGACCCCGCCATGATGCCCATCGTCCAGGTGGGGGTGAGCGGCGGGAGAGACCTGGAGGGACTGACCCGCCTGGCCGAGGATGAGATCAAGCCGCGGCTGGAACGGCTGCCGGGCGCCGCCTGGGTGGTGGTCACCGGGGGCCGCACCCGGGAGGTCCAGGTGCTGGTGGACCCCGTCAAGCTGGATTCCTATGGCATCTCCATGACCCAGGTGATGCAGGCCCTGCGCTCGGAAAACGCCGAACTCACCGCCGGGAACCTCCGGCAGGGGAAGAAGGAGGTTATCGTCACCACCACGGGTGAATTCGAGGACCTGATGCAGCTGGCCAACCTCCCCCTGACGACACCCCAGGGAACGGTGGTCGCCCTGAAGGACGTCTCGGAGGTAAAGCAGGGCTTTGCCGATATGAGCCAGGAAACCTACATGAACCGGGCCCCCAGCGTGGGCATCCATGTCCTGAAGCAGTCGGGGGCGAACACCGTCCAGGTTGCGGAGCGGGTCAAGGCGGAGCTTGCTGCCATGGAGAAGGAACTGCCGGGGCATGTCAGGGTCAACACCGTCTACGACCAGTCCAGGTTTATCAGGGATTCCATCAATAACGTGATCAAGCACGCCCTGATCGGGTCCGTCCTGGCGGTCCTGATCCTCTTCCTGTTTCTGCGGAGTGTGCGCAGCACCGTGGTGATTGCCATTTCCATCCCCATTTCCATCATCGCCACCTTTACCATGGTTTACTTTGCCGGGCTTACCCTGAACATGGTATCCCTGGGCGGCCTCGCCCTGGGAGTAGGCCTGATCGTGGACGATTCCATCGTGGTGCTGGAAAGCATCTACCGCTACCGGCAGACCGGCCACTCGGTCTGGGAGTCGGTCACCGCCGGGGCGCAGGAGGTGGCCATGGCCGTCACCGCCTCCACTCTGACCAATGTCATCGTCTTCCTGCCGATCATCTTCGTGGAGGGGCTGGCGGCGCAGATCTTCAGGGACATGGCCCTGACCGTCACCTTTTCCCTCCTGGCGTCCCTCTTCGTCGCCCTGACGGTGGTGCCGGTGCTCTCCCGCCGGCTGGTTACAGTTGTTGGCGAGGTGGAAAACCCCCGCACCCGCTTTGAGCGTTTCAGCGCCGCAGTGGGGCGCTGGTTCGACCGGCTGCACGCCGCCTACCGGGAGCTGCTGGCCTGGGCGCTGCGGCGGCGCAAGAGGGTGCTGCTGGTTACCGCAGGCCTGTTTGTTGCCTCCCTGCTCTTGACTCCCGTGGTCGGCACCGAGTTTTTCCCGAAGGTGGATTCCGGAGAGATCTCCATCAGCGTGAAGATGCCCCGGGGCACCGGCCTGGAGGAAACCCGCCGGATGGCCAACCGGATCGAGGCCATCGCCGCCGGGTTGAAAGAGGTGGAAACCACCTTCGTCAGCGTCGGGGCGGCGGAGGGGATGGGTGGAGTTTTCGGTTCGGGAGACACCGACAGCGCCACCCTGATGCTCAAGCTCCGCCCCCGCAGTGAGCGCAGCCGGAGCACCGCCGCCGTGGTGGAGGACCTCAGGCGCCGGGTTGCCCTCATCCCGGGGGCGGAGATCAAGGTAAATGAGAGCGACATGATCAGTTCCTGGATGCGCGGCACCTCCCCCATAACCATCACACTGCAGGGAGACGACCTGGAGGTGCTGGCCGAAACCGGTGAGCGGATCGCCGAAGTGGTCCGCCGGGTGCCGGGCACCTACAATGTCAAAACCTCCCTGGAAGAAGGGAAGCCCACGGTGGAAGTGAGGCTCGACGGGGACCGGGCGGCCGCCTACGGCATCGGCACGGCGCAGGTTGCCCAGACGCTGCGCGCCGCGGTCGAGGGGCAGGTGGTGACGCAGTACCGCTCGGGCGGGGAGGAGTACGACCTGCGCCTGCGGCTGATCCCGGAGGCGAGGCAAAACCTGGAGGACCTGGGGAACCTGCAGATCATGTCCCCCACCGGGGTTGCCGTCCCCCTGCGGGAGATCGCCGAAATCAAACAGGACGTCACACCGGCGGTCATCAGGCGCCAGGACCAGACCCGCGTCTGCACCATCACCGGGGATCTGTCGAACCGGCCGCTGGGGAGTGTGATGGAGGACATCCGGGCAAGGCTGTCGAAATTCCGGCTGCCCCCGGGGTACGAGATCAGCTACGGGGGGCAGCAGGAGATGATGCAGGAATCCTTCAGCAGCCTGGGATTCGCCCTGCTGCTGGGGATTCTCCTGGTCTATATGGTGATGGCCTCGCAGTTTGAATCGCTGTTCCACCCCTTCGTGATCATGTTTACGATACCCCTGGCCTTTATCGGGGTCGTCCTGGCGTTTATCATTACCGGCAAGACCTTCGGGGTCACCGCCTTCATCGGGGTGATCCTGCTGGCCGGTATCGTGGTCAAGAACGGAATCGTGCTGGTGGACTACATCAATACCTTGAGGAAGCGCGGGCTCGACCGCCGGGAGGCGATCCTGCAGGCCGGACCCGTCCGGCTGCGCCCGGTGCTGATGACCGCCCTGGCGGCGATGCTCGGCATGGTGCCCATCGCCCTCGGCAGGGGAGAGGGGGGAGAGCTGGATTCCCCCCTGGCCGTCGCCGTGATCGGAGGCCTGTTCGTGGCCACCTTCCTGACCCTGATCATCGTCCCGGTCATCTACACCGTCCTGGAGGACCTGGTGGAACGGTTCCGGAACCGGCTGCGCTCGCTGTTTCCGTCTGCGCCCCCGGCGGCCGGCCGGGCTCCCCGGGCGTAAACCCGGAAGCCGGGGCTCGCTCAGACCGGTTCTGAGGCAGATGGAGAATTATTGTCACAGCCTCCGCAGGTCTTAAATTTCACCTGTTGGGGAACTGCGGCTTCGTTGTCCTGTCCGGCCCCGGCACTTAATGTCCGTCTTAATGGCCAAAAGCCTTTAAATTATGTGCAACCTTGGTTTCGTTAAGTGCCGGGGAGTCGGGCGGTAGGCCGGCGGGTGTATTCGGTGTATTTTCAGGGCAGACCACCACGCCGCCTCGGCGGCACCGACAGAGGAACGGAAAAGCGGTTTATCCTTGCTGGTGCAGCGGAGTCCGGGAGCAAGCGCAAGGATAAACCGAAACGTATTTTCAGGGCAGGGTGTATAAAGGAGGTGTTTGCCGTGAGGGAAAAAACCAAGAGCGCACAGATCTTTGAGGCGGCGGCGGGGGTCTTCGCGGAGAAGGGCTTTCACGCCGCCACCGTGGAGGAGATTGCCTCCCGGGCCGGGATCGGCAAGGGCACCGTCTACGAGTATTTTCCCAGTAAGGAGGCGCTGTTCCGGGCGATGCTGAAGGCCGGGATGCAGTCCTACCTGGCCGCCGTCCGGGAGCGCCTGAAGAGGCCTGCTTCCGCCAGGGGCGCCCTCGAACAGATCGCCCTGGCCCACGCCTGTTTCGTGCGGGAAAAGGGCGCCCTCGCCCGGTTAATCGCCGACGAACAGGGGTGCCTCGCCCCCTGGGCGCGGGAGTGGGTGTTCCGGATGCGGGAGCGCAAGCTGGAGGCGATTGCGAAGCTGATCGCCCGGGGAGCGGAGCAGGGGGAGTTTCGCCCGGTTAACCCCCGCCTGGCGGCGGAGGTCTTCCTGGGGGTGGTGGGGGCGATCTGCCTTCCGGCCCTCTTCACCCGGGAGTGCGCTTCCGGCCGTGGCTCCGGTTCCCCAGCGCATGCCGGCCTGGAGTCCCGCATGCTCGAGGGGTTGAAGATCTTCTTCCACGGCCTGACAAAATAGACAATAGACAAGGATAGACAAGGGGACGGTTCTTTTGTCTACAGCATCACCTTTTCCGGCTCGGAAACACCCGGAGGTCTATCTCTCCCGCAGCTCCTCAATGGCGTTTTTCTGTACCTCCACCAGGTAATTCTTTATCCTCTCCCACTCTGCCGGCTTCATGTTTCGCCGCCTGCCTGCCACCGTCAGCACCGGCATGGGGTCTTCCTCCGCATCCTCAAAATAGGCGATGCTCCGCAGCAGGTGCGGCCAGCTGTAGTTTACGCCCGCGTACTTCCGCTCGATAATATTCTTCAACTGCCGCAGTTCGACTTTTTTCTTCAATAAAAAAAAGAGATCGACGAAGTCTTTCTTACTTCCTCTTTGGGCAATGGCGATCAGCTTCATAGCTGCGATATCGCGGCAGTCGGCCACAGGACATCCCTTGAATTCGGATAACGGGAAGAGAAGCCGGTACGGATAGTAGAGAAAACTGGTTCGGGCCACTCCCTCGCAAATGAGATGCAGCGTTCCGGGTGCCATATCTGTTACCGTAATGTCAACCTTTTCTCGAAGCTGCAGCACCACCTTTTCCGGCTCGAAACTCTGGCCCGTGAAGAAATCGAGGTCCTCCGAGATGCGGTGCCCCAGGTGCAGCGCCAGGCCTGTGCCGCCGGTCAGGTAAAATTTGTATAAAGGCAGCACCCCGGCCGACAGGAGTTTTTCTAAGGCCAGAAGTGCTTCGGGAGAGATGTTTTTCTCATACACCTCAACTCCTCCCTCGGAATGTTGTAAAAGTTTGCCAGCATCGTTCCCGTCCGCGGCGAAATTCTCCTGCTTTTCCTCACCACCGCTGCAATCTCCGCATCGGAGTACGTCTTAAACAACCAGCGGTAAGCGTTCTCATCGCCGAATTCGAGGAGGCGCTCGATGATCGCCGTCTTATTTCGCACAGGGTCAAGCATAGTCATGTCCGTATCCCAGAAAAAAACCCGGAATTCCGGGGGTATCGCCGGCAACAGCCATCACCCCATCTGGTTTCTGCATTTATTATACCATTTCTTCCAGAATGTTACCTGGGGGACACGGTAGACAAGGGGACGGTTCTTTTGTCTGTGTTCTGCCTTGTGAGTGCGGGGCGTGTTGCCTGCCCCGCCTGATGGAGAAAAACCATGCCAGGCCGTGTATACGGTATACTTTTAATGTATACATGTATACATTGCATCTCAAACCAGGAATCCCGCATTTTTTAACGAATCATACACCTGAACTGCGCGCCGTTGTGCAGATTTAATTTATCCTTAAGAGGAGGATGGCAAAGATGTCATTCAGCAAACCGAATGCAAGTGCCGCAACACTGACCAAAAACCGCACCAGGGACAGCGTCTGCCCCTACAGCGGCCTCTGTGCCACCTGTCTTGACGGCTGCCCCGGCCTCTGCGAGGTAGGCAAGTCCGCCTACCGGGGGAAGGAAGTGCTTTACCCCCAGCCCTTCGGAAAGAACACCTCGGCTTCGGAAAAGGATTACCCGGTTGACCTCTCCCACTTCAACATCATGGGCACCGCCGCGGGTGCAGTTGGGATAGAGGCCGACAGCGATAAAGCCATTTTCCCGGCCGTTGACGTTTCCACCGAGGTCGGTGCCGATAACAAGATCAAGATGAAGGTTCCCATCGTGATTGCCGGAATGGGCTCCACCGACATAGCCCGCGTTCACTGGGAAGCCCTGGCAGCCGGGGCGGCCATCTCCGGCGCCATGATCGTCATCGGGGAAAACGTCTGCGGTATGGACCCGAATGTGGAGCTCAAAAACGGGCGTGTTGTCAATTCACCGGAGCTTGCCCGCAGGGTGAAGGCCTTCAAGGACTGGTACGACGGCTACGGAATCGTTGCGGTGCAGGCCAACGTCGAGGACACACGCCTGGGCGTCCAGGAGTACGCCATTGAAAAGCTGGGAGTGGAGGCGGTAGAGCTCAAGTGGGGCCAGGGGGCCAAGGACATCGGCGGCGAAGTCAAGCTCACCACCCTGGAGCGCGCCCTGCAGCTGAAAGAGCGCGGCTACATCGTGCTCCCGGACCCCGAGGACCCGGCCGTCCAGGAAGCCTTCAAGAACGGTGTCTTCAAGGAATTCGAGCGCCACTCCCGGATCGGCATGGTGGAAGAAGAATCTTTCATGAAGAGAGTGGAGGAGTTGCGCAGGGCAGGTGCCAAATACATCTTCCTGAAGACCGGTGCCTACCGGCCGGTGGACCTGGCCCGGGCCGTGAAGTTCTCCTCCCTGGCCCGTCTCGACCTGCTGACCGTTGACGGGGCCGGCGGCGGCACCGGAATGAGCCCGTGGCGTATGATGAACGAGTGGGGCATCCCGACCGTTTACATCATCTCCATGTTGAAGAACTACCTGGACCGCCTGGCCGCCCGCGGCGCCTTTATCCCCAGCATTGCCGTAGCCGGAGGCTTCGCCCTGGAGGACCACCTCTTCAAGGGATTTGCCCTAGCGGCGCCTTACGTGAAAGCGATCGGGCTTGCACGCGGCCCGCTCACTGCCGCCATGGTCGGGGACAAGATCGGGCGCGACATCAAAGAAGGGAAACTCTCCGCGGAGCACGCAAAGTACGGCGAGACGATCGAGCAGATCTTTGTCACCAGCGGCGAACTGAAGAGGCGGTTCGGGGAAAACTTTGCCAAACTGCCGGCAGGCGCCATCGGCATCTACACCTATTTCGAGCGGTTGATGCAGGGGCTGCGCCAGCTGATGTGCGGCGCCCGCAAGTTCTCCCTGAAGCACATCGAGCGGAACGACATCGCCGCCCTGACCCGGGAGGCCGCCGAGGTCAGCGGCATTCCGTTCATCATGGATCTGGACCGGGATGCGGCAGACCGGATCCTCGATTTCTAAACAAACCTGCCTGTTGCAGGCCGCCCGGAACAACGCACAACGGGCGGCCTGAATTTTTTGAGGCTTTCTGTCCATGCACCTGCCCGGCAGTACCTTTCATTTTCTTCAAAGGCCTTCGTGAAAGGCCTTCATGCCGCCTCTGCGGCCCGCCGGGCGGAATTTCCTGATAAAACAAGTTAAGATGAAAAAATATTTTATGTATAATGGATACGGCGCCCGGCATATGCGCAGCGGGATGATATCTCTTAGAAAAGAAAACAGTTCCTTTGAGACAAAGGAACCGTCCCGTTGTCTGAAAAAGACAAAGGAACCGTCCCCTTGTCTGCCGAGGAAGATAAAGGAACCGTCGCTTTGTCTGCCCTTGAGAACTGGCCTCTTGTCTAACGGACAGACAAAAGAACCGTCCCCTTGTCTCTCTTGTCTCTCGAATACCTGCTGAGCAGGCAGAAGTAAGGGGGATACAAATTCCGACATCTGACCTCCTGCCTCTGACATCTATTTACAAGGCAGAGGGGAAGGAATTGGGGCTTGTTTATAGAAGTATGATAAGATTCATCCGGTCGGCCGGAACTTTCGAATAAGGCGAGAAGGGATAATGATGCTGCGGGTAGCGGTTTCGGGATATTACGGGTTCAACAACACGGGGGACGAAGCAATTCTGCTGGCCATGGTCTCCACCCTGAGGGCGCTGGCGCAAAACGTTGAAATCACGGTTTTCTCGAAATCGCCCCGCGAGACCTGCCGCACCTATGGGGTTAAGGCGGTGAACAGGTGGAATCCCTTCGCTGTGGCGTGGGCCCTGCTGCGCTCCGACCTCCTGCTCAGCGGGGGAGGCGGGCTCCTGCAGGATGTGACGGGGGTGCGCAGCATCATCTATTACCTGGCGGTGGTCATGCTCGCCAGGCTCCTGGGCAAGCCGGTGGTTTACTACGCCCAGGGAGTCGGCCCGGTCAGATCCCGGGTCGGGCGCTGGCTGACCCGCATCGTTTCCAACCGGGTTGACCTCATCACCGTGCGGGATCAGGCTTCAAAGGAGGACCTGATCGCCATGGGTGTGACCCGCCCTCCCCTGGTGGTCACCGCGGACCCGGTGCTGGCCCTGAGCCCCCAGCAGATTGCACCCGGTTCCGGGGAGGCTCTCCTGGCCAGGCTGCGCTCCGGGGCCGGAGGGCGGCAGCCCGGCGGCGGTGACGGGGAGCAGCCGGCTGCGGAGGCGGAACCCCCGGGGCAGCCCCGTGCCCCGGAGCAGAAAGAGGAAGGAGCGGCGAAACGCACCCTGGGGATCGTGCTCCGGGACTGGCAGGACCACTATGATTTCAAGCGGATCGTGGCGGTAGTGGCCGACCGGCTCGTCCGGGAGGGATGGGAGGTAATCCTGGTTCCGTTCCATTACCCGGTGGACCTCCAGGCCTGCCAGGAGGTTTCCTGGTTGATGCAGGAGCCGAACCTGCTGGTGCGGGAGAGGCTCCCGGTGGAGACCCTTTTCAGCCTGATGGGGCGGCTTGACCTGGTGCTGGGGATGCGCCTCCACTCCCTGGTGATGGCCTGCGTGATGCGGACGCCGTGCGTGGGGATTTCCTACGATCCCAAGGTGGAGCGGTTTCTTGAGGCCTGCGGCCAGCCTGTGGCAGGCAGGGTGGAGAACCTCGACGCCGAGAAGCTTTACCGGGAACTGGTGGGGGCCTGGGAGAGGCGGCAGGAGATCATAAGCCGCCTGGACCAGGTTCTCGTCGGCCTCAGGCAGCAGGCCTGGGAGACCGCCAGCCTGACCCTGAGCCTCTTTTACGCCCGTTCCCCCCACCGCAGGGCGAAGGACGGTTACGCCGCCAGGAGGGATGCGAAGGGCTCTTTCCGGGAGGCCCTCGGGAGAAAAAAGGGTGCGGCGAAGTAAGAGATCATCGAAGGAGAACCCTTGCCGGATGGATAAGAGAACAACGGTGCTGCTTGCATTGATGCAAATAGATATCGGCGGGGCGGAGACCCATGTCGTCGTCCTGGCCCGCCACCTGGCGGAACTCGGCTACCGGGTCATCGTGGCCTCCAACGGGGGGCGCTTCGAGAGGGTGCTGGAGGAACACGGCATCAGGCACTACCGGGTTCCCCTGCACAACACGAAGCTGGTTTCCATACTGAAATCGATCCTGCTCATGCGCCGGATCGTCCGGGCGGAGCGGGTTGACATCATCCACGCCCATGCCCGTATTCCCGCCTTTGTCACTGCGGTGATGGGAAGGCCGAAGCGCGTCCGCTTTATCACCACCGCCCACTCCAACTTCATGGGGCTGCGGCTGCTGACCCGGTGGGGGGAGAAGACCATTGCCGTGAGCGAGGACATACGGGAGCACCTGATCAACTACTTCCGGGTCAGACCGGAGAGGATCGTGGTCATTCCCAACGGGATCGATACCGACTTCTTCTCGCCCGGAGCCGGGGATGACGGCGAGAGGGAGGATGGGGTCACCCGGATCGCCCTGGTGAGCAGGCTGGACGGGAAGCTGGCAGAGGTGGCGGTGCAGTTGATCGCCGCCTGCGAGCGCATCTACGACAGACACCCGGAACTGCGCCTGAGCATCGTGGGGGACGGCGACGGCTACGAGGCCGTCCGGGTCAGAGCCGGCCGGTTCAACGCCGGCCGGGGGAAGGAGATCGTCACCCTCCTGGGCGCCCGCACCGACGTCAACCGGATCATGGCCGGGAGCGACCTGGTGGTGGGGGTGAGCCGGGCTGCCCTGGAGGCGATGGCCTGCGCCAGGCCGGTCCTGCTGGCGGGTTCCCAGGGATTCGGAGGCCTGGTGCACCCGGAGAACGCCGGGGAGTTCCGAAAGGACAACTTCACCGGGCGTTCCGGAGGCAGGGAGTGCAGCGTGGAAAACCTGACAGCCGCCCTGCTGGAGTTTTTCGAAAAGAGCGAGGCATGGCGCAGCGAAACCGGCCGCTTCCTGCGCAGGCTGGTCGAGGAGCAGTACGACAGCAGGAGCATGGCGCGGAAGGTCGCCCGGGTTTACGAAGAAATCAGGAAGGGGTAGGGAGAAATGAAAATCCTCGAAAAGGGTAAGCTTTTCGGCTGTTTGAACATCTTCGACGTGGTGATCGTGCTCCTGATCCTGGGGGCGGTGGGGGGGCTGTTTGCCAAAACGGCCACCCTGAAAAAGGTGATGAAGGACTACACGGTGAGCCGCGTGCGGACGGTATTGCTCGTCAACAATGTCTACCCGGAGCAGGCGGAGGCGGTCAGGCCCGGCGCCGTGGTCTCGGAGCTGCGCTCGGGGGAGGCCCTCGGGGTGGTCAAGGATGTCCGGGTTAAGGACTACATGGAAAAGGCCTCGGACGCCCAGGGCAACTGGCACTGGTCGCCGGTGCCGGGGAAGAAAGACGTCTTTATCACCGTCGAAGGGGATTTGAAGTCGTACAACGGTATCCTCAGGGTCGGCCAGGTCAATGTGGCGGCGGGCTGCAAGATCAACATCACCAGCCCGGGGTTCGGCTTCGAAGCGCAGGTCCTCAAGGTGGATGTGCTGCAATGACGACGAACAGCCTGCTCTCGGATTCGCTGATCATCTCCGGCATCAGGGACAGCCTCTTCTACCGGCTTGTGGCAGGAAGGGCGGAGATTCTCTTCCTCTGCCTGGTGGTGTTTTTGGTGCCCCTGATACCGGTTCCCATTTCGGCCCTGCTGATCCTGGCCACCGGGCTCATCTTCCTGCTGAAGGGGCGCCTGAGCCTGCGCCAGGTGGCCGGCCTGCCCCTCTTCAAGCAGGTGCTGGTATTCTGGTGCGTCATGCTCCTCTACAGCGTCTTTTCGGTGGTTCCCGTACAGAGCCTGCAGGTAACCGCTCTCTACGGGATCTTCATCCTGTTTTACTTCATGTGCCGGATCGAGATCGGGGACGGCCGCAGGCTCCGCCTCCTGGCGGCGTCCTTTCTGGCCTCGGTTGCCGTCCAGTCCCTGATCGGCCTTTACCAGAACTTCGTCTCCGTCCCCCTGGTGGACCCGAGCTGGGTCGACGTCAAGGAGTTTCCGGAGATCATGGTGCGGGTCTTCGGGACCCTGGACAACCCGAACATCCTCGCCCAGTACCTGGTGCCGGGCATCGTCCTGGGAACCGGCCTCTTCCTTCAGGAGAGGAGACCGGGGCTGAGGCTGCTCTCCCTGGCGGCGGCTGGCCTGGCCGCTTACTGCCTCTACTTCACCTGGTCCCGGGGGGGCATCCTCGCCCTGGGAGCGGCACTGGCCCTGTTCCTGGCCCTCTACAACCGGAGGCTGTTCCTGGCGGCGGTTTTCCTGGGCGTCCTGGCCGTCGCCTTCAAGCCGGCGCTGCTCACCAACCGGCTCGCCAGCATCACCAACATCCAGGACACCTCCATCGCTTACAGGTTCATCATCTGGAGCATAGCCTTCAACATCATCAGGGACTTCTGGTTCAGCGGGGTCGGGGTGGGCACCGCCGCCTTCCGGTACGTATACGACCGGTTTTACACCATCTACGGCGTGACTGCCATGCACACCCACGACTTTTTCATCGAGCTCCTGGTGGAGATCGGGGTGTTCGGCTTCCTGATCTTCCTCTGGCTGCTGGCTTCTTATTTTATAAGCGGCCTGAGGAGAGTCTTCCGGATGGAGAGCGGCCCGGCAAGGACCGTAACCATCGCCTCCCTGGCGGGGATGGCCGGCTACCTGGTGCAGGGGATTACGGAGCAGCCCTGGTACAACTTCAAGATGGTGTTCCTGTTCTGGTTCCTGCTCACCCTCGGACACGGACAAGGGGACGGTTCTCCTGTCTGCGCTGGGACATCGCCAGACAGGGGCGGGCAGCCGGACAAGGGGACTCGAGGACAGGGGGACGGTTCTTCTGTCTCAGGACACAGGACAGAGGGACAGGACAGAGGACAAAGAGGACAAAGGGGAGGACAAAGGGACGGTTCTTCTGCCTGAACCCAGGAAGGCGGGAAGAGGTTGGCGGACAAGCGGACGAGGGGAAGCGCGCGGACAGGGGGACGGTTCTCCTGTCTGCAACGGGAAAGGAAAGACAAAAGAACCTTCCCCATGTCTGATGTCTGCAACGGGAAAGGAAAGACAACAGAACCGTCCCCATGTCTGCATGTCTGACATGTCTGACGGGAAAGGAAAGACAAAAGAACCGTCCCCTTGTCTGCCTTGTCTGCGGGAGGGGGAAGAGGTTGATTGACGTCCTGCACATCATCAGCGACACCAACATTGGCGGCGCAGGCCGCCATTTGCTTAACCTCCTGAAGTATTACGACAGGTCCCTGCTCCGGGTGCGGGTGGCCTGCCCGGCCGGCTCCATGCTCGCCCCCCGCTGCCGTGAGCTCGGCGTCGAGGTAAGCGAGCTGGCGGAGATGCCGGCGGACGAGTCCTTTGACCGGCGAAGCCTGCGGCGCCAGATCCCGGCCCTCCTCCGGCTGATCCGGGGCGGCCGCATCCGGGTGGTGCACACCCATGCCAGCTTCGCCGGGCGCCTGGCCGCCCGCCTGGCCGGCGCCGGCCTTGTGGTTTACACCAAGCACACCCTAGATCCGGTTCCGGAGAGAAGAGGGCTGAAGGAGAGGCTGGCCGGCCTCGTCAACAGGGCCACCTGCGACCGGGCGATCGCCGTCAGCGGGGCGGTGCGGGAGAACCTGATCCTCCAGGGGATCCCCCCCGACCGGATCGAGGTGATCTACAACGGGGTGGATCTGGAGGTGTTCCGGCCCACCGGAGTTGTGCGGAGGGAGTGGCCGGGGAGGTACCTGGTGGGGGTCGTCGCCCGCCTGTCGCCGGAGAAGGGGCACCGCTATTTCCTCGAGGCCGCGAAGCTGGTTGCGGCGGACACCGATGGCGTAACCTTCCTGATCGTGGGCACGGGCCCCCTGGAGCAGGAGCTAAAAGACTACTGCCGGAGGCTGGGCCTCGGCGGCCGGGTGGTTTTTACCGGCCTGCGGGACGACATCCCGCGCCTCCTGGAGCAGCTGGACGTGCTGGTGCAGCCCTCCCTTTCCGAGGCGCACCCCCTGAGCCTGGTGGAGGGGATGTGCATGGGCCTGCCGTGTGTGGCTACAGCCGTCGGAGGCGTCCGGGAAGTCATCTCCGACGGGGAGAACGGCCTCCTGGTGCAGCCGGCGGACCCCGCGGCCCTGGCGGACAGGATCCTGCTCCTCTTGAAGAACCCCGATCTTGCATCCCGGCTGGGAGAAGCGGCCCGCACCGCCGCTGCACGGTTCGACGCCTGCATTATGGCAAAAAAAGTTACAGATCTCTACATGAAGTGTTATAATCATGATAAGCCTTCATAGAATGGGGAATTGAAACCAATTAAGAGGCAGTGCGATCCGTGTAAGAAAAAGAGGCTCTTTGCGGCAATTTGGTTGAGGGCTTTAATATCCCCGGGGGGGCGCCCTGCTTCAGAATGCGATTTATATAAAGATTCTGCTGCAGAAAGTCCATTTGAGTTTATAGAGAGCCGATATTTAGTGTTCTTATGACTGTCAACTACTAAATACACCTGCTTGGATGGCTGAATCAATGTTTCTGCAGTAGAATCATATAAAAAGTTTTTTTGCAGGAAAACGGATACCAGTTATAGAATAGAATTGCATATTTAACTAGTTTCCGACATCCTGCATCATGCTTCTGACCCCTGTTAAGGCAGGTTTTTGATTATGGATGAAGAAAAGGCCGTTTTGGAAGCCGGAGAAATCCAGGAGATCATCCCCCACCGCTACCCCTTCCTGCTGGTCGACAGGATTGTCGAGCTGGAGGAAGGCAAGAGGGCGGTCGGGATCAAGAACGTCACCGTGGGCGAGCCCTTTTTCCAGGGGCATTTTCCCGGCTACCCGGTGATGCCGGGGGTCCTGATCGTGGAGGCCATGGCCCAGGTGGGGGCGGTGGCCCTCATGAAGCTGCCCGAATACGCCGGGAAACTGGCCTTCTTCGCAGGTATCGACAGGGTGCGCTTCCGGCAGCAGGTGCGGCCGGGAGACAGGCTCCGGATCGAGACTGAATTCCTGAAGATCAAGGGGAGCATAGGGAAGGCCGTGGGGAGGGCGTTTGTAGGCGACAGGCTGGCTGCGGAAGGTGAATTGCTGTTCGCCATCGGTAAGTGATCGGCGCTTAACGGCATATTAGTTATATAAGGGCTATTTCCGGAATACGCGGATGGGCGTTCGATTGCAGGTTGTGGGACTGCATAAAGAGCGTTCTCCGTAAAAAAAGGGCGCGCGTTCGATTGCAGCTTGCGAGTAACCGGAACAGGGGCATATCCTTAGGGACAGTGCAGAATAAACGGGTGCGGCGCTCGATTAAAGATTGTGAGAATGCAGGCTTTTGCCGAATCGGGAAGCAGGAAAGGGTTAACACCTGTTAAGCAAAATATACGGCAATTTGTATAGCCTGATATCTACTGGAAACCCGGCGAATGGGTCAGAAAGCGTTTTGTACCGCGAGTTCCGCGGGAATTCACGCCTGTGGAGATCGGCTCTGCGGCTGGACGGCTTAAAACCGGTCTGCGAGCACCCGGTCTATGAAGCAGGAATCCGGGAGTGGAGATATTATTCCACAAAAGGAGAAACGGGTTAACAGGTAGAGATTCGGTTGAATGCCGGGTAAGGGGGATGGAGAAGCATGGAGCTTAATTTTGGGGCAGTATGGGCGGCGGCGCTGGCCTTCGGCATCCCGCTGCTGCTGACCCCACCGATCAGGAGGCTGGCTCTTCTGGCCGGCGCCGTGGACAAACCCGGCGAGCGGAAGGTGCATCATGTACCTGTTCCTTGCTGGGGAGGGTTGGGCATATTCATCGGCTTCACGGCGGCGGTGCTGCTGAGCATGCCCGTGAGCAGGGAGATCGCCGGACTGCTTTTGGGCGGCTTGGTGGCCTTGACGGTCGGCCTCATCGACGACTGGCGGGAGCTTTCCCCCTGGGCCAAGCTGGCCGGGCAGGTGGCTGCCGCCGTGGTGGCGGTTGCCTTCGGGGTCACCATCAAGTTCGTCACCAACCCCTTCGGCGGCCTGATCGGCCTGGGGTATTTCAGCATTCCCGTCACCGTTCTCTGGATAGTGGCGATCACCAACGCCATCAACCTGGTGGACGGCCTGGACGGCTTGGCCGCGGGAGTTGCCGTCATCTCCGCCGGGACGGTGGCAGTCGTCTCCTACGGACAGGGGGAACCTCTGGTCGCCGGCCTGGCCGTGCTGTTGGGGGCATCTTCTCTGGGCTTTCTCCCCCACAACTTTCACCCGGCGCGCATCTTCATGAAGGACGCCGGTTCCATGTTCCTCGGCTTTATGCTGGCATCCCTGTCCGCCATCGGCCTGACGAAATCCGCAACCGCCTTTTCCTTGATCCTGCCCATCCTGATCCTCGGCATTCCCATCTTCGACATGCTCTTTGCCATCGTCCGCAGGATTCTGCAGGGGCGGCACATCTTCACCCCCGACCGCGGCCATCTCCACCACCGCCTGCTGGACCTCGGCCTGACCCACAGGCAGGCGGTCCTGCTGATCTACGCCGTCAACCTGCTGCTCGGCGGCAGCGCCGTCCTGCTCACCTACCTGACCACGGAGCAGGGCCTGGTCATGCTCTTCCTGCTGCTGTCGGCAGTCCTGGTGGCCGCCGATAAAGTGGGGCTTTTCGGCGCCGAACACGCCCCGGGCCGGCGGAACCGAATGGCGCAGGCGCCGCAGGCGGATCATCAGTCCCGGAAGGGGTTGGGCTCATGAGGACAAAGAGGGCGGCCTTCATTGCCGGCCTTGTCCTGACCGGCATGGTGATCGGGTTCCTGATCGGTTCCGCCGTCTACGCGGGTGGGGGGGAGCCGGGCTCCGCAGCGGATCCCCTGGTGGCCCGCAGCTACGTTGACGAGCACATGGCCTCCTATGTGGCAGACCTGGAAAAGAAGGTTGCGGAGTTGAGCGCCCGCGCCCTCCAGCTGGAAACCGCCCTGGCGCAGCTTCAGAAGCAGGTGGGGCTCACCCCCATCAAGCCAGGTGAGGCCGTATCCGGGTCGGGAACAGGCACCGGCACTCCGGCCACGGTTCCGGGAAGTCAGGCGGGCGGGTTCCAGCCCGGCCAGAAGCTCTACATACTGGCAGAGAATACAGCAGTAAACCTCCGCAAGGGGCCGGGAACCAACTACGAGAAGGTGGGAACCGCCGTCCGCGGCTCGGGCTGCGAACCGATGACCGTCCTCTCCCGTTCGGGGGACTGGTACCAGGTGCAGCTGGCCGACGGCCGGACAGGCTGGGTGGCCGGCTGGCTGGTATCCGCCGGCAGATAGAAACCGCCTGCACCGGTAAACCGGCAGGCGGTTTTTGTTATTTTTTCTCTGTTCTTAACAGCCGCAGTTCGCGGTCGTGAGCCCTGAGTTTGAACTCATGTTCTGCGGTTCGGCGACGTAATATATTCAGGCTCTTCTCGATGCGGGACTGGCCGTCCTTCAAACTCTCGAAGTAGTCCAGTTGAACTTGCCTGGCATCAAACAGCGCACGGATCTTCTCGATTACTTCGCTTTCGAGACGGGCTTCGATCCTTTGCTGACCTTTCTCCACGTTTTGCAGGCGCGAGGCGAGCTCGGCCTGACCTTTCTCCACGTTTTGCAGGCGCGAGGCGAGCTCGGCCTGACC
>DULK01000025.1 GCA_012840385.1 Syntrophomonadaceae bacterium
CTGTACTCGCATCCCGACCTGTCATCCTCGCTTCGCCTGTCCTGTTACCCGGCCTTCCATAGGTCGCTCGCCGGTAGACCCGTCGGGTATTTTCATCCTCTGTTGGTGCCGCCGGAGGCGGCGTGATCGTCTTCCCTGGAACTTGCAGCGTCATCAAAGCGCATACTTTTCGGGATCCAGGTCCACCCCCAGGTTGTAGTGTGCAGAAAGGCCATTTCCGGAACCGGGCGGACAAGGCAGGCCGGCGGAACCGGTCAGGTCGTTTCTTGTAACATTGACCTCTGCATGTCCGTCGACAAAAACAGCATTCCCTTCGGAGCTTATGATGTTGTCTGCGATGCAGGTCTGGCCCGACCTAACCACGATCCCCCCGCCCGCATCCAAATCGTTTATGGTGAGGCCCTGGATCCAGATCTGATTATCGTCGGTTAGATGTTTCTTCCCCTTCTTCCCATGGGGTGACGATACCTCTCCGGGTCTTCCGTCAATTAAGAAGCCCTCCACTTCCGTATCGAAGACAACGCCCTGGGCCTTTACCGCCACGCCCGGCACGTTGATGGCCAGCCGCCCGTACCTGCCCGGCGGGATCAGAACAACATCCCCGGGCTGCGCCTGATCGAGAACCGCCTGCACGTTATCCGCTTCTGCTACAGTTACCATCCCCGCCATTGGCTGGTCCGGACGCTGCCCGGCGTGAACGGCCAGTGAAAACTCGATTTCCTTCCCCTTGTACCAGTTTCCCGCTCTCTCATCCAGTTGAACTGAAACGTTCAACCGGGTGGTTTTATCCGGTTCCATGGCAAGCTTTCGCCTCAGGGGAACAACATCGCCGTCAAGAGCCAGGAGCGAACCTTTGTACAGGACATTCCCCTCGCCGTCGGTGCAGACCACCCGTAGGGCGTTGGCCACGAACTTCTCGTCGCCATCCTCAATCTCCGCCGAGATGCCGCTCAGGTACGCGGGCATCGTGCCCAGGTTCTTAACCCTGAGCTCGAGCTTCTCCGGCTCCGCTCCTGGGATCATATCCTTTAAGGCAATGAATGTATCCAGAGCGCCCTTCTCACCGTTTTCTTTGCCGATATAAAGCGTGCCGCTGGATATCTTGTTGCCTGAACTGGTTGCGGTGCGGCTGAACAAGGCGATCGTCCCTGCTGCCACGCAGAACAACATGAGCAATAAAATCCCTATAGATAGAAATAATCTGCCTTTTTGCATATATAAAGCCTCCGTTTAAAATTACTTCAGGCTGTTATTTTCTCATTAAAGAACCCAGGGGCGCGGGGCTTGATCCGCGTCAATTTGTCTTTGTAGCTGTTTTTTCTCATTTAAGAACCCGGGGCATCGCGCCGTCCCGTTACTTTTAATAGAGAGCCGCGGGTAAGTCCCCGCAGCTCTAATCATTTAATATCTTTTAGTTAAGTTTATGGGTAGACGTTAGCTTTCTGGCTTGCCTTTACAGTGAACCCGAATTTTGCCCGTGCCCCTTGATAGCCATTGTTAGCATTCTTATCAAACTGGACCACGAAGGCAAGCAGGCAGCCGCGCTTGATAAAGGGATTACCGACAGATTTCATATTAATCACAGGATTTAAATCCCGATAACCTGCTGTCAAGTCGGAAAGTTTGCCACACCACAGCAGATCGGCACAGCATTGCACGGCATGCTCAAGTAATGCCTGGGCTAAGTCGGCGACTCCAAAAGAATACCCACTGAGAATAAATGGATTTATCAGATTACTTGTATGGTTGATCAGCTCCTGATCCATGCAGTCGTCCCCGGGAAGTGGAGCAAAAGGAGTTCCATCGGGCAGGTATATCGGAAGTATTTTATAGATTGCCACGTTCATCTGGGAAGCCATGTTGTTGGGGTCACTGATCACCTCGGCCTTAACCTGATCCAGAACAGCATCGAGACTCCCTTTATTGTAGACCACGAGGAAGCGGATATGTGTATCACCCGGTGCCCAGATACCGGTTGGCTTTAAACCAGGATAAGGGGGGTTAGTTGGTGTCTGCCCTTCTTCTACCGTGGTGTAGAACATGGGGCCGGGTATGGTGTCAAACCCGTCCCGGTAAGAATCGATGTCTACAGTTCCTGTGGCAAATGTCTTGTTGTTATTAGAAGCGCTGCCGGTGAAGATGGCGAAGGTAGCTCCTCCCGCCAGCACTGCCACCAGGGCAACGGCAACAGCAATCAAGAACATTCCTTTTTTCAAATGCAATACCCCCTTTTATTAGGGGGTGAGAGGGTGTACACCCTCTCACCTATTATTTATGCAGTTTATTTATGGTTATGGATTGTTCTTCAACTGCTCGGCACTAACGGTGAAGTTGAATGTGCCGGAAGCACCCTGATAGCTGTTGTCCGCAGCAATCGGGAAGGATACGGTGAACGGAACATCGACGGATGCGCCAGGGGCAAGGACAACATCGCTCACAAAAGCCGGATCGATTGTGATCACAGCCGGATTGGCTCCGCTAAAGAGAGCACCGCTGGCGTTCGCAGTAGTGTCAAAACGAAGTTCCAGAGAACCGGTATTGGACACGGTAAATTTACCGCTGTAGACGTCTCCAGGCGCCAGGTTGGAAACAGTGAGAGCACTTGTCTGTACAACATCACCAGCGGCGATCTTAACAGTTCCTGCGGCAAAGGTGTTGTCAGCATTCGTCGCCGTGCTTGTGAAGATGGCGAACGTTGCGCCGCCGATCAGGGCGGAAACCAGCCCGATAATGATCAGGCTCATGGCGATCTTTTTTTTCATCCTAAATCCTCTCCTTTTTTTGGTTTGCTTTTTTAAAACTTAATACCAGCCTTCTAAAAACGACCTGAAACCGAGACCCCCAAAGCCGCTATGCTTCACCCCCTTGCTTTTGCCCCTGGCCTGCTGCACGTAAAAATATGTGCAAAACCTAGAGGTTATCTCTCATGGCCGGTTTGATTTCCCAGGGCCAAACTTTACGTTTCCGTTTTCATCTGTCCGGGATCGGCAAAGGCCTTTTTCCTCTTCTCCTCGTCCTCGTATTCCTGGGCGTATTTAAAAAGGCTTCTCAATTCATTGAGAACGAGCGCAGTTCCCGGAAGCACGATTAAGAAAAGCAAACCCTTTTTGCTCTTCGCAAAATCCAAAACATAACCGGCGTACGGCACCCAGCAGTCGGCCTGGCCGATCACATTTCCAGCCGGAACGGGCTTCGCATCCCTGACATTGTTGCCGTCCCCTTTGGTGACATAGCTGATCGCCCCATTCTGATTTTTGACGCCCACCACCCGGTGGGTGATGATCTTGTTGGGGTCCTCGGGGTCTTTAAAGGTGATAATGCTGCCCACAGCGATCTTATCGGGATCAACATTTTTCACTCCTACGACGCTGCCGGCGTCAAAAACCGGCCTCATGCTGCCGCTGAGCACGATGTAGATCTTGCGCCCCGCCACTGAAGGAGTCCCGCCTTCCAGCTTGCTTTTGACAACAAAAAATACCAGCGAGACAACCAGAAGCAGCATTAAGGCAAAGACGATATTTCCCAAAATGTTCAAAGTTTTTTTCAGTCTCTGCGCCATCAAGGTTCCTTCCTCCCGAATTGATTGATTCCATTTGCAATAAAAAAGTAACACGCCCTTTCCATAAACTTCTATCGACCTTGAGGGGGGAAAAGGGTTGAATCCCGGCCGGGCAGGATTAGCCGCGGGCTAGCACCCCAGCCCGGGATTGGCGATTAAGGGACATAAAAAGGCCGGGCAGGATTAACCCGATCCTCACCCGGCCTAATACTTCCGGCCTTTTCTTTATCAACTTCGATGAAACTTAAATCTCGCCTCATTTCGCCGTGCGCCTGCAGGCTTATATTATTCAGCAGGCAACCCCCGCCTGCAGCGATAAGGTCAATGTCAGCGCCTCGGCCCGGTTCTTTACCCCCAGCTTCCGGAAGATGCTCCTCAGGTGGGTCTTAACGGTAGACACAGAAAGGAAGAGGGCCTGGGCTATTTCCTGGTTGGAAAGATTCTTGCCGAGGAGGGAGAGCACCTCGCGCTCGCGCCGGGTCAAACCGTCCAGGGCGGTTCCGGTTCCATTATTGGGGCTGCCAAAAAACTCCGGCCCCAGCCTTGGAAGGCAGACGAGCCCTGCCGTTACGATCAGTTCCAGGGAATGGACTATCTGCCTGGGGAGCAGGCGAAGGGGGATACACCCCCGTACCCCCGCCCGGAGAAGCTCCATCAGATCGACTTTTTGGGGATCATGCACCATTAAGACAGGGAGGGTAAAGGGACACTTCAGCTTCAGTTCCCGGATCACCGGTACGGGGTCTTCATCCTCCGGCTTCCAGAGCACTACTTCGGGATAGACCCGCGCTGCAGCCTCCAACAACTCCGACGAATCCACGCTCCCGGCCACTTCAAAAGCAACATTACCCGTAAAAGCAGCCCCCAGTCCGGCCCGCCACTGGGGCGAGCCGCCGCCGATCAGGACCCGGTATTCACCCATGCCCGGACGCCTCCCGTAATGTTTAACAGGCTTTTATAACCCTATAAACAGTTTCACAACAGGCAAAAGTATATACATTCCCGATTTTCATTTTTATGGCACCTTTAAAGTATTAATACGATCCGGCCCCAAAAATTCCTTCCATAATATTACAACAAATAAGCTGAAATTTCGGTGTTTTCTGGCGCCCGTCTCGTCATCTCCCGGGCTCCACAGAACAGTTAATATCCTTCTTGTTCAAAGCTATAACCCATGTTCAGGAATGTGGTTAGGTGCCGGCCGAACGTAAAGATGCGGTAGCCGCCCAGAAAAGGCATATTTGGTCTGAAATTAGTGAACCGGTGCCTTGCATTCGGTGGGGTGTGCGTACACAAAAGACGGAAGGCTTTCTTCGAGGGCTTTTAATTCCCCCCGTTCAACAATCTCCAGAAACCGCATGATCAGGTAGGGGTCAAACTGCTTTCCTGCATTCCGGATTAACTCTACCACCGCCTGTTCATGGGTGAAAGCGCGGCGGTACGGCCTGTTTGACGTCATGGCGTCATAGGCATCGGCTATAGAGATAATCCGGGCACCAAGAGGGATCTCTTGTTTAGCCAGCCCCGAGGGGTAGCCCGTCCCATCGTAGAACTCGTGATGATGGAGGATGGAGCAAAGGATGCCTTCTTTATTCAACAGTTTTTCCACTATCCTCGTACCTATTTCCGGATGCCTGCGGATTTTCTCCATTTCTTCACTGTTGAGGCCGCCGGGCTTATTTAAGATAGCTTCGGAAATGCCTATTTTTCCGATGTCGTGCAGCATTGAGGCACAGTATATTTCTTTTATTTCTTCGGGAGACAACCCCAGCTCCCTGGCCAGCGCAAGGGAGTAGCCTGCTACCCGCCCCAAATGGTTCCCCAGCATCTCCTCATCGCGGGCCTCGAGGGTGGCCGCAAGGGACCTGATTGCTGCGGAATAAAGCCGGTTGATCTCCTGTTTTGTTTTTTCATACTCCAGTTTAACCGCTTCGCATTCTCTGCTCAGGTTACGGCACCTGGCATGCAGGTCGAGGATTTTCTTGCATACCCAAAACAGGATTGAAAAAAGTAATAAACACCATACCGGGATGCCGAACCAACGGGAATAATCAGGAATGCTTGCGGGCAAACTGATCAGAGCGGCCTCTCGTCCGACCTCAACAGTTAAAAACAAAAGAACAGCGATGACGGCAACTGAAAAAAGTATGAATACTGCTTCTTGCTTTCGGACCCGCAAGCCTGTTCACCCTTAAATGTGGAGCTATTTTCTAAAGCCTAATTCGACACATTTCAATACTTTCCCTTTTTAATTGTTCAAATTTTAGAAATTTTGCGAAATTACCTTGGCATCACCCCAAAGGTGTTCAAGATTGTAGAATTGACGCATTTGTTCGCTGAAAATGTGGACAATCACATCACCGTAGTCCATCAGCACCCACTCGGATTCAGGGGTCCCCTGCCTGCGGCAAACCCTTTGCCCTTCCTTTGCAAGGTCGTCCTGGATCTCCCGGGCAATCGCTGCAATTTGGGGGATGTTCCTTCCGCTGCAGATCACAAAATAATCTGCTACGGGGAAAATTCCCTGCAGATCGAGAACCTGAACATCAATCGCCTTCTTCTTGGCTGCGGCACGCGCCGCGGTCATGGCCAACTCGCGGCCTCCGATCAAAACTCCTTTCCCTCCCTCAAAAAGTAATTCCATGCTGCTATCGTCTGCGGATGAATCAGCCGACCGCTTTCCAGGCAGTAGCGAATTGTAGATGCGAAACCGAGCAGGAGCGCCTCAGGCAGGCTTTCAAAGGCCTTCCTTCGAAGCTCGGCCAAACCTGGAAAACTCCTCCCTTCGGCTATCATGTCGGCAATATAGATAATCTTCGCCAGGCGGCCCATGCCGGGACTCCCCAGGGTATGCAGAGAGATCGCCTCCAGCACCCGGGGGTCATTAATCCCCAGCTCCCGTCGAACCAGACGGGCACCCACCGGGCCATGCAGAAGCAGCGGCACCTGGCGTTCGACCTCACAGGTGATCAGGCCCTCCTCTTCTCCCAGCCGGAGCAGTTCCGCTTCAGGAAGATCCCGGGCATAGTCGTGCAAGATCCCTGCCAGTTCCGCTTCCTCCTTTGATCCCCCATGCCTCCCGGCAAGCCGTACGGCACAGTCGCGTACGGCAAGAACATGGCAAAAGCGAGCCGGCGTCAACCTTTTCCTTATTTCGTTTTCCAGAACAAAATCCTGTTTACTCACGTGCCCTTGCTTCATTCACCGTAAGAACTCGCCCGTTGAACTCGGTGCCGTTGACGGCTTCAATAATCTTTTGAGCGTCCTCATCCTGAACCTCAACAAACCCAAAGCCGCGGGACCGCCCGGTTTCGCGGTCGACAATAACGCGGCTGTCGATGACATGGCCGTAGTTGCTGAAAAAGCTCGTCAGTTCTTCGGCCGTTGTCCGCCACGGCAGGTTTCCAACATAAAGAGTAGCCAAAGTTACTTCACCCCTAAAATATAATCCAACTGTAGTATGCGGTGGTGAAGTAACTAATATACCCACCCTGACGGCATAATAAACTCCATTTATAGAGCCCGCTACCAATCCTGTGGCCAATAGCAGTTAATATATTTTATTCTTGTAAATATAAGACTCCACCGCTTCGGGGAGAAGGTACTTGATAGACAGCCCTTTTTTCACCCGCTCCCTGATGTCCGTCGAGGAGATGTCCAGCATCGGTATTTCCATGACGGTCACCGCCTCCCGGTAGGCATCCCCCAGCCTCTCGTAGAGGCGCCCGAGGTCGTAGCCCGGCCTTGTGGCAACTATAAACCTGCACATCCTGAACAGGTCATCAGGCCTCTTCCAGGAAAACACGTCAAGGATCGTGTCAACCCCGCAGATAAAATAGAACTCCGTTTCCTCGCCGTAAATGCCGCGGAGCTGGATCAGCGTATCGATGGTGTAGCTTATACCTCCCCTCTCGTACTCGAGCCGCGATACCTCGAAATGGGGGTTGGACAATACCGCCAGCATCACCATCATGTAGCGGTCCCAGAAGTCCGAAACCGTTCCGGGCTTTTTATGGGGTGGGCAGCCTGTGGGGATAAACAGCACGCGCTCCAGCCCGTACCTTTCCCTGGCCGCCTCCGCCGTTACCAGGTGCCCGTAATGAATGGGATCAAAGGTGCCGCCCATAATCCCGAGGCGCCGCCCCTTCATGACGGCACGCTCCCGTCGCAATTTCCCTTTTCCTGAATTCGAATTTTTTTCAATAATTCCTTCCCCCACCCCATAATAAATGAGAAATTCAGCGGAAAAACTAGAATCAAGGATAGGTGATAAAATGCACCGGTTCAGCAGATATTTCCGCACGAAACCCGTCAAAGACCCCCTCGGAGAAAAGCTGCCCCACGGCTTGAAAAGGGTGCTCGGGGTGCCGGATCTGGTGGCCCTCGGCCTGGGAGCGATCATCGGGACCGGAATCTTCGTTTTGAGCGGGGTAGCCGCCTCCCGCTATGCGGGGCCAGGAGTGACCATCTCCTTTATTGCAGCCGGAATCACCAGTGCACTGGCCGCCCTGGTCTACGCCGAACTGGCCGCCATGTTTCCGGCTGCGGGAAGCGCCTACACCTACACCTACGCCTCCCTGGGGGAGATCGTCGCCTGGCTGATCGGCTGGAACCTTATTCTGGAATACACCGTTGCCATGGCGGCGGTAGCCCTGGGATGGAGCAGCTACCTGCTGGACCTGCTCGGGCCGCTGGGTGTACGCCTGCCGGGAGCAATCACCGCTTCCCCCCTGGGAGGGGGTGTGATCAACCTCCCGCCGCTGATCATCATCGGGTTGATAGCCTACCTTGTCGCCGCAGGCACCAAGGAGAGCAGCAGGGTCAACAAAATCGTGGTGGCCCTCAAGGTTGCGGCAATCCTCCTTTTTCTGGCGCTGGGCATCTCCCGGTTTGACCCCGCCAACTGGCGCCCCTTTCTGCCGTTCGGCCCAGCCGGCATCGTGCGCGGCGCGGGCATCATCTTTTTCGCCTACATCGGCTTCGACGCCGTGGCCACTGCCGCCGAGGAGGTGCGCCGCCCCCAGCGCGACCTGCCTTTGGGGATCCTCGGCGCCCTGGTGATCTCCACGCTCCTCTACCTGGGTGTGGCGGCGGTCCTTACCGGAATGGTGAAATACACCGCCCTGGATACACCCTCCCCCGTGGCCACAGCCCTGATCCTGAGGGGGTTCCCCTGGGCGGCCGCCGTTGTCTCCGTGGGCGCTCTGGCCGGCCTGACCAGCGTGCTCCTGGTTAACTGCTTCGCCCAGAGCCGCATCCTTTTCGCCATGTCCCGGGACGGGATGCTGCCGGAGATTTTCTCCCGGCTGCACCCCCGCCTGCAAACGCCGGTATTCGGCATCCTCACCATAGCCTTTGTCGCCGCAGCTTTGAGCAGCCTGCTCCCCATTCACACCATCGCCGAGCTTGCCAACATCGGAACCCTTTCCGCTTTCGCCACCGTTTCCATAGGAGTGGTTATCCTGCGCTACACCCGGCCGGATCTGCACCGGCCTTTCCGGGTGCCGCTGATGCCCCTCTTGCCCCTGTTGAGCTTCGCGGCATCCGTCTACCTGATGGCAAACCTCCCTGCCTTTACCTGGTACCGCTTCGCGGCCTGGGTGGCCCTGGGGCTTGTAATCTACTGCCTGTACGGCAGCCGCCACAGCGCGGCAGCAGAGGACAGGGCCGCTTTAAAGGGGAGGCTCCTGCCGGAGCCCGCAGCCAAGCGCGGGCCTAAGTCCTGACCTGTCCGTCGCCGAAAATGATGTACTTGGTGGTGGTCAACTCCTCCAGCCCCATGGGGCCCCGGGCGTGAAGCTTCTGGGTGCTGATCCCGATCTCCGCACCGAATCCGAACTGGTAGCCGTCCGTGAAGCGGGTGGAGGCGTTCACGTAGACGGCCGCAGCGTCGACCCTCTGCAAAAACTCCCGTGCCTTCTTGTAGCTGCTTGTAACAATCGCCTCGGAGTGCTTTGTTCCGTAAGTATGGATGTGTTCGATGGCTTCATCCATATCGTCGACAACCTTAATCGCCAGGATCAGGTCGAGGTACTCGGCCTTCCAGTCGTCTTCCGTGGCCGTCAGGCAGTCCGGCACGATTTCCCGGGTGCGGGGGCAACCCCGAAGCTCGACCCCTTTCGCCCGCAGGGCTTCGGCAACCGCCGGAAGGAAGGCCGGAGCCGCCGCTTCGTGCACCAGCAGGGTCTCCATGGCGTTGCAGACCCCCGGCCGCTGGGTTTTTGCGTTCAAGACGATGCGCTGGGCCATTTCCAGGTCCGCATCTTCCTCCACATAGACGTGGCAGTTGCCAACACCCGTCTCCAGAACCGGAACCGTTGCGTTATGGACCACCGTCTGAATCAACCCGGCGCCGCCCCGGGGTATCAGCACGTCGATATAGTCGTTCATCTTCAGCATGATGTTTACCGCTTCCCGGTCGGTGGTCCCGATCAGCTGGATCGCCCCCTCGGGGATTCCGGCGTTCGTTGCCGCCATGCTGATCACTCCGGCGATGGCCCGATTGGAATTGATGGCCTCCGACCCGCCGCGCAGGATCACGGCGTTTCCCGCTTTGAGGCACAAGCCTGCCGCATCAACCGTCACATTCGGCCTTGCCTCGTAAATAATCCCGATCACCCCCAGCGGAACCCGCATCTTGCCGATCTGCAGGCCGTTCGGCCTCGTCCACATCCGGACCACCTCACCGACCGGATCCGGCAAGGCCGCCAGCGCCCGCAGCCCCTCCGCCATCTCCCGGATGCGGTCGGGAGTGAGCAGGAGACGGTCAAGCATGGCGTTGCTGAGCCCCTTGGCGCGGCCTGCTTCCATATCGGCCTCGTTCGCCGTCAGGATCATATCCGCCCGTTCTTCCAGGCTCCTGGCCATTGCCAGAAGGGCTTCATTCTTCTGATTGGTGGAAGCGGCAGCCAGCCTGTATGCGGCCTCTTTCGCCTTCCGCCCGATTTCTATCAACTCTGCCTCAAGCATGCCCTACCATACCACCTCTCGCTATAGATTACTCTCCTCCGGGAAGCCTTTCAAAGGCCCAACATCACCGTAAGGTTGTCCCGGTGAATCACCTCGTCATAGTCCTTGTAGCCCAGGATGGCCCTGATCTCCTGGCTCTTTCTTCCTTTAATCAGCTCCACATCGCCGGAAGAGTAGTTGCTGATCCCCCGGGCCAGTTCCTTCCCGTCGGGATCCACCACACTGACCACGTTCCCGGTCTCAAAGACCCCCTCCACCCTGACGATGCCGCTGGGCAGGAGGCTCTTTCCCTTCTTTAAAATGGCGTTGGCAGCGCCCCGGTCGATGTACAGCTTCCCCTGCACCGGCGAATTGAAGGCGATCCAGCGCTTTCGAGCCTGCATGCGGTCTTCCCTGGGGAGGAACAGCGTCCCCACCTTCTCCCCGCCGACCACAGGCCCCAGGATGCCTTCCCGCATGCCGCCGGCGATCACCATGGGAATACCGGCTCCTGTGGCGATCCTGGCCGCCTGGAGCTTTGTCTCCATCCCTCCCGTGGCGAGGGCGGAGCCGCACCCCCCTGCCAGGGCCTCGATCTCCGGGGTGATTTCGTGAACTTCAGATATCAGCCTGGCATCCGGGCTTTTTCGCGGATCGGCGGTATAAAAACCGTCCAGGTCGGTGAGCAGGATCAGGAGGTCTGCGTCTATCAGGCAGGCAACCAGAGCGGCCAGGGTATCGTTGTCGCCAAAGCGGATCTCTTCCACGGCAACCGTATCGTTTTCGTTGACAATCGGAACCACCCGGTAGCGAAGGAGAGTATGAAAGGTGTGCCGGGCGTTGAGATAGCGCTTCCGGTCCCGGAGGTCCTCCTGGGTCAGAAGCACCTGGGCCACGGTGATTCCCATCGGGGCAAAAACGGTTTCGTAGTGCTGCATCAGGATGCCCTGGCCGACCGCCGCGGCGGCCTGTTTTTCCGGAAGGGTCTGGGGAGACCGGGCCAGCCCCAGCCGCCCGACCCCGGCCCCGATGGCGCCCGAGCTTACCAAAACCAGCTGCCTGCCCGCTTCCCACAACCGGGCGAGATCGCGCCCCAAACTTTCCATGCGTTTGAGATTGAACTGGCCCCTGGTGCCGCAGAGCAGCCTCGTCCCTACCTTGACGACAATCCGGCGTGCCCGCGCCAGAGCCTCACGACCCGTAGTGCTCATTCCGGTTCCCCGTCTTTCCTAGTCCTGCCATTCAAACTCGAACCCCTTTATTCTTACGACATCCCCCGGCCGAATTCCTTTCTCACGCAGAGCTTCTTCCAGGCCGATCCGGCTTAATATGTGGTGGAAGTAGCGCAGGGCGTCGGGATTTTCCAGATCAAGCCTGGCCACGAGCAGCTCCACACCTTTTCCGGACACCTCAAAAACACCGTCTTTTACTTCGATCCGGTATCCTCTCTCTTCGGGAGCGGTGACAAAGCGCTCCTCCGGCTCCGCCACCTCGGGCTCTGCTTCCCCGGTGGCTTTCAGGATGCTGTAGACTTCGCGGAGAAGGGGATCGACTCCCGTCCCGTTGAGGGCGGAAATCGGGAAGATCTTCACCTGGGGAAATTCCCTCCGGAGCAGGGCCAGGTTTTCGGCCGCACCCGGCAGGTCCATCTTATTGGCCGCGATCACCATCGGCCGGGCTGCCAGGTCCGGGTTGTAAAGCTCCAGCTCGCGCTTGATCACCCGGACGTCATCCCGCGGGTCGCGCCCCTCGGTACCCGCCGTGTCCACCACGTGGATTAAAACCCTGGTGCGCTCCACATGACGGAGAAAGCGGTGCCCCAACCCGTGGCCGTCGTGCGCCCCTTCAATCAGGCCGGGGAGATCCGCCACCACGAAGCTGGCGTCATCCCCGATTTTGACAAGGCCCAGATGTGGCTCCAGGGTGGTAAACGGGTAAGAGGCGACCTTCGGCCTGGCGGAGGAAATGCGCCTCAGCAAGCTGGACTTTCCGGCGTTGGGGAAGCCGACCAGCCCCACCTCGGCCAGCAGTTTCAGTTCAAGCTCCAGCCAGCGCTCTTCTCCGGGATCGCCGCGCTCCGCAAACCGGGGTGCCCGCATTTGCGGCGTGACGAAGCGGGCATTGCCCCTGCCTCCTTTGCCTCCCCTGGCCACAACAAGCCGCTGCCCGGGCTTCACCATATCCACGCAAAAAGCCCCTCCGGCATCCCTCACCACGGTCCCCGGAGGGACGCGCAGGATCAAATCGGCTCCATCCCTGCCGTGCTGGTCCTTCCCCCGGCCGTGCTCCCCCCGTTCGGCCTTGTAGTGCTTCTTATAATGATAATCGATCAGCGTCCGGAGGTTCGGGTCCACCACCAGGACGACATCCCCGCCGCGGCCGCCGTCCCCTCCGCTTGGGCCGCCCGCAGGGACGTACTTTTCCCGGCGGAACGCCACCGCACCGTTTCCTCCATCCCCTGCCTTGACGTTGATCTTCACATAATCGTAAAACATGCCGACCTCATTCTCACCCTGCTTAATGAGATGACAACATCCCCTGGCCTTTTCAGGCCAGGGGATGCATTAAAGCTCAGGCTTATATGGTTGCCGCTTGAGGCAGAACGCTGACCTGCTTCTTTCCCTTTCCCTTGGTTTCGAACCTGACGTACCCGTCCACCAAGGCATACAGGGTGTCGTCCTTGCCGAGGCCCACGTTGCGCCCCGGATGGAACTTCGTCCCCCGCTGCCTGACGATAATGTTGCCGGCGTTCACAAACTGCCCGGCATAGATCTTAACTCCCAAACGCTGCGCCGCACTGTCACGGCCGTTGCGGGAGCTACCGACCCCTTTCTTGTGGGCGAACAACTGCAGATCAAATCTCAGCTTCCCCAGAATCATACCGGCACCTCCTCAAAAGGATATATTTTCCGTACTCGGATACCGTCATCTGCAATCCTATCTCTAAGGTTCCGAGAATAACCCTCGCCGTTTTCCGGTCATCTTCGGTTAGGGAATCCGGCAGCAACGCCTGCACGTAAAAATACTCCCCTCTGCCGCCGTCCGCTTCTTCGGGTACCTCCACCCGGGGAGGCCGAGAGAGAAACCTGTCAAGGCTCTGGATGGCCGTCATCACCAGTGCAGAAACTCCCGCGCAGACGATGTCCTCACCCTTATCGGCGTAGCCGGCGTGCCCCCGGACCTTAAAACCGATCAGTTCCCCGTCCTTATCCTCGTAAAGAACAGCTTCGATCATAGCCTGCCCTGAAAATATGTTCCGGTTTATCCTTGCGCTTGCTCCCGAACTCCGGTTTAACTCGCCCTAAAACTCGTCACAGACGGCAGCCGACCGGCTCCTATGACGCCATCCATGGCGCATAGTCGCCTAGCTCCCCCGCACTCAATGGCACTTCTCTCTGTAACGAGATAATTAATAACAGCCAGTTCCGAATGAACGTTAATGGGTAGAATTTCCTTTGAGTGCGGGGTCGCTTCGGCTGCCGTTA
>DULK01000026.1 GCA_012840385.1 Syntrophomonadaceae bacterium
CCCCTTTCGTCCGGATCATGGCCGCCCCTTCCCCGATCCTCCTCAGGGCCTCGCCCAGGTCCCGGGCTCCGCATACGAAGGGTACTTTGAACTGGTGCTTGTCGATGTGATGGGATTCGTCCGCCGGGGTGAGGACTTCGCTTTCGTCTATGTAGTCAATGCCCAGGGCCTCCAATATCTGGGCTTCCACGAAGTGGCCGATCCGGGCTTTGGCCATGACCGGTATGGATACGGCGTCCATGATCTTTAGAATTACGTCGGGATCGGCCATCCGGGCGACTCCACCGGCTGCCCTGATGTCCGCCGGGACCCGCTCCAGGGCCATGACGGCGCACGCCCCCGCCTCTTCGGCGATCTTCGCCTGCTCCGGGGTGGTGACGTCCATGATCACCCCGCCTTTAAGCATTTCGGCCAATCCTTTTTTCAGTTTCCAGGTGCCTTTTGCCTCCTCCATGCCAACCTCATCCTTTAGTAAACTATCAAGATGACTTCGCGTTACAGCAAAAATTCATTTGTTCTCCTACAACCCCAAATATGCCTTTTCAACCTCCGGGTTCGTTAACAACTCTTGACCCGTACCTGATAGAATGATATTGCCCGTCTCAATCACATAAGCCTTATGAGCGATCCTTAATGCAAGGTTAGCATTCTGCTCTACCAGTAAGATAGTCTTGCCCCTCTCCTGTATCTGTTGTATAACACTGAAAACATCCTCCACTATGACAGGTGCTAAGCCCATGGATGGCTCATCCATCAATACAAGTGTAGGGTTGGCCATAAGGGACCTTGCTACAGCTAGCATCTGTTGTTCTCCTCCAGATAATGTGCCCGCTTCCTGTTTGAGTCTAACTTTTAGAACTGGAAAGAGCTCTAGAACCCATTCGAAATCCCTTTTAATGCTTTTCTTATCCTTACGAGTATATGCCCCCATCTCCAGGTTTTCAGAAACGGTCATCTGTGGAAAGACATGCCGTCCCTCAGGTATCATAGAAATACCTAATTTAACTATTTCCCGGGGACGCAACTTGCTTATCTCCTGACCTTTCCACATTATCTTACCTTCTTTAGGTTTTAGGATACCAGCAATACACCTTAATGTAGTGGTTTTACCAGCTCCATTAGCACCTATTAGCGTTGTTATTTTTCCTTCATCCACTGTAAAAGAAATTCCGTGAAGTACCTCGGTAGAGTTGTAGTTAACTTTGATTCCTTCTACTTCGAGCATGTTCTTAGACACCCTTTCCCAGATAGGCCTTGATAACTTCAGGATGTTTTCTTATCATCTCTGGCTGGCCTTCAGCAATCTTTTTCCCATGGTCAAGGACAGTAATAGTTTGACAAATATTCATAACTACTTTCATGTCATGCTCTATGAGCACAATTGTATATCCTTTCTCCTTAAGCAATAATACCAGTCTCAGTAGATTTGCTTTTTCTGTAGGGTTCATCCCGGCAGCTGGTTCATCTAATAAAATGATTTTAGGTTTGGCTGCGAGAGCCCGAGCAAATTCTACTAATCTTTGCTGACCATATGAAAGATTCTTTACCATTTCATCCGCCTTATTTTCTAGCCCCACGAACTTTAATGCATTTTCAGCTTCATTTTTAGCTACTTCTTCCCAATATCGAGCTTTTGAGCCATTTAAAATAATAGATAAAATAGGAGTGGGTGTATGAACATGCTGACCAATAAGAACATTTTCCATAACTGACATTTCTTTAAATAATCTAATATTTTGAAATGTTCTGGTAATACCTAAAGGAACTAATTGGTTCGGTTTCAGGTATGGTAGTGTTTGCCCATCTAGTTTTATTGTTCCTTGATCTGGTCGTATTTGCCCCGTTATTATGTTAAAAAGTGTTGTTTTCCCGGCACCATTCGGACCAATAATGCCATGAATGGTATTTTTTTGTATATCTATGGAAATATCTTCTAATGCCTGCAGCCCGCCAAATCTTTTGGAAATGCCGCATATCTGTAGATGAACCTTATTTATTGCTTCCATAACAGTCATCCCCTATTCAGTCCTGAATTAACGTTGATTTTTTCATATGTATCGCCATCCATTTTCTCACCGGTTCAATAAAACCAGCCAATCCCTTTGGCATATAGATTACAGTCATAATCAGGATTAAACCGTAAAGTATAAGTCTTAAACTCTGAAAAACCCGCAATAACTCAGATAAAATGGTAAGAACAAAAGACCCTATCAACGCTCCTATAATTGTGTTGTTACCGCCAACAACCGACATACAAAGGAAACCTACCGAATCGTCAAAAGTAAAGTTATCGGGGCTGGCCACACCGCTATAAGCACCAAATAGACAGCCAGCAATACCTGCATAAATGGCACTTATGACAAATGCTGAAATTTTATATGTGTTTACCGGTACCCCCATAGCTTCGGCTGCCAGTTCATCCTCTCTTATAGCCATATATGTCCTCCCTATTTTGGACCTAGCAATGCGCTGAGCAATATAGCAGCCTATTAGCACTACAAAAAAGATCAGGTAGAAAAAGTCTTTTTCCCCAGTAATCTGCAGTCCGAACAGTCTAGGCAATGGTATCCCTGTTAAGCCTGCAGCTCCTTTTGTAACGGGTGTCCAGTTTAGAATAACTAGCCTGACTATTTCACCAAAACCCACTGTAGCCAAAACCAGGTAGGGACCGGAAAGCTTCATGGCTGGTATGCCAACCACAAGACCACATATTGCAACTGCTACCACAGCAATTAATACCGACAGCCAAAAGGGCATATGTAAATTTAACATTAAAAGGGAGGAAACGTAAGTACCTATGGCGTAATATCCTGCGTGTCCCATAGATACCTGTCCCGTATATCCAGATAGGATATTAAGACCGATCGTTATAAGTGTATAAATACCCACCAAGTTTATGATATGCTGGTAATATACATTGGTGATAAACTGAGGAGTCAACAACATAACTAAAGCTATTACCAAAAAAAGATACCATTTGAATGTTGTTTTCATCATTTTCATATTTTATTCGAGCCCCCAAACCTGCTAAACTTTCTGCCTGGTTTTACGCAAAAATAAACCTGCCGGTTTTAGCCACAAAACAAGAATTAATAAGGCGTAGGTAATAGCATCACGATAACCCGAGCTAATTTGCCCCCCGGCCATTGACTCTATAATACCTAAAAAAAACCCTCCAGCAATAGCCCCTGGTATATTGCCAAGTCCCCCAATGACTGCAGCAACAAATCCTTTTAAGCCAATTAGAGCACCCATGTTAAAAGTTACAAAAAAGATAGGGGCAACCAACATGCCAGCAGCCGCTCCAAGAGATGCGCTTGCTGCAAAAGCAACGCCGTCAGAACGGTTCGTATCTATACCCATCAAAATTGCTGCATAGCGGTCTTGAGCTACAGCCCTCAAAGCCTTTCCCTCTTTACTTCTTTTGAGCAAAAATTGAAGTATCACCATTAGCGCAATTCCAGCCATTAGAATAAGGATATCCTGAGGTGTAATGGAGAGTGAACCAAGATAAATTGGCTTTGTGCTAACAGGTGATGGAGAATTCTGGGCATCAGCTCCCCAGATAACCAAAGCCACATTTCTGATAAGTATAGCTACTCCCAGGGTTGCAATCACAACATTAATTGGTGGTGCCTGTCTGTTACGCAAAGGTTGCAGGATCGCAATTTGAATCAGCAATCCAACCAGGGCCAATACAATCATAGAGATCAAAAGACCAGTTGTAAAACCCAATTTTATAACATTTATAATTGTAAACCCAATAAATGCTCCAAGCATCACTATATCTCCCTGGGACCAGTTAAGTACACCTGAAGCTGCATAGATGAGACTGTAACTTAGAGCTACTAATGCATAAATTGAACCAATAGGTAAACCATTTAGAAAATATTGCAATTTAACCACATCCCTTAACCATTGAAATAATAGGGGAAATAATAGGGGATATTCGCTGGTTCCTTTCATAACTACCATGAAAGGAACCAGCCACACATATTTCTCATAGTGCTTACTGGCCTGTGAAAACTGTATCTACTAATACAAATTTATCTCCCTTGATTTTCGTAATAAGCAAACGTTTACCAATGTCGTCACCTTTTTCGTTAAATTTAGGACTACCAGTCACAAGATTAAGACCTTGTGTTTTTCTAATAGCATTTCTCAAGTCTTCTGGTTTGTTACTGTTGGCCACCTTTACGGCATTAGCAATAATATAAACAGTATCATAAGCTTGTGCAGCATGAGGAATAGGATTCTCATGATATTTGGCTTTATATTTATCAACGAATTGTTTCACCTGTTCTTCTGAGGAATCGGCTAAAAAACTCTGTGTGAGAATCATATCCTGTGTAGCATCACCGCCCAACTCAATTAACTTCATTGATGCCATACCAGAAGCTCCGAATAATTGGGCGTTAATCCCTAATTGCCTAGCTTGTTTGGAAATCAACGCCGCTTCGGTATACAGACCCCACATAAAGATACCTTGTGCGCCGCTACTCTTTATAGAGAGAAGCTGTGGTTTGAAATCTTTATCTCCATTGTTGTAGGTTTGCTCGGACACCAAATCCACACTGTATTTTTTAGCAGCTGAAGCCAGGAGTTTGGCACCACTTTGTCCATAGTCATCGCTTGCTGTAAATGTAGCAATTTTTTTAATACCCATAACATCCCTTGCATATTTAACCAAAGCATCAGCCTGAAACTCATCATTAACAGCGGTACGGAAAATCCACTCATTCCCTTGTGCCGTAATGGAAGCACCTGTTGAACCAGCAGTAATTTGAGGGATACCTACCCGTGAAGTAACTACCATATCGGCAAGAGTAGCAGAACTGTTAATAGAAGCTATTAAAACATTGACCTTATACTGCTGGATCAGTTTATTCGTGGCGCTGGCGGATTTGGTAGGATTACCTTCGTCATCCTCAAAATAGGCCTCCAGCTTCCAATCCCCCGCTGCTTTACTTGCATTGATTTCATCAACAGCCAGCTGGACGGCTTTGCGCTGAGCCTGTCCTAATTGGGCGCTACCTCCTGATTCGGGTCCTACTACCCCGATTCTTAGAACTTTTTGTGAATTTTGACTGCTGCAGCCACCAATAGTTAATAGACTTCCCAAAACAATTACCAGAATCAATAACAGTGAAATACTCTTGCGTAAGCCAAACATATTTTTCCTCCTCTCGTTTAGATTAACCTTTTTAAACCATTCCTAGCTTCTTTTCTCTTCTTTTAAACCTTCGATTACCTTAACCAGGTTTTCTACAAGGTGCCTATGGTATAGTCCCCCCTTCTCCCGCGAACTTTTACTTGGTGTTCCCGTAGTTCCTCCAGCCACCTGGGCGCTCTCCTTCATGTCCCTCATCGTACCGGGAATGTAGCAAAGAGTATCACCGGTATAAGCGGGATCCACGAAGTATAGGAGGTGTTGTTTAGGAGGATTATCCTGGGCTTTTTCCAAGTGTACTAGTTTGGGATACTTGTACATCATGTGAGACGTTTCTATTTCTTCTGAATGTCCAACAGGCCCATATTCAAGCTTGGGTAGGATCTCTTTGGACATATAAGCAGGATCAAACAAAACTATCTTAACCCCTAACACTCGTTGTGCCCTTTCAGAAGCAATCTGTATCCACGGAATGTTCACAATCCTATGGCCATTGATAACTACAAATTTGTTAAACCCATGTTTATGCAGTGAATCGATGATATCGTAGAGGATTTCAAGCAAAACTTCTGGTCGCATAGTAATAGTACCTGGCAAAACCATATGATGAGGACTCCAGCCAAACCACAATGGTGGAGCTACCAGAACTCCTGTTTTTTTTGCTGCGTCTTCGGCTAGCGTTATGGCAACCATAGCATCAGTACCCAGGGGGAGATGGTTACCGTGCTGCTCAACACTTCCTACCGGGATAATGATAATATCACTTTTTTCCAGATAGTCTCTTACGTCAGTCCAACACAATTCCTGTAGCCATACGCTCATAAAGTTCACCCTTTACAACAGATTTTTCGTGAATTGTTTTTTTGTTTGCCCAAATTTTTCAGGCAGGTAAATTTCCATTGTTATCAACAGCATAGCAAGATCATTACCAGCACGTTAAAGCACATTTTTCCAGGATCTTTTTTGCTTTGTCATTACTCCAGATGTAAGTGCGGCTAAACCAGATTGACGTTTGCTTACTCCACTGTATATTCCTTTACACATAATAAATATGATTGAATGACCACCCTTCTTGTTCTGTTTTATCCCACAAAATAGAATTCGATATTGGTGGGAAGCTCTCCTTTTTGGAGAGTTAATTTTAATTATTGTCTTCTCGTTGTCTTCTTTTAACCTACCAAAATCTGCTCGTTCCGTCTTGTTATTTCTAAAGTAAGAGTAAATACCGATTTTCCGCATCAAGACAAATCTTATCTAAACCTCGATGAAGAGGATTTTTTAAAAATTTAGGGTTCAAGAGGATTGGATTTAGCTTCAACCAGTATCGATGTCATCCAGCTCTATTGGTCTGGCTTTCAAGGCATCCAGTATCTCATGCATAAACGGCTTGATATTACCGATCTGCTGCACCACCTGGCCATTGACGGTCAGGGTAATGATGGCCGGCATGCGGAACATGAAAAGCGCCTGCTTGGCTGATTTAGCGAGCCCTTCCTGCTGGCAGACATACTCCATCAGGACGTAGACTATAAGGGCGATGATATTCACCAGAACCAGTGACCTGATCCGATCGTCCGACTGCAGGAACACCGGCCTGATCTTCAGGGTGCTCTTCGTCGCCCGGAACCTGCCTTCGACCTGGTGGCGGGACTTGTACCCCTCCAGCACCTGGTTTGCATCATGGGTCGTTCTCTCCAGGCTGGTGGCCAGGATGTACTTGCCCAGGAGGCGGTGCTGCTGCTCCAGCATCTCTGGGTTGTAGCTCCAGTTAAGGTCGAGACTGCCGTTTTCGCCCTCAAGACTGATGTCAAACAGCGGCCGCAGGTTGCTGTGGCCTTCGAAGGCCTTGTTGATCTGAGCGGTCACGTACTCTCTGTTTTTGAACTTGCGGGTGTTCAAGGAGCCCTGTATCTTGTTGAGCCTTTTAGCTATTTTATCGAGCTGTTTGTCAAGGGTTTTGCTCTGCTGGTTGTAGAGATCCTCGCTCTTTACGACCACCGCCCTGCAGGTGTAATGCCTGCCATCGTGGGTGAAGGTATAGGTGGTGTCGATCCCGGAGTAGCCGCCCTTGCCCTTGGCCGTGGTGTAGGCCAGGGGCTGGAACTGTTCCTCGGGGAAGCTGAGGATGAATTCCCTGTCCTTGCAGGCAAGCGGCCCCAGGAACTTCATCTTTTTTCTGAGCAGTGCGGCCAGATTGTGCTTGGTCATCATCGCCCGGTCGCCGATGATCAAAAAGTCTTTCTTTTTGAGCCGCTTTTTCGGCGTCTCCAGGTTCTTTAAGGCCTCTTTCTGGTCAGAGGCGTTGCCGGGGAGGAGGCGGTGGCACAGGGGAATGCCCCCCTTGGCCGTCACGTTCAGCTCCACCACCGCCTGCTTCTTGTCCTTCTTCTGGTCAGGACGAAAGCCGAGCCTGATCAGTTCGCTTTCGTCGTAGTCCCCTTCAAAGTAGAAAGAGGTGAGGTCCCAGAGTATCTGGTCTGTATCGATTTTGCCGAAGCGGGAAAGAACGCCGAGCACGATGGCCTCTTCGATATCGTTGTCGTAGGGAGCAATTGCATCCAACGCCCTTCCCACCCTGTCGTCGTTCAGCTTATCAGGCGGTATCCCGTAAAGCTCCAGAATGCCTCTTGCCTCAGCCCATTCTTCGATGTGCAGGAGCGGGCAGGGATCGTTGAGACGGTTTAGAACCAGTTGCTCGATTACCTGGCCGTGGGTCAGCCCTCCTTTGACATTACGTTCCATGGGCACGATCCTGTCCACGATCTCCCGGATGCCCAGGGCCTGGAGGAATGGACCCAGCAGGTAGAGGGAGCCGATCGTCTTCATGGTATCGATATTGATGTTAATCCCTGGTATGCCCTGAAAACGGTTGACGGGCTTTCCCTGAAACAGGCCGGAGTAATTTCTTCTCTTGTAGGACATAAGGCGCACCTTCTTTTAAAAAATGCCGGTTTTATAGGAAATTCGCGCCTTGTTAAAGATTTCCTCCTTTCTTGAGAAAAATTTTTAAAAATATTTTTGCGCCTGATTAAAAATTGCTTACAGAAGATGGGTAAATAGATTTTCCGTTTGTTCAATCCCTTATTGTTTCTTGTTTCCTGACACAGCAAAGAGCTCCCGCCTGCTCTATTTCTAACGCTTATGATAATGTTTATCTTGTTTACTAGGAGCGGGGAGTGTAGCCTGGCTCTACTAAATTATTCCCATTTTCTTACCAGCTGAAGCAAAAGCATCCAACGCCTTGTCCAGATCCTCTCTCGTGTGGGTTGCCATTACCATTGTCCTGACTCTGGCCTTTCCTTTTGGAACGGTTGGGTAAGCAATGCCTGTGCAGAAAACCCCCTCCTCAAATAATGCTTCACTGAAAGCCATGGCGAGCGAACCCTCTCCCACGATCACCGGAGTAATGGGGGTTTCACTCTGACCCGTGTCAAACCCCAGCTCTTTTAAGCCCTTCTTAAAATACCTGGCGTTTTCCCACAGCTTCTCCTGCAAGTTCTCTTCAAGCATTACATCAATGGCTGCCATGTTGGCTGCAACCACTCCAGGAGGATGCGCCGTACTGAACAGGAAGGGTCTGCCCCTGTGAATCAGGTAGTCGATCAGCTTCCGGCTTCCGGCGACATACCCACCCAGGACGCCAATAGCCTTCGATAGAGTCCCAACCTGAATATCTACCCGACCGTGCAGTTTAAAGTGGTCAACCGTACCCCGGCCGTGATCACCCAAGACACCGCTAGCATGGGCATCGTCCACCATGACAATGGCTCCATATTTCTCCGCCAGTTCCACAATCTCTGGAAGCTTGGCAATATCTCCGTCCATGCTGAATACTCCATCGGTCACAATTAATTTCAGGCGGTACCCGTCGCTTGCTTTTAGAATATCCTCTAAGGCGTTCATATCGCTGTGTGGATAAATTTTTTTATCCGCTTTCGTCAATCGTATACCGTCAATGATACTGGCATGGTTCAAAGCATCACTAATAATCAGGTCTCCCTTTTCGAAAAGGGGTTCTATTACTCCCATATTGCTTGTAAAACCGGATTGAAAAACCAGTACCGCCTCGGTATGCTTAAATTTCGCCAGCTTTTCCTCCAGGGCCATATGCATGCTCAGGGTACCGGCAATGGTGCGTACAGCTCCCGCACCGACCCCATACTCCTCAGTGGCTTTTTTTGCGGCTTCGATTAACCTGGGATGTGTCGCAAGCCCGAGGTAGTTATTGGACGCCAGGTTGATAACTTCTTTACCGCGTATGGTAACCCTTGGCCCCTGAGGCCCTTCGATTACCGGAGGCAGGTGAAAAACCCCATCCCTCTTTAAATCATCCAACTTTTCACTTAACACTCTCTCAAGCGTCTTATTCATTGCATATCCCATCCTTCAACTTGTTGTAATAAGCTCTATGGATAAAGGATAACTTTACCACATTCGCCCGCATTCATTGCTTGAAATCCTTCCTCAAAACGCTCCATGGGCAGTTTGTGGGTGATAATGGGAGATACATCAAGGCTGCCGGAGTTAAGGAGTGCTGCTGTTTTATACCAGGTGTCCCACATTCTCCTGCCGGTAATTCCCTTAATGGTTAACCCTTTAAAAACAACGTCATTTGACAGGTCTATGCATACCTCCTCTGGATAAACACTGAGCAGCGAGACAGACCCACCGTTCTTAACAAGCTTTAATCCGTTTTTCAGTGCTCCTGCATTGCCACTCATTTCTAAAAGGATATCTACTCCCTCGCCACCCGTATCTTCCATAATTGCATCAACGACATCGGTGCGCAGCGCATTGATTACCACGGCGGCACCCATTTTTTCGGCGATGCTTAAACGGTAATCATTTACATCAACGGCATATATCTTTTCCGCACCAGCCGCGGTAGCTATTCCCACACAGAACATCCCGATCGCACCGCAACCCATAACAATAACTGTTTTGGTCGATATATCATGGGACAGGGTTGTCAGAACAGCATTTCCTATCGGATCTTGAAGCGAGGCAACCTCCGGAGGTAGACTTTCCTTGTTCCTCCATAAATTAGTAGCAGGAACCTTTACATAATCTGCAAAAACTCCGTCAAAATCTACCCCAAGGATGCTGTAATTCCTGCATAAATGGGACTGTCCTGTGCGGCATTGATAACACTGCCCACAGATCTTGTGACACTCCACACTTACATAATCTCCAACCTTCCAGTCCTCGACTTCTCCACCCACTTCGACGATCTTTCCCGCAATCTCGTGGCCGATAATGAGAGGCGGCTTAATCCTGTTTGCGGACCAGTTATCCCAGTTATAAATGTGCAGATCTGTTCCGCAAATCGAGACTGCCTCGGCCTCAACCAGCACATCATGAGGCCCTATCTCCGGTATTTTTACCTCTTTCAGAACTGCCCCGGCCCCGGCTTCGTTTTTGACTATAGCTTTCATCTTACCATTCACTTTAAAGACATCTCCTCTAAATTATTGGAATTTTTGCCTGCCAGAAAAGCTCTAACTCAGCACCGCCTTCTGCTCGGCGAATTCTTCGCAGCAATAAACACAAGCAAATTGCGTGCCAGCCTGTTTCAAATGCCGGTTCCAGGCAAATAATGCAACAAGCATCGAACATGAGACCAATATAAAGATACTTTTCATATTAACACGGCTCTTTGTCTCAAACGTAAGACTAGTCAGTAAAAACAAATCACTTGAAAAACAACCCCACACATGTTTTTAATATAATTATGGCAAGCAGATTATTACGCAGGGGTTCGTGGTTCATCCGATAATGCTCTCACGTCTCATTCTTGAAACTATTTGTGTCTCAATCTTGAAACTAGCTGAAACACGTTTTCTTATCTCTGTTTAGATAACAAGGACAATCCGATATAATCTTGCGACACTTTCTGTCTTTAATCTGATACGGATTCAATAACCCACCTTTATAGATATCAACAATAGCTGACTAACTTGGCGGAGATATAATCTTTTTCAAGTCCCATATCATCTTTTATGAAACTCATTCCGAAAGGGGGATTGGAGTTTGGTAAATTTATCGGACATAGCAGATTTTGCCCAGCAGGTTGCTCAGGCTATCTCCTCTGCACTTGATATTGAAGTGCAAATTATCGACAGGCAACTGAGGTTGATTGCAGGGACAGGTATGTACTTCAATAGAATTAATGAAATCTTTGATGTTACCTCCGCCTGCCACCATGTTATGGAAACAGGACATCCGCTTATAATAGAGGAGGCAAAAAAGCACAAGATTTGCTTGCAATGCCGTTACCGCCCAACCTGTGCCGATCTAGCTGAGATCTGTTATCCGATCCTTTTGGACGATTCATGCGTAGGAGTGATAGCCTTTATTGCCCAAAGAGAGGATCAACAGCAAACCCTTATCGCCAGAAAAGATACCCTGCTGATGTTCATCGGAAAAATGTCAGCGATGCTGGCTTATACCATACGGTCATATGAACTTAACCGGCAGATCTCGAGGCTGATTGATTCCCAACAAACCATCATGGATTCGATCCAGGAAGGATTAATTTCCATTAATACAGAGGGGCAGATCGTATTTGCAAATCAAGCTGCCGCAATTCTCATCGGCATTGCACAAACAGACCTGCTGAAAAAGCCGATTCATGAGATCTTTCAATCATCAGAAGAGATAATGATGTGCATGAAGCAACAAAAAACAATGGAAATAGAGTTGTTTACCAAAGTTTCGCTTAAAGCCAAACAATTCATTGGAACAGTTACCTCAATTATTGGATACGATGGGGAACCTGGCCTGGTGATCTGTTTTAGAGATATCGAAGCCATTCCCAAAGCAATCCGGAACTACTTAAGGAAAGAGCGCAAAATAACCTTCGACGACATCCTGGGCAAAAGTCAGGCTATACTAAATGCCAAAAAACGGGCCTTCCAGGTCGCAAGCAGCGATTCGTCGATTTTAATAACCGGAGAAAGCGGAACAGGCAAAGAGATGTTTGCAAGAGCAATCCATTATGCCAGTTCGCGCTCTTCAGGACCCTTGATCAGCATTAACTGTGGGGCAATACCCGAGGGATTACTAGAAAGTGAACTATTCGGTTATGAAGAAGGGGCTTTTACAGGTGCAAAAAAAGGCGGCAAACCCGGCCAGTTCGAACTGGCAAATAACGGCACGCTTTTTCTCGACGAAATCGGTGATATGCCGTTACACCTGCAGGTCAAATTGTTAAGAGTCATCGAAGAAAAGCAGGTCCAAAGAGTGGGAGGCACAAAGCCTATCTTTGTCAATGCCAGAATCATTGCTGCAACCAACAAAAACCTTGAAAAGATGATTTCGTCTGGTGAATTCCGGGAAGATCTGTTCTATAGACTAAATGTCATTCCTCTTCACATCCCTCCTTTAAGAGAAAGACCGGAAGATATCGAAACCTATCTGGCACATTTCATAGACAAGTACAATGCGCTCTTAAATAAAAAGATTGGATATCCTACCGATGAGGTAATTGCTATACTTAAAAATTATAGCTGGCCGGGAAACGTAAGAGAATTAGAAAACGTCATAGAATACGCCATTAATTTGGAAACCGGACCCAAGATCAGCGTTTCTTCTCTACCGGAGAAACTTCTTTCATCGCAACACCCGCTACCAAGTTACAGCACTAAGGTAAAAGATCTTGAAAAAAAGGTTCTTGTTGAGGCGATAAACAAGTACAAAGATAAACCTGACAAGGTTCAGCATCTATGTGCATCTTTAGGAATCAGCCGATCAACCCTATATAGAAAGCTCAAGCAGTTTAATTTAAAAATTAAATAGCCAGTCCGATCACCCTGGCTGCTTGGGTCACCCTTATTATGAAAAGAGTCCGGCTCTTTTCTGCGGTGTTATTGTGTTATAATGTATTTACTTTTCGATATGCAAGGTGAACGCAGTGAATGTCAAAAATACCCTGGTGGCAGGCGCACGAAAGGGGCTGGATACCACCTGGCAGCTTGCAAAAATAATCGTGCCCGTCTACTTCGCCGTCACGATCCTGAAACACACGCCGGTCATGCCGGCCTTCGCCGCCACTTTCAAGCCCGTCCTCGGCCTGGCCGGCCTGCCCGGAGAAGCCGCCCTCAGCCTTGTATTGGGCGTATTCATCAACATTTACAGCGGCATCGGAGCTCTACTGCCGCTCATCCACACGGTGCCGCTGGATGCCAAGCAGATCACGATCATATCAACGATGCTGGTGATCTGCCACAGCATCCCCCTTGAGAGCGCCGTCAGCCAGAAGACCGGCGTTCCCTTCTGGCAGGTAACCCTGCTCCGGGCAGTGGTGGCCTGCATAACAGGAATTATCTTGAACCTGGTGATTTGAATTGGACGCCCTATTATTTCAATTTGTAGCCATCTTGAAAGAAGCCCTGTTCGGCAGTTTGAGCAGCCTGTTAAAAATTGCCTGTATCGTCTTTCCCCTGCTGATTGCGCTGGAGTTCGTCAGGGAGGCCAACCTCCTGGACAGAATCGCCGAACCCTTGAAAGGCGCCATGAAAGGGCTTGGCCTTTCCGCTGCCGCCACATTCCCCCTGCTGGTAGGAGTAACCTTCGGCCTGGTTTACGGCTCGGGGTTGATCATCCAGTACGTCGAGGAAGGAAGGCTCTCCGAGAGAGAAAACACCCTGCTCAATGTCTTCCTCAGCATCTGCCACGGTTTGATCGAGGACACCATCCTCCTGGCAGCCATCGGAGCAAGTGTCGCCTATCTGCTGGTGCCCAGGATCGCTGCTGCAATACTGATTACGCGTCTCACCGCCCGCATCCTGAAGCACCGTTCCCCTGCTCATACTGTTTAATTTTACTTGGGGGTAAGACAGCCGCCGTCCACTAAAAGGCCATCCTCTACGAGAGGCTTCATGCTTGGAAAGCATGAGGTGGAGCTCTCGTTCAGTTGCGCTGCATATACTACATATTATCCATAATTTAATTTATAATAGGGCCACCTCATACCGGATACTATCAAAAGAAAGGACTAAATGTTATGTCGAGGCGTAATGTTTTCAAAGCGCTGTTAGTTTTAGCCTTTACTGTGCTGCTTGTAACGGCATGGCTACATCAAACGGGAACAAACAAAGCGCCTGATTGGGGCCGTTCCCCCGATCATATCGTCCTCAGCTGGACCGCCGACCCTGCCACGACGGTAACCATCACCTGGCGCACAAGTCCGGACATATTCAAGAGCCTGGTCCAGTACGCCCCACGCCTGAATGACAGTCCCTTCCCCGCCGGTTCTAGCCTTGCCAGAGGAAGAGTCACCACACTGAAAACCAATCTGGGTAATTACAATATCCACACCGCCACGCTCACAAATTTGAGGCCGGGCGTCATCTACCTGTACAGGGTCGGGGACGGAACCAGGTGGAGCAGAATTTACTCCTTCACAACCGAAGCCAGGAACACCGGGCAATTCACCGCAGTCGTCTTCGGCGACTCCCAGTGTAGCTCGGAAAACTACAGGGTATGGCGGGAAACCCTGCTGGCCGCGGTGAAACGGGAAACCCCCCGCTTCATTATCAATGCCGGGGACCTGGTGGATAACGGGAGCGACCAGAAGCAGTGGGAAGCCTGGTTCGCCGCCGGACAGGGTGTGCTGGAAACCCTCCCTGAAATGCCGGCGGTCGGCAATCACGAATTTCCATGGCAGGGCAGGGACAGGCTTCCGCAATCCTTCCTGGCCCAGTTCAGCCTTCCGGAGAACGGGCCTTCCGGCCTCAAGGAGCTGGTCTATTCCTTTGACTACGGCGACGCCCATTTTGTGATCCTGGACAGCCAGGTCGGCAGCAACTCGCCACTCCTTAAACTTCAGCAGAACTGGCTGAAGGAAGACCTTAAGAGGACAAAACAAAGGTGGAAGATCGTCATCTTCCACAGGCCCCCCTACTACGCCAAAACAAATCGCGCTAATGACGATGTTAAGGAGGCGTTCTGTCCAATTCTCGAAGAAAACCACGCGGATCTTGTCATCAACGGCCACGACCACGCGGTGATGCGGACATATCCCATTGCGGGCGGCAGGATTGTAGCCCGTTCGAAGGGAACCGTTTACCTGATTGCCGGGCGCAGCGGCGAGAAAACGTATACCGATTTAAGTAAAAAACGGTGGGCGCAATACTTCTACAATCCTCTGGACCAACCCACCTATACGGCATTGAAGTTCACCGAGGGGAGCCTCCGGGTGATCTGTAAAAAGATGGACGGAACCATACTCGATGCCTATGTGATTGAAAAGAGCAGTTGACCGGCGGCGCGGAAGACGCTGTTTCTCATTTTTCAACCTGCTTGGCCACGGTCAGGGATTCGAGCAGCGTCTTCCCGTTTGAGACGCGGTGCAGGGACAGGTCTGTTACCACTACGCCGTTCAAAGGGATGCGCCGCAGGGAGCCGTCGGCGTTTTTCTTTTTTGGATCTCCGCAAGCGGAGATGGCGTGGATCACGTAATACCGCCCTTTAGATTCCCCCAAATACAGCATCACGTGTCCCGGCAAGTGCAGGGTCGTCCCGGGTACCAACCCCTTTATCACTTGGCCGCGCCGCCTTTCTCCCTCTCCCTGGAAGGAAACCGTTTTCCCCGCCGAAGCCTCCTGCTCGTCGGCGTTGCGCGGCAGCTTGAAGCCGAAGCTGCGGTACGTATCAAGCACAAAGGCCGAACAGTCCCGGCTCTTGAACATGCCGCCCCAGCCGTAGCGTTCTCCCTGCATCTTAAAAGCCTGTCTGATGATGTTCGCCCTGGTGTAGGGAAGATAGCCGGTGGAAACGTCACTGCCCAGAGGAACGAGGGCCGGCTTGAAAGCCAAACCGCCGTCCGGGCGGCGCACCGGCAGCTTCACCACGTAATTCCCGTGGGGAGACTGGTTGTCAACCGCTTCGGGTATCTCCCTTTTGTCAGCCAGCGGAATTTTCGCCCCCATGGAGAATTCCAGTTCGGACAGTTCAGGGGAACAGGGATTGTAACCGAGCCGGAGCTTGCTCCCTGAAACCACCAGGAATGAAGGCGCCCTCAGGTAATCCAGCCATTCTTCCCGGCGGGCGGCTACGGCAACATGGCTTGCAGGCATCCACCCCCGGTAATTATAGATCTGGACAAAATACCATTCGCCGCCGGAGGATGTGTGCAGCACAAGGACAGGTTCCGCCGGATCAACCGCCGTTTCCTGAAACAGATCAAACTCACGGTCCTCCGGCTTACCTGTCACCATATCAGTGGTGGGAAATGTCCGGATATCCGTTCTCTTCACAGTAAAGCCATAGCCCACAGGGTTCTCTTGTTTGATTCCCGTTAAATTCATCTCCTGGCGCAGGTTCTCAAAGTAGGCCGGGTCGAGTCTGCGCCCGTCATGGTAAAGATCCTTTTGGGGAAACGCCCGCTCGGTGATCAGCCGCGCCAGTTTTCCACCTGTCAACGAGGATGGGTAAAGGGTCAGATCGTACACCGTGTCCGGAAGGTTTGCTATAATTTCCTTGTTGAAGGCGGCGATTTCGCCGGGGCTCATGATTACCCTATCCGGTTCGGGCAGCCTGGCGATCCAGAAATCTGGCCTGCGCATTTCCGGCAGCACATACCGCAAGGCGCTGGTAGAACGTTTAGGCGGGAAACTGGCAGGAACGCCGAGCATGAGGATTATCAAGGCTCCCAGGGCAACAGTCTTGGTTCGGTTTTTCACCACACCGCTTCCTTTCTTAGGGACGTGATTACATTATTTTTTACTCAAGCCGGGAATCGTTTATTCTTAAGATGACCTTAAATATGGCATAATGACCGGGGAGGGAGCGCCATGGACGGCATCCACGAACTCGCAAAACGGAAGGAACTGGCAAACAAAGTCCTGTCCCGGCTGAAAGCAAGATATCCGGAAGCGGGGCCACTTTTGAGGTACTCGAATCCCTATCAGGCCCTGGTGGCCGTCATACTTTCGGCCCAGACCACGGACGAGCAGGTAAACAGGGTAACGCCGCAGTTGTTTGCCAGGTACCCCGACATTGCATCCCTTGCCAGTGCGGATGTAGAAGACGTTGCAGGCATCATCAAGACGGTGGGGTTGTACCACTCGAAGGCCGCCCACCTGGTAGCCGCGGCGAAGATAATAACCGGGGAGTACGGGGGACGGATCCCCGACAGACTTGAGGAACTCATGAAATTGCCGGGAGTCGGGCGGAAGACGGCCAACGTCCTGCTGGCCGGAGCCTTTGGCAAGCCCGGCCTGGGTGTGGACACCCACGTCCACCGCGTGGCCAACCGGGTAGGCCTGGCTGCATCCAAAGACCCTGCCGGTACGGAGAAGCAGTTAAAAGAGATCATTCCCGAGCAGGAGTGGGGAAAGGCCCACCACCTGCTGATCTTTCAGGGCCGGCAGGCCTGCCGGGCGAAAAAGCCGGACTGCGAGCACTGCGTCCTGCCCGACCTCTGCAGGTACTATCAGAGCCGGAAGAATGCTCAACCCTGACGTGGCCTGCAGCACAACGGCCCTCTAATCCGGTGCTTCCCAAGTGCAGCGTGAGCAGGCCAGGCAACTCTGCGCTCCTCAACAGGTAAAATCGTCCAGATTCAATAAAAGGGTTGGCTACAGGAATTGCCGGCGCCGGCGGAGAAAATACCGGAAAGAGGTGAAATAAATGAACTTCTTAAAGAGACTGGTGCGCCACATCGTCTACCGCTGCCTGGGGCGGGTTGAAATCGAGCTTCTCGTCAAACGAGGGCTGAAGTTAGGGAAAAACGTTTTCATCGACAACGACGCCCTGATAGACCCGTCCTATCCCTGGCTGATCTCCATCGGGGATGACAGTTTCATCACCACCAAGTGCGTCATCCTGGCGCATGACGCCAGCACCTGGCACTACACGGGATATTATAAAGTCGGGCGTGTTTGCATCGGGAAGAGAACCTTTATAGGAGCCGGGAGCGTGGTTCTTCCCGGTGTCACAATTGGAGATAACGTGGTTATCGGGGCGGGGAGTGTCGTCACCCGGGACATCCCGGACAACGTGGTGGCGGCCGGAAACCCGGCAGCCGTCATCAGCTCGATCCAGGACTTCGCCGAAAGGCATAAAAAGAACCTGCAGTCCAGGCCGCATTACCCGAAGGCAGGATGGACTTTAAACGGAGGAATAACTGAAAAAAACAAACAGGTCATGCTCAGGGCCCTGGAAGACGGGATCGGGTATACCGGGTGATCTTCTTTAATTTCCTTTAGTGAGAACCTCGTTTTCAGGCAAAACGATTTCCGCTTCCGTCATACCCAGTTTTGACCTGGCGATCCTTTCAACCCTGCCGGGGGACTGGAGTTCAGCCATCTTGTACTCCAGTAGCTTGTTGCTCCTCTGCAGTTCGAGAACGGAATGACGGACTCTGTTGACCTGATAACCCAGGGCAACCGCCCTGGTCTTTTCGTACGTATAGAACATTCCCGTCAAGGCCAGAACCAGCGCAATTACAATGGCATACCTGGCCAGCACATTTCTATCCACTTTTATTCCGGGTTTCGGCGGGGCGACAGGAAAACCGACGTATTTTTCCGCCAGTTGTTCAGCAGAGATCACCTGTAATCACCCTCTTTGATGGGCATGTTTTTCGGCTTCCTCCCCGGTTTCGCTCTCCTGCCCGTTTTCTTCCTCTCTTCGTCAATCACATCTTTGGGGAAATACCATTTACCGCCGATCTTTCTGGCATGGAAGGCCGCGGCTTTGCGCGTTACATTGCTGGGGTCAAGTCCCAGGATTCTGGCCGCTTCCCGGCTGGTATAGTAATTCTTTGCATCACTTATTACATCGTGCTTTGCATTTTCCTGTTTCTCTATTTCATCCAACAACTCTTCCAGCTCTTTTTGGGCCGCCCTTATTTTCAAAGCGGTCAGATAATCGTTTCGATCAAGAGCCCGTAACAGCTCGGATTGTAACAGTTGTATTTTTTCAGTAACGTAACTTTGCATCGATGCATCGTCCCGTCTGTAGCGTAATACATTATTGCTATTATTATTGCATATTATGCATTAAATTGCAATGATATTTTATATTTAAAAGGTACTTTTTAGCGTCTGGACGTTTTTTACATTTCAGTAACCCGGATAAAGCTCCGGTTCAGAACTGCTTCCGGCACCAGCCGGGAAGCAATAACTGGATAACCTTTCCCTGTTAGCTGAGCCTATAGGAGCGGCAGGATGTGGGCACCTACCGGTCAACCAGGGAGACCTCCAGATCCAGGTAGCGGGAATGAACATTGCTGTTGTCCCAGACATCTACAAATAAGTGATGCACGCCTGCTTTCAGTTCCTTGAGAAGGGAACAGGTCAATTGCAGGACGTTTCCGTTCCATTTTTCTTTCAATTTGAAAACAGCGGGGTATCCCTTGACATCGTAGCCGTCGACCCGGAACAGCAGGCGCCTTGAGTTCAACAATTTACAGCAGTCCGGCTGCTCCGGAGACGTGGCCGGGACAAGCCGCACCCCGATCTGCCGTCTTTCAATCATTTGCTTGAGAAGTTCAGCTTCCGTCAGCCGCTTATCGCCGTCAAGTTCGGCCACTGGCCTCAGACCGGACTTGAAATTGCGGAGGGGAACCGACAAATCCGCGCCGTCGTCCACCAGCAATTCCTCCAGGAAACTCATAAGAGCGTTGGTATCGTGATTTCTTTTGAACAGGTTGCCCATACCTTTGTCTTTGATGAATGAAATCAGCAATTTTGCCAGTTGCCCCGGGAGGTCGATTCTACTCTTAATAAACCCTATCCTGATGGGTATTGACAGGTGTTCAAAACCCCTGAGTACAGGTATCGCCCGATTCAAGTTAATGATCGTGCCCAACTGCCTGACTACCGGGAAAAAGATGCTGCCCGGTCTTCTAACTAAAGCCAACCCGCTCCTGCCCTCCAAAGTGCGGGACAGCACCACCCTCTCACGGGACAGGTGTGAGATCTCACCGTAGGATTTTCTAAACATACCGTCCACCACCCTGTCAACCGAGAGTTGAATATAGTCAGGGCCACCGGTGATGGCGGGATCAATGGTGTTTTTGAGAGCGCAAACAAGAGACGGCCTGAGGAAAACGGCCAGCTCAATGAAGAACTGAATACCTCTGATTACAGAGTTGAAGGTATCCGCAAGCTGGGGAATGTGTTCGGGAGGAATGCGCACCGCATGTCCGCAGTACCTCTCCGAAGCCGCGGTGAGGAGGTTTCGAAGCTTGCCGCCAACGCTTCGCGTCTCGAAGAGTTCGACTCTATTCCGATCAAAGAACCCCCTGTCGCCCTGCATCACCAGTAAATCGAAAAAGAACTCAATCAGGGCATGGTCGGCCAATACGTAACTGGCAAGGATTTCGGGGTAGTAGTCGGCGCCAAAGACACGGTGTGAGTTCGAAAAGCCCGCAAAGATCTTCCTGTTATCAGCCCCGGCATAACCGTTATCAACCAAATTGCCCTTACAATCCACAGCAGCATAGTGCGGGTACCAGTCGGCAAGCTGGTGGGCAAGCCAGCCGCAGGCAACGGCGAAATCGCGATCCGTGTACCGGATACCGGGCATTGCTTCCTGATATGCCCGCCACCATTCATCGATCAGGGTGTAACCGAAATGGGGTATACCGTTAACCTCGTCTGGAATTGCGTTATGAGCGTAATCGTAAATCGAGATGTTGCTCAACACATGGTAGGCGGAAACAGCGTCGGCGCTGTTTCCGCCAAAGAAGAAGGCTTCTTCATTCTTCTTCAAACGCCTGACCATATCCTCATTGATTGCCCGGCCCCCTGCCTCCAGTTCCTTCTCTGCCTTTCTCAAGGCCAACCTGTTAATATGGGGATGAACCACAGGGCCCCACCAGAACAGCGGCAGGACCAGAAGCAGCAGAGCGTTTTTGAGAACCCGCAAAAACCACCTCATCTCTCCTACCCCCGTTTTAAAGAATGGCTATAAATAGTAAATGCGCAGGGTGCTGACATATTCCTTTAGTGGCGGGCAAATATGCCGGATCAGACCGGCCAGGCTGTCAATGATCTGACCCCGGACGTTTGGGATTGAGTTTCCAAACAGAGAGTTTATTGCGTCGCATTGGCGAAGAATATAAAATAGAGGCTGAGGGCGGCGTAATTCCTGGTATAAAAGGTCAAACCGGGCTTTCAGAATAAAAGCCCGGCATCAGGAAGGAAGATTATTATGAAAAGACTGGCCTTCATCGCTGACATTCACGGGAACCACCTGGCCCTCCGGGCAGTTCTTGACGATATCAAGAGACAAGGGATCGACAAGATCTTCTGCCTCGGAGACCTGGTGGGTTACGCCCCTTTTCCCAACGAGGTTATCGAGATCATCCGCAAGGAAAGGATTCCGACCGTAATGGGAAACTATGACGACGGGGTTGGGTTTGACCGTCTGGCTTGCGGCTGCGATTTTCCAAACGAAAAGGCCCGCCGGGCGGGAGAGCAATCCCTCGCCTGGACGAAAGCGCATACAAGTGAAGACAACAAGGCCTTTTTGCGCGGCTTGCCGCAAGATATCTGGATCGAGATCGGCGATAAAAAAATCCAAATGGTGCACGGCAGCCCCCGGGCTTTAAATGAGTATCTGTTTGAGAACGCGCCTGAAGCTCTCCTGCACGAGATCTTTAACTCGACCCGTGCGGATATTTTGGTGGTGGGCCACACCCATAAGCCCTTCCACCGCATCTTCGAGGGGCATCACCTGATCAATGCCGGCAGCGTCGGAAGGCCGAAGCACGGGGATCCCAACGCCCTTTACTGCATCTTAACCATTGACGGCGAAATCAATGTCGAGTTCCCGAAAGTCCCTTACGATTCGGATACTGTCGCAGAGGCGATCCCGGCCGCAGGCCTGCCGGAGGAATTCGCCAGGCTGCTGCTGACCGGTAAAGAATAAAACGTCTTTACCTCACTCATTTGGTCGCCCTGATCAAGGCGCCGGCGAAGGCCCCATCAACCTTTTCCAGGTCATCAGGACTGAGTTTTGTTGTATTCCCCGCCAGGGACTCGATGACGCTTTTGGTGTAGACGTGCTCAGGGCGCACCTCAACGTCGCGGAAACCCGCTTTTGATAGAAGCTGCCTGTAAACGTTGATGTCCAAGGCTCCTGCAATACAGCCGACCCACATCTCTGCCATCCGTCTGATGGCTTCGGGAACTTCCTTGAGGGAAACGATGTCGGCAATGGCCACCCTGCCACCCGGCTTGAGAACCCGGTAAATTTCGCGAAAAACCCTTTCCTTATCCTCGGACAGGTTGATCACGCAGTTCGACAGCACCACATCCACAGAGGCGTCCGGGAGAGGAATGTCTTCAATGTAACCCTTCAGGAACTCCACGTTGGCAACGCCCATTCTTTCCTTGTTTTGATTGGCGAGGGCCAGCATCTCGTCGGTCATATCCAGGCCGTAGACCTTGCCGCCTGGGCCCACGTATTTAGAAGCCGCCAGCACATCGATACCACCGCCGCTGCCCAGATCCAGTACCGTTTCTCCTTCCTTGAGATCGGCCAAAACCAGCGGATTGGCGCACCCCAGCGAAGCGGCCACTGCTTCTTTGGGAAGCCCTTTCAGGTAATCGGATTCGTAAAAGAGCGAAGGGTTTACAACGGAGGAACAACAGGACGTGCCGCAGCAGCACGAACTTCCGCCGGTTTGCACCTTGCCGGCTATTTCGCCGTAATGTTTCTTTACCTGTTCCTTTAAGTCTTCACTCACTTTAGCTCTGCCTCCTTAACAACATCTGTCTGTCATTGCCATCAACAATATTTCCAGGCTTTCAAGCACCTGTGCCCGCTTGATCTCGGGGATGTTATTATACACACTTTGGAAGTAGTCCGACATGCCCGACTCAATCCTTGAAAAAAGTTTTCTTCCTCCTTCGGTTAACCCAATTCTCACGTACCTCCTGTCTCCGGGATCAAGCTCCCGTGTAACCAGCCCCTGCTCCACTAGGTTGTTCACCGTCCTGCTCATGGTGCTCTTATCCAGCCCCAGCAGGTCCGCCAGTTCGTTGACGGAGATAGAACCCGCCCTCCCGATTTCCACCAGCGCATGGCACTGACTGAAAGTAACGCCGCAGCACGACGCCTCGGCTTTGTCCAAAAAGCCCAGTTTTCTGGTCAACAACCGAATGCTTTCCCGGAGGCGCTCCACATCCGTTCTGCTCAAGATCTGACCACCAACCTTATTTCTATTGTACAATGCAACTGTTGTATCTTGCAACCATATAATAAAAATATGCCCCACCCTTTTTGCATTCCTGGTACAAAGCCTGAAGGCTTTCCGGAGTAGCTCTTTCGCCTTAACCTTCCGCTACCATGACGATGAAATTCTTCTTTTCTTTTGCCTTATAAAGGGCTTCATCGGTAATTTTAAGAAATTGGTCTACACTCGTACCTTTTTTAATCGAAGCTATACCTACGCTCACAGTAATTTTACAGGTGATGTTCTCATAAGAAAAAAGATGGTTTTCCACCGCAGTTCTAATCCTGTTGGCAATTTTGAAAGCCTTTTTAACATCCGTTTGGGGTAGGATAATGGCAAATTCCTCGCCGCCAATGCGGGCAATTATATCGGTTTTTCTTGTATTGCTTTGCAGAATACCGGCAAATTGCTGTAATACCTGATCACCTGCTATATGCCCGTATGTATCGTTGATGCTTTTGAAATTATCAATATCCATTAATATTAATGAAACCGGGGCTTTAGATGTCAGCTCAGGCAGTTTTGCACAAAAATATCTCCTGTTGCGCAAGCCGGTCAGGACATCCGTATATACCTGTTGGTGCAATTTTTTGATTAAGATGCCACAGATTGTGCTAATTACTACCTGGATTATTACAAAGGGTATCCATACCAGATCTTGATTGCGGTTATAATGCCTGTCTATCGAAAAAGTGATAAGCCACAAGATTGGCCCGCCTGAAAATAAAACAATAGGAGCATATTTATACATTTTTTCCTTCATCCAAACCATCCTTTTTGTCCCTACAATTTCGGTAATACTCAACAACATATTGATCAATTTTTTTACTTATTTCCAGGAGAATTTTCATACTCATATTTATACTGACCGCATTATGAAGGATATTCCTCGCGATTTCTATTTTATCTTTATCATCCATTCCCTGCTCCCCCCCGAAAATACCACAAGTATAATTTTACATCAATGATAAGCCCGCTGCAAACAATAAATATGTGCTTATTGCGAATTCAGATAAAATTTAAAGTTCGATAAATTATTTTATAAGGAGTAGACAAAATGGAGAAAAAAGTAGAGATAGATACCAAAACCATTGGGAAGAGAATACGGGAGGAAAGAGAAAAGCTCGGACTCTCACGGGAAGAGTTTGCAGAAATCATCGAGCTTTCTGATTACTATATCGGGCAGCTGGAACGTGGGGAGAGGCAAATGAGTCTCCCCGTTTTAGTTAAAGTCGCCAATTGTTTGCATGTATCTTTAGATTACCTTATTTTTGGAAAAACTACCGAGGCTGCTTATTACCTTCGTGATGCCGCCAACAGCTATGAGGCATGCGGCTTTAATATAGACAAAGGGATAATCAGCCTGCTCAATAAATGTTCGCCGAAAGAACTGGAGTTAGTCAAAAAACTTATTAAAACTATCCTTCCTTATGTGGGCAAATAGCCACCTTGTTCAATAAGCCAAGGGATGAGGGTGAATGTCTAAGGGAGCCCGGCTGAGCAGGCTCCCTTTTTGCGTTACCCAGCAAATATTTCGTTGGCAACCTTCACAGCCACATCCGCGCTTGTGCCGAAGTAATCCGCGCCGCAATATTCCTTCACCTTTTCGTCCACATAATTACCGCCGATGAGCACCTTGACATCTCTCAGACCGGCATCCCTGATCGCTTTAATGGTATCCTTCATCGCTTCCTGGCACGCCGTCAGCAACACGCTCATACCCACAAGCGGGGCATTATATTGCTTCAAAGCCTCAATAAACTTCTGCTCCGGAACGTCGACTCCAAGGTCAATGACCTGGTAACCTGCTCCTTTATGAGCAGGTTAATCTTACGGAGACTATTGAAAAGCCTGGCATAGGAGCCGTCGTCCCTGGATGTTGCCAGTTCTGTCGGGAGCCGGGATGTTCTGTAATTCTTTCTTTAAAGCAGAGCGAAAAGATATAATATTTTTGGATAGTTATACCATCGGTATTTAATTAGAGAATAGAGAATTTTAGGTGTTTCAGAGATGTAGAGATAGAATTTAACGAGGGATTAAATGTAATTATAGGTGAAAACAACTCTGGTAAAACTACAATAATGAAGGCGCTACAATATATTTTTGATCGTTCTAATGCAAATACTCCTACCATAGATGATTTTAATACCCATCTTCCGTACTAAGCAATTTTTAATCAGGCGCAAAAATTTTTTAAAAATTTTTCTCAAGAAAGAAGGAAATCTTTAACAAGGCGCGAATTTCCTATAAAACCGGCATTTTTTTAAAGGAAGGTGCGCCTTGGGTCCTACAAGAGAAGAAATTACTCCGGCCTGTTTCAGGGAAAGCCCGTCAACCGTTTTCAGGGCATACCAGGGCCGGAGTTCGACAGCCCCTAGACAAACAGAAGGCCGGAAGCTGCATGGGACACGGGATTCAGGGAATACGTTTTTAGAGGCGTGTTACTAGGCGTTTTGTTTGCCTGCGGGGTTTATGGAGAAGAGACGGGGCGGTTCTTTGACGGCTAAAGCCTTGAATATCCGCTCCTGAGCAGGGGTGGTTTCGGTCCTCTGCCTTACCTGACCGGCAGCCCCGCTGAACTCTCCCAGGTGCATCCTCTGCAGGGTGGCTCTGAGGCTGCACCAGGTTTGCCCCGTCCTGTTCTCGCCAATCCTGATCAACAACAGCGCCAGCCAGCAGAGCAGCACATGGGCGCGGATGCGGTCTTCCAGGCGGTGATAGACCGGGCGCAACTCCAACCGGGACTTGAGGGTACGGAAGGCGTCTTCCACCAGCAGCAGCTGTTTGTAGCCCAGGGCGACATCTTCGGCGGAGAGGGTGTCGTCCGAGGTGCGCAGCAGGTATTTGCCGTCGAGTTTTTCTTCTTCCCTGATCTTTGCCCGGTCGATCTTCGGCAGGCTGCGGGAGTCCAGCTTCAGGTAGCGGCGGTAGACCGGGTGGGCCATGAGCTCGCAGACGGCTTTGGCATGGGTTTTGATAAGGGGAAGCTGCTCCTCCAGTTCCTTGATAATTTTTTCCCGCCTGGCTTTGTCCCGGGCAGCCTCTTCGGGGTTGCGCACCAGGATGTAGCGCTGCCTGGCCTCGCCGTTTCCGACGACGATCTCCTTGACTTCCAGGTTGTCCCGCACCGTCTGGTAGCGGCCTGCCCGCTTTAAGGCTTGTGCTGTATTTTCCTTGCCGCTGCGCAGCTTCTCCCCGGCTATGTAGTGGCCGCCCGCACGCTGCAGGTAGCGCAGGTTGTCTTCGGAGTTGAATCCCCGGTCCAGCACGGTGATGACCCGGCCCAGCTTCCAGCCTATCAGGTCTTTCTTTACCTGTTCGACTACCGAGATGTCGGCGGTGTTACCGGGCCACACCCAGCAGCGCACCGGGATGCCGTCCCTGGTGACGGCCAGGCCGATCACGGCCTGCGGCAGGTCCGGCCTGTGGTCCTTGGAGTGCCCCCGGCGCCGCAGTCCGCCATCGCCATCTTCGTCCTCGATCTCAAAGTAGGTGGAGGTGGTGTCGAAGTAAAGGATGTCTACTTCCAGGTTGAGCAGGTTGGCTACGGAGTAGTAAACCTGTTTCTGCAGTTCGGCTTCGTTCTCCAGGAGAAAGTCCATTGCCCGGTAGAGCTGCTGCAGGGGTATTTCCTCAACGCCCGGGATCACCACATCTTCTTTCACCCATTCTTCCACTCCGCGTTTGGACAGGGGATCAAGGGCACGGTTCGCTGCCATGGCAAAGACGGCTCTTTCTACCGGGGTTTTGTAATGCCGCTTCTTCAGCAGGCTTTCAAGTACACCTTTGATCCCCAGCTCTTCCCAGAGCCTGTCCAGGACCCAGGCTCCACCCAGCGGGCGGCTAGAGATAAACTTAAGGGGTGCTGCACCTGTAACAGACCCTTGACAATCAACACACTATTCTCTAATTTATTCTCTAATTTTGGTATTAATAGGAGATAGAGGGAAAGGCTAATTTTATCCCCTGAGTTTATCAGATGACCTTACTCAAACCCGCATGAAACCTGAAAAAGTTTTTTAAAAAGCGCGCATTTTGCCACTACTTTACCTAATCCTGGAAGTCATCAGCAGCAATCACATTGTTC
>DULK01000027.1 GCA_012840385.1 Syntrophomonadaceae bacterium
GCACTCAAAGATACTTAATCAGTTAAAAGCAATTTATTTCATAAATATATTCTGTTGCTAGCTCGGCTACCTTAGCGCCCGTATTGAGTGCCGGGGAGTCGAGCGGTAGACCGGCGGGTGAACTTGAAGTATTTTCAGGGCAGGATAAACCTGAACATATTTTCAGGGCAGGGAAGTAAATCCGGACGGTTTACAGGAATTCAAGGACCGGGAAACAGAGATGGGCATAAAAAACCCTTCAGACCGGAATCTGAAGGGTTTAATCCGTTACTATCAACCGCGGGCTGCCGCAATCTTGATCTCTCCGCCCTCGCGGCAGACCGTTAATTCCACGCTTTCCGTCAGGACATCGGTATAACTAAAGGAAATGCGCCTCTGCACCCTTTTTTCGTCAAGTTTAATCACGAAAATGTTCGGGTAGGTGCGCTCTAGAACCCCCTCTCGCTCCACGACCTTGTTTCTCCCTTTATAGGATCTCAATTTAATCCGCCTTCCGATAAAGGTTTCCAGGTCCTGCCTGATCTCGGCAAGGGCTTGCTTGGTAGCCATCAGCTTCACCTTCTTTTTTATTTAAAGATTACCCACCTTTTTCTAAGAATACTTCATTTTATTATACCAGTTTTCCTATATGGGATCAAGATATGGGCAAGATTTTTTCGTCAATGCCGAAACAGCCCTCTCCGGATACCCCGGCAGGAAAATTGCACCAGCTCCCCTCAAGGAGAATTATTTTAGGGGGCAATGTTCCGACCATTGTTCTTTTCTATGCTCTCTCCTACTCTAATAAAAGAAAAGGCCGCTGCTACAGCGGTAAATACGGCTCCTATCAGATAAGCGCACCTTAAGCCCATCAGAAAGCTGAGGGTTTCCTCGACATCCAGGCTGATCTTGGCCATGATTGCCGGCGGCACGAAGGCATAGAGCACCAGCCCGCCGGTGGCAATACCCAGCGCCATACCTGTATTCCGGACTGTAGCCAGGGTACCGGAGGCTATGCCCAGGTAAGGCCGGGGGACGGCGCCCATAACGGCGCTGTTATTGGGTGACTGGAAAATCCCCGTACCGATGCCGAATAAGGCCAGGCGCCAGCCTACGGCCAGGGGACCGACGGCAGCCGGCAGGAGGCTCATGGCCATCAGGGCCAGAGCACAAATAGCCGCCCCCAGGGAAGCCAGGGCTCTAGTTCCTATCCGGTCAGAAATGGCGCCGCTGAAGGGGGCAACCGCCATCACCGCCAGGGGGAAGAAAGTCATGAGGAGACCTACCCGACCCGCCGGGTAATGAAGAACCCGCTGCAGGTAGAAGGGGGTAAGAAAGACCATGATATACTGGGAGATAAAATTCAGCAAAGCGCTAAGGAGAGCCAGGGAAAAGCCGGCATTCTTAAAAAGCTTCAGATTCAACATGGGCTGCGCGGCATGGGTCTCGATATAAAAGAAAGCCGCGCCTGCCAGTATGGCCACACCCAGCATAGCCAGGGTGGCGGTATTAAGGCCCATTTTTTGTCCCTGGTTGACAAATAGCAGGAAAGAGAAAAGAAAGATAAAGGCCGTCACCGCCCCGCTGCCATCCATTTTGCCCGGCTGGCCCTTTAACTCAGGAATAACCTTTCGCGCCCACATCAGGCCAACGATCCCGATGGGAATATTGATTAAAAAGGCCATACGCCAGCTCCACAGGGAAGTAACCAGCCCTCCCAGGGAGGGGCCCAGGGCCAGTCCCGCCGAAATGCTGATGGCGTTGATCCCCAGAGCCCGGCCCCGCTCCTGTGGGGGGAAGGCAGCTGTGATGATGGCATAAGGCACAGCCATCATCATACCGGCAGTCACTCCCTGGATGGCCCGGAAAAGAATGAGCCAGTAAATACCGGGGGCCAGACCGCAGAGGGCTGACGCGACGATAAAGCCCGCCAGCCCCATCAAGTAGATACGCTTATACCCCAGGATATCTCCCATGCGACCGTAGAACAAAAGCAGGCTGCTGATGGTCAACAGGTAGATCATCGGCACCCACTGGGCGGTGGCGATAGCAACGCCAAAGTAGCCCGTGATAGTCGGAAGAATGACATTGATGATGCTGGCGTCAATGGGACCCATGATGCTGCCCAGCATAATGGCAGCCAGGACCTGGTAACGACGCCCATAAACCCCGGCTGTAGATCCCCCGGCCTGAAAGGACATTTTGCCCATCCTCTTTTCCTTACGGTCTGAAAACCGTCCGGAGTATAGTGAGTATGGTTACCCTCCTGGATCAATACTCGTTATTCGCTGCCGCGGGGGTAATTCCTTCAGGCCTCACCATCCAACCGCACCCCCTCCATAGGCGGGGTGATCGATTTTTTCCTTCAAATGCGCTAAACCGAGGAGCAATTATCCCGGGGCCAGTTGCACCTGGCACTCCGTCCAACGCCTGCCGCAGCCACTGGCTAAAGGTTAGTCCTTCCACCCGCTCCTTAACCTCCAACTGCACACGCGCACTATTCAACCGGTCCCGAATAGTTTTTGCCAAGGTATGCTCCCTAGTATTTGGAACGCGGCAGCCCGAGGCGGAACTTGCCCCTGGTTTGTATTCCTCCCATACCCCTGGTTCCCGTCATAGCGGAGTCCAGGATGTCGGAAAGGGACAGCTTCTCGTAAATCGAGGTGAAAGCTATTTTTTCGGCTATAAACACAGGATCCAGTATGTGGATCATGACCCGTTCCGGGGAGCTTGCAAAGTTGGCCCCTGCCTCAATCAAAGCCTCGTAATAAGATTGGCATCCTCCTGCAATAATTACCAGTTTGTCACGGTCCGACTCATATTCCCGGGCGCGGCGCACAGCTTCGATGAAAAACCGCGATGTCCGGTAGTTTTCCGCACTACGGTATTCCCGTGCCTCCTTCAGCAGGCCGTCGTGCCCGGTGAGGACGAGAATATCAGGACTTTCTTCACGCAGATAACGGTATACGACGGCAGCCTGTTCCTGCTCGGGAACATGGACGACACGGCACGGAACACCGAGCTGCAGGTATGTATGCAGGCAGTGTTCACGGTATTCCCGATCGCCTTCCAAATGAAGCACCCGCCCGGGTAACTCAAAAAAATTTAAACCTTCCTCTCTTTTTCCCGCACGGAGGAGGGCAGCCTGGCGGCTCCGGTCCTGACGCGTAAGCACTTTTCTAATAGATTCGGCCTGCTTTTTAACATACTCCCGCCTGCAGTTGTTGATCTCCGTAATATTCTTCTTCTCTAAATCATCCAGGGGTGCGTCCGCACAAAGCCGCATAAACAACCCTCGCAGCCGGACGGTGGTTTTTCCCTCGTTCTTTGTGATTCCTTCAACCCGGAAAAAGATATCCCCGTTGTAAGACCTGCGGGTGACAATATCTCCGACCCTGACCTCTTTCACCAGATCACCCCTCGTTTCCCAGTTTTTACCTAATAATCTGGTACATAATATGATGGAACAGGAGTGTTGGTGCAATAAAAAACCACCCTTTCCCGGCCCAAAGGGCTTCGGTAAAGGTGGCTTTCAAAGCTAAAAGACAACCAGCTTTTAAGAGTAATTACACGCGGTACCGCACCTGCTTAATTCCGTGAGGAGAAATTCTACCAGGAGGCACGCCATGCTGCGGTAAAAAGGGTGCCTAGCATGCTTTTCCAGTCTTTCGGCAAAACTAATGCCGAATTGTCCCACGTGCTTTTCCAAAACCTCCCGTTGAAGGTAAGTAGCGATTTTTTCATTCTCACCGTTACAGCTACCGACAGCCTTCCCCTCTTGAAAACACAGATATGCCATGAACTCCAATTCGAGGGTAATATGGTCCGGGGGAAGCTTGAAATCCTGAGCCAGCTTCAGACCGGCTTGATCGTAAAGCATAGCGATTTCAAAGGTCGACTCCTGAAATAGTTTGCCCTCTTTGTACACTGATTCGAAAAGGGGTACGAGGCGCGGCTTAGAAGCGAAACACATACGGGTGTAATCCTTTTGAAGTTCCAGGAGGAGATTGCCCTTATCGGTGTAGGACATTTCAATAGCCTCAAGCTCCCTATCAAGGCACTCTCCACGGAGCACCTTGCTACCCGCCTTGCGTAGTTGAGAGGTAAACTCTCCTCGCACAAGACTTTCGAATAGCGCTTCGTCGGGGTAATCGGTGGCTTTGGCGAGCAGGCTATAGAGGGCAGTTCGTGCCTGCAGCAGATTGAGCCGCTCCGAGACTTCTGTCATCAAATCATCTCCCCGCCATTATTGGGATTAAAGCAGCAACTGGCCGGCCTGGAGCACCGCTAGATTGAACAAGTATGTTCCGAAAACCACCAGAACTATTTGGGCCAGAGCAACCCATTTAGCCTGTTCCTGCGGAATCCCCCTGGAAAAACCTATGACCAGGGGAACAACAATGCCAAGAACCAGCGCTCCCCAGAACTTGACCCCGGCGCTTCCTCCAAGCAGAAGACTGGCGTATCCGCCGGTGGTCAGCAGGTATAACGGCGTCAAGATCAGAGCAATAACCAGGAAGGACCTGGTGATCAGACCGAGTAAACCGGCCGCTTCCTTGCTGGCGAAATTTGGTAGCAGATCGGCGAAAAAGCCCACGTTCGGCAGGTTGATGACAGCCGCTGCAGCCGCAATCGCCAGGGAAAGGGTCAATAAGCTGAGCATTACCGTGTGCCATAGGGGATTTGTGGTAAAGGCGCCCAGTTCTAGAAAGCCCGCATACCCAAAAGCCAAAATCATCGCAGGAATCGCCCCCAGGATCTCCACAACAGACCTCGGCCAACCTCTCCTCCAGCCAGCCAGGTAGAACAGGGTGCAGAGCAACCCGAAGCCCAGTGTCGCTAGCAGCATTGAGGTTTCAAAGGATATCGGAGATGAGGGCCACCTGTTGAAAACATTCAATATATGCACAATCCCCGTTCCGGCCGCGGCCGGTTTACCAAGGTCCAAAAGAACAAATACGCCCGCCAAGGCAAGCACCATCCAGCTCAGGTAAGTTGCAAACTTCGCCGGCGGAGCGAATATCTCCCTATGCCCGAGCCACACCCCGAACAGGTAAAGGAAAGCCCCTATACCGGCCAGGGTCATGAAAGCGGGCAGATACCACTCCCAAACCATCAGTTCAACACCTCCCACTATTCCTCTGACCGATTAAAGTTCTGTACCTGAATTCTTCTTTCACTATATTTCTTGATCCCTGCATAAGCCAGGGCGGCCACGGCAGCAGCGCCCGCAACCACACCGCTAACCGACTTGATTTCCCTGCTCCGGACAGTGTCCCTAGGCACCGCCGGGTAACCGATTACCTCCGGCTTTTCTTTGGCCAATATGATCAGGTGGGTTCCTCCGTTTTCCTCAAGCCCGTATATGTGAAGTTTGTTTTCGGATGCGATCTGCTTGGCCATCGCCACCAGTTCATCGTATTCACCAAAGATCAACGCCCCTGTCGGACAGACCTCCACGCAGGCAGGAATTGTCTTCCCTCCCGCCACATCCTGGAGGCGGTGTGCGCACATGGTGCATTTGACAACCTGGTGCCTGGTTTCATCCCACTGTGGGACGTGAAAGGGGCAGGCCGCAACACAGGTCTTGCAGCCAATGCAGCGCTCGGCATCATAAAGGACAGGGCCGTAATCTGTTTTCGACAGGGCAGCCGTGGGGCAAACCGCCTCACAGGAGGGCTCTTTGCAATGCATGCACCTGCGGTGGTATAACCCGTCGTCCTTGATGAGAACCAGCGTCCGATAATGTCCCTCAGCCGCCGTATCGTGCAGCCTGTTTTCCTGGACACATTTGTAAAAACAGGTATTGCAGCCGGTGCAGAACCTGGTGTCGAGCAGAATTGAATATGTCGACGCCATTTATCTCACCCCTTTAGGCTTTTTTAATTCTGACATAAACGTCTTCTACCCACCCCATCCCTGTTGGATCGTGCTGTTTAACTATCTTTGGATTCTTCTGTGGAATGAGGTCGCCATCCCGGTAGCCGTAGACACCATTCCTTAGCAATTTTGATCTGTGTCCCATCCCGTGGAAGAGGAGCACACAATCCTTGCGCGCAACCCGTTTTGACAGATGGACCTTTGCTTTAACCGGGCGCGGCACATCGGTCATGTACTTCGGGTTCGTCTCTATAACCACTTCAGCGCCCTCTTGCAGTCCCAGTTCTTTACCCGCATCGGGATGGATCCAGATACAGTCGATGAAGTTCTTCCTGGTCAGCATGTTCAGAACCGGGTTGTTGATAAAGTTCGGGTCAGCGTGCATATGCCAAGGAGCCCGAGTGACCAGCAGCGAGAACTTATACTCACCCTCACTGGAGGTCCATCTAGGTGACCACTTAGGCAGCGGGTCGTGGCCGACATTAGCAAACTCATCAATATATAATCGAATTCGTCCTTCTGGTCGGCCATATCCAATTTCTTTAATGGTCTTGTAGTTTTCATAGGGTTTTTTGTCGATCCAGATGCCATTCTTGTTAGTCATAAAATCGTTCATATCGTTGATTCCAACAGCCTTCAAAGCTGGTGTGTACATATCGCCCTTGATGGCTTTGGTTCGATCCTGGCTACCGTCCGTCGTCCAATATTCGGGGGCCAGGGCCAGTCCGATCTCCTTGGCGATCTTGCCCCACCCGATTACGTCTCCCGGCGGCTGCTGGACAGGACTGCCGCCTACGTAGCACGGCCACTTTGGATAGTACTGCCGGATGTCAAACTTCGATTCCTCATACTGGTGCGGAGCAGGCAAAACGTAGTCGCACCAGTATATCGTGTCATCTGGATAAAGGTTCCAGTCAATAACGAGGTCCATCTTCATCAAAGCCGCTTCCACCATCTGAGGCTGGATTAGAGCGTGCAAGCCACGGTGCGGACTCCTGAAGAATACGACTTTAATCTTGTCTGTGTTATAGAGACCATAGCCCACCATGCCGTAGTGTCCCGGCGCTGAGTAATCTTTATTCTGATAAATATCGTTTGACACCGGAAACTCATTCCGGTAGTCAACCGGCTCCTTAGGCTGCGGTGGATATGGTTTAGCCGGCGGATCCACGTCTTCCAGCCAGGGGATCTTGACCCCGTTTAGGAAAAGTACCCCGCCCTCGTGGTCAAAGGAGCCAGTCAGGGCGTGCATGATGTTAATGGTGTGCATGAGCCGCCAACTGTTGGCGTAGTTCGGACCAGCAGCGTCCCGCTTCAGGTTTGGAATGCAGACCATGGGAGCGGCCTGAGCAAATTCTCTGGCTATCCTGGCAATTTCCTCAGCCGGGACTTCACTAATTTTCGCCGCCCAGTCAGGGGTGTAATCCTTAACGCTTTCTTTGAGCAACTGAAAAACCGTCTTCGCCTCGATGGTCCTACCGTTGCTCTCGAAGCTGAAAGAACCCCCTTCGAGGGTAGGGTTATCACAGGAGTTAATCGGCTCCGGCTTGTTATGGGTCCCACACCAACTCAGCCATTTGCCCTTTTCATCTACAACGTGAAGTTTGGTCTCGATGTCGATCAAGGCGTAAGCATCTGAGTAATTTTTAAGAAATTCCACCTTGTACAATTTCTCATTTAAGAATATGTTGATCATGGCCAGAGTAACGGCTAAATCGGTCCCTGGTTTAATCGGATACCATTCACTTGCAATGCTGTCGGCTATTGGAGTTTTGACGGGGTTAAACACCACAATCTTGGTACCGTTTCTCTTGCCTTCCACGATATGGTTAAGAATCCCCGCCTTGGCAAGCTTACTGAAAGAGTCAAAACCAAACCAGAGCATGTACTTGGTTTTGCTGTAATCGTAACCCCAAAGGGAATGGGTAACCGTATAAGTGCTGGAGTAATACTTGTTTGGAGGGTTAGTAACCATGAGGGAATTCAGGTAGTAATGAGTTCCGAAGCATTCGGTACGCTGGTCGCTCCTGGTTACTCCCAGCGACCGGCAAAGACGATTGGTATATGGGTCTCCCGGCGAATTAAAAAGAATTTCCTCTCGTTTGTACTTTTTTAACTTCTCGATAATCTCTTTCAAGGCGTCGTTGGATTTCACCACAACAAAGCCCGGATCCTGGTCAAGGCCACGCTTCGGATTGGTTCGTTTTAAGGTGACTAACAGGCGGTCCGGATCATATAGGCTATCGACAAACCCTAAAGCCTTAATACAGTACTTTCCTCTGGAAACGGGGTCCTCAGGCCTGCCCTCGATTGTCAATGCCCTTTCCAGCCCAGTGATCCTATCTACTCCTACCACAACGTTGTAGGCGCAATCGCACTCGCAAGCCCGCGCGCATACCTGGGGCACCTTTTTCTTAATAATGTACTTTGGCTTTTCCTGAGGATGCTCACCGAAGGGTCTTGTTGGCTGCAGGTTACGAAGAGGGGGAGAAACGGACAAAAGAGCACCTGACAAACCCGTCGCTTTTAAAAATTCTCTTCGTGATATCTTCTTTCCTTCGCTCACACACATCACCCCAAGATCAGATTTTGAAAAAGCCTTGTCCACCTCAATAAGCCATTATTGCTACCCGCTCTCTCTATCCCTCCTCTTAAAATTAAAATAGTGGTTTTTCCCTTTTACTGACAAACAAACAGCTTCGTTATGAAGATGCGATTTTTAAGGGGATATACAAGGCGTAAAAAATTATCAACTGGTGAGTAAATGTGTGGATGCGAATATTTTAAAATTCTATTTTCATATTAAAACAAATTTCGACAATTTGCGACAAGCGTTTTCGGGCGTTTTTCCCTCTTTAAATAAAAAAGGCGTGGCATTTCATTACCACAGCCCTATTTTATCGTTATTACATAATTTTACCGTCTTCGCCGGCTGACGCCGGCCAGCGGCGGCTACTCCCCGGCCATTCCCTTTTCCATCGCCTTTACGAACCGCCTGAGCACGCTGAGAACCTCCTGTTTTTCTCCCTCGGCAAGGCAAGATGTCGCCTGTTCCTGGAACCGGTAAAGGACTTCTTCCCCCAGCTTTAAACACTCCAGGCCCTGGGGAGTTAAAACAACGGGGCAGAGACGCCGGTCCTCCGGGCAGTCCTCTCTCTTTATGAGGTTCTTGCGGGACAGGCTGTCCACCACCCGGGTCACCCGGCTGGGCGAAAGCCCCAGGTGCTGGGCCAGCTCCCGCATCGTCTGCCTTTTTTCCTCCACAGCCTGCAGCGCCCGGAGTTCCACGGAGGTGATCCCGGCATGCTTCAGGAGATGCTTCTCCTTTCTCTGGCACAGATGCAGCAGGGCGTCTGTCAGGGCTGTTATTTCCCGGCAAAAATCACCGCTCTGGATCACTTCTTAAACACTCCCCAAAATTGTTGTCCGTGAAATTATTGCTAATATCAATTATATTTGATCGTCCCCTGCTGTCAAGAAACAATGCCTGTCATATTTGAGATCGGCGGTGGTTAAAATATAAGCAAATCTGCACAAATCATCAAGGGGGCGACGGCGTTGCCCACATCCCTGTTCCTGCCGGAACGTGTCTTTTTTGAGAAAGATGCCCTTTCATACCCTTTGGGGGAAGAATTGTACCGCTACTTCCGGACCCAGGAGGTGGAGGTGGGATTTACAGGTTCACACAACCGCGTTACTGCAATACCCGGAAAAACACGGTGCGAGAGGTTCTTCCGGGCGAAGCGCACCCTCGTTGTGGGAGTCAGGCGGAGCAAGAGGTTTGAAACCTGCCGTCCCTCCGCCCACTACCAGCTTCCCCTTGCCACCGGCTGCCCGGGGTTCTGTGAGTACTGCTATCTCCTCACCAATCTGGGCCGCAGCCCATATGTCCGGATCTACGTCAACCAGGAGGAGATCCTGCAGACGGCCGAAGACTATATCAGAAAGCGGCTGCCGGGGATCACCGTTTTTGAAGGGGCCGCCACCTCCGACCCCCTCTCAGTCGAGCGGTACTCCGGTGCCCTTGCCCGGGCGATCACCTTTTTCGCCGGGCAACCCCGGGGCCGCTTCCGCTTCGTCACCAAATTTGCCGAAGTGGACTCCCTGCTCCCCCTCAGACATGGAGGCGCCACCAGGTTCAGGTTTTCCATCAACACACCGAGCATCATCGGCAGATACGAACATGCCACCCCCGCCCTTGCCGAACGGCTGGCAGCAGCCAGGAAGGTGGCGGCAGCAGGGTATCCCCTTGGCTTCATGATCGCTCCAATTATCACCGGGGAAAACTGGGAGCAGGAATACGGCGGCCTCTTCCGGGAGCTGGCGCCGTTTGCAGACATTCCCGGCCTCACCTTTGAACTGATCACTCACCGCTTCACCCCCCGGGCGAAAAGCGCGATCAGAGAAATCTTCCCCCGGACAAAGCTCCCCCTCGAAGAAGGGGACAGGACATTCAAGTGGGGACAGTTCGGCTACGGTAAATACGTCTACCCGAAAGAGGTGCACAACAAAATCGAAGCATTCTTCCGTAGCATGATAGAAAAGAACTTCCCCCATGCCACGATAGAGTACCTGGTGTAGCAGGGGCAGGCCGCTTCCGCTCGCAACGGGTGTTGGCACACCGGCGCAATAGTATTATGGAAAAAATAATTAAGGGAACGAATCTTCCGGTACGTTCCCTTTATTTCGTGTACTTATCGGCCACCGTGGAGGCCCCGCAGGAATCCGGCTTGATCTTGGCATCGAAGCCGCTCCCCACGATCATCCCCACGATGTCCCGGATCAGTTCCTTGGTTTCCCCGTTTTTACCGATGTCCAGGTGGATCTCCAGGTCGAGTTCGCTGTGTCCCCTTTCGGCAAGGCTCTGGGCAAGTTTGCTGGCCACTTCCAGGCTCATGGCAGCCTCAATGAAGATCCTCTGGCGCAGACTTTTCAGCTTTTCATAAGGCTTGCGCCGGTAATAGTAACGCGCCCCCCTGCCGACCCGGTGCACCACCAGGGCTGTTACAAAGTGGGTCTCCTCCCGCACCTGGGAGTCGGTCCCGATAATGATCTTGTACGAAAAATTCTCGTTGCTCGTAACGTAGTCGATGATATCGGTAACGACCTCATCCCAGGTCAGTACGCCTTTAGTTGGACTGACGAAGCGCATGACCGATCTTCCTCTCACGTGCCCTGAGGATGGCGTTTGCCAGACCGGCAAACTCGTGCAGGCCGAGGGTTTCCCCACGCCTTACCGGGGCAATCCCGGACTCCGCGAAGACGGCGGAGGCATCCCCCGGCTCCAGCAATGCCGCCTCCTGCAGGGCATTCCGTATGGTTTTGCGACGGTAGCAAAAAGCGGCCCTTACCACCTGAAAAAAGAATCCCTCGTCGGCCACTTCCACCGGCGGACGCTCGCGGCGGCGCAGCCTGACAACCGCCGAGGATACCTCGGGGGGCGGCAGAAAGGCCTGCGGCTTTACCGTAAACAAAAGCTCGGGCTCGGAGTAATACTGTGCCGCCACCGAAAGGGAGCCGTACTCCTTTCCCCCGGGCCCGGCCACAATGCGTTCCGCCACCTCTTTCTGAACCATAAAAACGAGGAGTTCCGCACGGAACTCCCCCTCCAGCAGACGCAGCAACAGCGGACTTGTCAGGTAGTACGGGAGATTCCCGATTACCTTGCAAGGCCGCTTTACCCCGGGAGCATGCCGGGCCACAATTTCCCGAAAGTCCACCGTGCGGGCATCACCTGCTACCAGCCGTACATTATGGTAATCCTGCAAGACCTCGCCCAAAAGGGGGAACAGGGATTCGTCGATCTCTACCGCGATCACCAGCCCCGCCCGCCGTGCGCAGGCGGCGGTGAGGATCCCGAGACCCGGCCCGATTTCCACCAGCACATCTTCACCGTCCAGTTCGGCGGCGTCGGCGATCTTTTCGACGATGCCGGCCTGCCATAAAAAATGCTGGCCAAGGCCTTTCTTCGGTTCCAAACCGTAGCGATCCAGCAGTGCGCGTATTGCCGTCGGCGAGGTTGGTTGCAACTTTCACAAGCCTCCAATCAAGTTTATTATACTATAAAACCGCAAACATTCCAAAAAATTAAGAAAACCGGCCGGTATGGGCCGGTTTTCGACATTCCGCCGGATATAACCCTGACAGATCGGCGGTCACTCCAGAATGTAAACCCTCACCGTGCGTCTCCCCCATCTCCGGCAGTCGGCCTCCGAAGGGAAGAACACGTCAATCCTGTCTCCCTTGATGGCGCTCCCCACGTCAAGGGCGGTGGCGTAGCCGTAACCCTCTACGTACAGCCGCGTCCCTAAAGGTATTACCTGGGGATCGACGGCCACAACCCCGTATCTTGCAGTCTGGCCCGTGGCCGTATACCTGCCCGCCTTGGCGCTGTATGCTGTCGCCCTCATCTCCATCACGTTTTTGAAGCGGAGGACGGCTCCGCCGCGATAGACGGTGCTCAGTGTTCCAACGGCAACGATGCGGCTGACCGCCGGACGCAGGACACGTTCCCGGAGGATTTCCCGTGCGGACGGCTTTCCATCAACATAAGTCACCTTGACGAGGCGCTCCCCTTCCCCCGGGCTTCCGGCCCTGACCAGGCGCATCCGGCCGCGTTCCATCGAGGGGTCGGCCCTCCTCTCCAGGGGAACCGGCACCTCAAAGCGCTCGCTCTGGATCTTCTCGAGAACCCTTGTGATCTTAATCTCGGTGTTGTTTTTTACAACCTCCCGGAGAGGCAGGTTGAGGCGATCCTTGGGCCCAAGGGATATTCCTGCCTTCTTAAGCACTTCTGCAACCGTAACGGGCTGCGTCAGGATCTCTTTGGTGTTCCCATCCGCGGTCAGATGCACCCTGACACCCCGGACCACCCGGGCGGTCATCCCCTTTTTTACAAGGGTGGCAGGCCCCGGCCGCACCACATCCTGCGGACCCAGCACGATGCCTGCCTCGCGCAGGGCAGCCCCCAGTGTGCGCTGCAGGGTTTTGTGTTCCACCACCTTACCGTCGACATATATCTTGATCTGCTGCCTGGCGCTGGCGGCCGTTCCCCAAACCAGGACGACCACGATGCAGGCAAGCAGCGCCTGCCGTGCCGGAAGGGATTTCAGATATTTCTCCGGTTTGTTCACGCTCATTCCCCCTTCCATGTATAACCATTGAATTCCACTTATTAACAGGCATCTTCTTTTGTTAAACGGGTTGTCACACAATATTCTATTCGGGGCCTGATCCAAAATTCCTTCCTTCCCTGGAAAAAATTTTTCCAAAAAGAAAAGCCCCCGATCCAGGGGGGCTATTTTTTCCTCTCTTATTCCATGACGTAAACGTTAACCTCCCGCTTCCCCCATTTATAGCATTCGGCGGCGGAATCAAAGAAGAGGTCGACGCGGTTCCCCTTGATCAACCCGCCCGTATCCACCGCTCGCGCCGGGCCGTATCCCTCAATATACAGCCTGGAACCGAGGGGTATCACCTCCGGATCAACCGCCACCCCTCCCACGTAGGGCATAACCCCGGTGGCCGTCGGATTTCCGGTATGGGTGTAGGCGGTGGCAATAACCCTGATCACCCGGCGCGCACTTCCTCCCGGCACATCACCACGCGAGGCGGCCTGCCGCACCTCCGGTGTTGTCCTGGCCCCGTAAGCTATGATGCGGGGAACAGGTTCCTTGATGACCTCGCTGCCGAGTTCTTTCCTGGCCACCTCCCGCCCGTTTTCAGTTGTGACCTCGAACTTTTTCAACAGAACGCCCGGCCGTCCCGGGGATCGCACCCTGGTTTCGCCGGAGGCCAGGTCGAGAGCCCTGACCCTTTTGATAGGGAAGGGAATGGGCTCCTCTTCGCCGACGATCCTCTTGCGCACGCGGACCACGTTTATTTCCGGTATGTTCTCTTCACCTGTAACGATTTTTGCCTCTGCCCGGTCCTGCCCGCCCAACTCGACACCCGCATCCTGCAGGATGCTTTCCAGCCGCGGGAAGGGCGCACGGGTCACAACGGTTCCCCCATCCACCTGAACCCTGACAGGAGTGTCCTCAAAGACATGGAAAGCAACCCCTTCTCCCTGTTTATAGCTGATACCGAACTGCACGACACGCCTTGCCTCCGAACTGAGCGGTTTCGCAAAAAAGTCCTGCCAGAAGGCGCCGTAAGCCGCCGGGAACGGCTTCCCCCAAACGCCGCCCAGTTGCAGACCAAGAAGCAGCACTGCAAGGGCACCGGCCGTTAAAATCTTCTTTCTGGAAGCGCCTCGCGGCTTTGTTGTTGCGCTGAGGTCAAACTCCAGCAGCTCCAATCGCGTCATCTTACCCTCCCCCTGGGATTGGTTTGTTATCCATTATTTCCCATGACAACTCTTTCTATTCATCAGGTTGTTTCTGGGGAGGGTTTCGACACCCGTAATTCTTTAAGTATTAATCGCCACCGCCTGTTAAAGCTTATAAGTCATAGGGAAGCATTTTCTGGATTAGAAATTAAAGCGCAGATAACATAGTATGTGCTAGACGCTCATGCCGCCCAAGCGGCACCATCAAATGAATGAAAACAGTGGTTTATCCTTGCTGGCGCAGCGACCTACGGAGGTTGTTACTCGCCCTTGACGAAGGAGCAGCTAACGGCAGCCGAAGCGACCCCGCACTCAAAGGGAATTCTGCCCTTTAAAGTTCATTTAGAACCGGCCGTTATTAATTATCCCGTCACCGAGAAAAAGGGCCGTTGAGTGCGGGGGAGCTAGGCGACTATGCGCCATGGATGGCGTCATAGGAGCCGGTCGGCTGCCGTCTGCGACAAGTCTTAGGGCGAGTTAAACCGGAGTCCGGGAGCAAGCGCAAGGATAAACCTGAACATTTCCAGGGCAGACCACCACGCCGCCTCCGGCGGCACCAACAGAGCATGAAAATACCCGACGGGTCTACCGGCGAGCGACCTATGGAAGGCCGGGTAACAGGACAGGCGAAGCGAGGATGACAGGTCGGGATGCGAGTACAGACACCTCTTTATCTGCGATAGAATGGATTTGCAGCGAGGCCAAACGC
>DULK01000028.1 GCA_012840385.1 Syntrophomonadaceae bacterium
GTCCTGTCCGGCCCGGCACTCAAAGATACTTAATCAGTTAAAAGCAATTTATTTCATAAATATATTCTGTTGCTAGCTCGGCTACCTTAGCGCCCGTATTGAGTGCCGGGGAGTCGAGCGGTAGACCGGCGGGTGTATTCGATGTATTTTCAGGGCAGACCACCACGCCGCCATCGGCGGCACCAACAGAGGAAAGAAAAGCGGTTTATCCTTGGATGCGCAGCGACCTACGGAGGTTGTTACTCGCCCTTGACGAAGGAGCAGCTAACGGCAGCCGAAGCGAAACAGGAATTTGATAGGCGACTCTGCGCCATGGATGGCGTCATAGGAGCCGGTCGGCTGCCGTCTGCGACAAGTCTTAGGGCGAGTTAAACCGGAGTCCGGGAGCAAGCGCAAGGATAAACCGAAACGTATTTTCAGGGCAGTGTATAATGTTTAAAATTAGAAATTACTGCAAGGGAGGAATGCGATCATAAAAAACTTTTACTCTGGATTCATCAAGCCTTACCGGCCGCAGATATCTCTTATCGCCGTCATTATCCTGTATATCGCCAACGCCCTCACCCTTTTCCCGCACTACTACTCCTATCTTGCCATGTACCTGACCGTTGTCGCTGCCGCCTTCTTTTTGTTGAACAAAAGTCCCCTCCGCTGGTTTCGGATTGGCCTGGCGGTCCTGTTGATGTTCATAACGGCAGCAGGAACCACATACCATCTGGTTCCACAGCTGGGAGATGCCTTTAAACTCGGGATATTCGGCGATTATTTCAACTTTGGTATTTCAGTTTTTTTCATAACCGGCGCTTTACTGGCCATCCTGTTAGGTTATCCCGAGCCGGCCCGGCTTGAAAAAGCGGTCGGCGTCACTCTTCTCGTTGCGTTTTGCACGGGTATGTTATCGGTGATATTTCTGAATATCACGGAACCAAACCGCGGCAAATCTAGGGCGCGCATTGTTTTTCAGGAGCAGGTTGCATCCAAGAATTCGAAATACTCCTCTTGTCCCGCAGTATCACGGGATTTTAAAACCCGCGGCGGTTTGCTGTACTTTTTGGGTTCGTCACGCAATGGAATTAAGATGTTCTGCTTAAACCTGGACCAGGGAAAACTGGAATACTCCCTGAAGCTGGAGTTTCCTCCGGGCGCGGAACCCAACTATACCCCGGGGCTTGAACAGCGTGTGCTGAATCTGAAGGACGGATTCCTTGAAGTCGAATATCCGGCGGCCTGCGGGCCGCCGGAAAGGGGCGAGTATCTTACCGTTACAAATGAAATAGACCTTGTAAAACGGAGAGTAGTCAGGCAAGATGCAAGGCCTCTTGCAGGTGAGACCATCATACCGATGAGATACCCTGACATAACCCCTTATAAAGTAACGACCATTTCGCTGGGAAAATACTCCGCCCTGCAGGTAACCGGCCGGTCGGTGGATTTTCGTTTTAAAATCGACCGGTTTGCCGAGCCTTCCATCGGTTATTATCACAAAGGCAAGATAGCAATTGTAACCGATACGGGTAAGGCCTATATTATCGATGTATCAAATTAGGCACAACAGATATACCTGGTGGCCTTCCGGAGGCTGAGTTAGCCGGTGCAGCAGCCCTGCCCTTCCGGTGAATAGCCACCCCTATTCTTAATTGGGTGTGCCGGTTAACTTAGTTCTTCCGCTTTTGCAGTTTTTCAAATGCCCTGAATTCGCCGGCCTTATATAATGCCAGGACGATGACGATCATGGATACGGCCAGGGAAATGTCCGCCAGGGCCTGGTTGTCGATGCTGACCCAGTAGGAGAACGCCCGGGAGGCATTGTTGATGGTGCCGTGCAGGATCGAAGGGATGAAGATGTTGCCGGTCTTGACGTAGGCGTAGGCCAGGACGGTAAAGGTGGCGATGGAACCGAGTGCCAGGAAAAGGAGGCGGAGCGCATCCACCACCGCTGGGTAGCTGCTGACCGCGGGTGACAGCAGGGAAAGGGGCAGGTGCCAGAGGAACCAGATCAAGCCCCCGGCGATGAAGCCCGCCCACGGCCTGAGCCGATACAAAGCGGGAAACAGAAAGCCGCGCCAGCCGAACTCCTCCCCGAAGCCGAAGATGATGCCCGGGAAGACGTTGAAGATGGTCAGCCCGCCGATGGTGTAGAGGAAGAGCATTCCCCGGGGGGTAATACCTTTCGGGAGGGGCATCTGCTGGCCGGAGGCCGCCAGAATTTTATCGAGTTGGGCGAGGAAGGCCTCCCCGCTGAAGTCCCAGTGGACCGCCCCGGCGATGGTGAAGGCCAGGTAGTTTACGGCGGCGATCCCGATGCCGCCCAGCCAGAAGTAGAAGTAGTCCTGCCACCTTCCAAGCTTCAGGCCGGCGTCCCGGAACTTTTCTCCGTAAAAAAATGCTCTCGTGATCACCGCTGCCAGGGCGGGTGTCAGCATGTAAAACCCGGCGAGATATGCCCCGCTTTGGCCCAACGCCCTGGCGCCGGTAATGAATGCCCCCGACAGGGCAGTGACGATTACCAAGTAAGCAATCAACCCCTTGGTGTTCCTGCTCATCATACCCCTCCTGCAACCGGCTTCTCCGGCCAACCGGCGCCGGTTGTTTGTTATTTATATACCCGGAAAAATACCTGTCTATGCTAGAGTAGGGTAAAAATGGCAGGTTGTCAACCATATGATGGCAGCAAAACAGACCCGCCGGCTAGTGTACCCTCAGTTCAGGGTGCTGGCCGGCGGGTCTTGGTCACCGGTAATCAAGTTTTTCACCTCTCGGAAGGGGTTGTTGCCCCGTTCAGAAGGGGTTTTTGATTCCAAGCTCTTTTAAGGCGTACTCGTAGAAGGTTGCCAGGTCGTCGTAGGGGAATTCGAGAACGACCTTTTTGTTGTCATCCCGCTCTTTCCCGGTTTCCACGAGCTTTACGTTCTCCTTCTTCCTTTCCTCTTCGACGATTCTCAGTGCCACCGCCATCTCCGTTCCCTCCTTTCGTTATTAATTTCTTCTGCCAATAGCTACATGCAAATCCCGTGCCAGCAGGTGAAAAATTTCTCAAACCCGAGTTGTTTTGGAGAATGGGAGTTCTAATACGCTGTGCCCGCTGGGGTACGGGTTAAGAACAGATCGGTTAAAGCGGGGGGGCTGCAGGCCCTGGGCGGTGCCATCCTCCTCCCAGGAGCCACCCTGGTTGCTGGCGAAAACGGTGGAATGAACAGGAGCAAGTTCCATTTTTCGTGATAGTAAGTTCCGTAATTTCGGCACGGGCTGCCGCGTTTGTGAAATAATTAACGAAAATTTGTGAAATATTTAACGAGCCGATCCCTGTTTCTTGCTGTCGAAAAAGAAAATACGCCGTTAATAAATCCTTAATAAATCCTTAATATTGAACGGATAGAATAAATAAAGGACAAATCGCCTATATATGAGGCGTTTACCCGCCTGCAGTGCGGATGACATGCTTTATTCTGACATTCAGGTATTAATTGCAGGGAGGGGAAGGCGGGAAATGGCCCTTCAACCTCAAGAAAAGGTTTTTCCCTTACTTCTTCTGATTTGTGCCCTGACTTCCATCCTCGTTGTAATTCTGGTGGGCGTCTTTGTCTTTCTTCAGGGTTACCCTGTGCTGGCAAAAACGGGCTTCTTCACCTTCCTGTTGGGCCGCAGCTGGCAGCCCGGACAGGGGGTCTACGGTATTCTCCCGATGGTGGTGGGTACCGTTGTGGTGACGCTGCTTTCCCTGATCATCGGGGTTCCGCTCGGGATTGCCACGGCCATTTTTCTCGCCGAGCTAGCCCCGGAGGGGGCGGCTGCCTGGACGCGGCGCGCCATTGAACTGCTGGCCGGCATCCCGTCGGTGGTTTACGGCCTGTTCGGCATGGTCACCATCGTACCCCTGGTGCGCTACATCGCCTCCAACTGGTTTGGGGCATGGCTTTCCCCGGAAATGAAAACAGGGTACGGCATCCTGGCCGCATCCCTGGTCCTGGCGATCATGATCCTGCCGACCATTGTCAGCATTTCGGAGGATGCCCTCCGGGCGGTGCCCCGAGAATACAAAGAGGGCTCCTTTGCCCTGGGCGTGCCCCACTGGCAGACCATCGTCCACGTCCTGCTTCCGGCGGCGCGTTCGGGTATTATCGCCGGGGTGGTGCTCGGGATGGGCAGGGCGATCGGCGAAACCATGGCGATCCTGATGGTGGCGGGGAACGCCCCCGCCCTGCCGCGTTCAATTTTTTCCCCGGTGCGCACCATGAGCGGGAATATAGGCCTGGAGATGGGGTACGCCTCGGGTTCCCACGCCCAGGCCCTTTTCGCCACAGGCATTGTCCTGTTCCTGGTGATCATGCTGCTGAACGGCTTTGCCCTGCTCTTCACCGGCAGGCGGGCGGTGAGAACCCCATGATGAGCATGCAGGCCAAGGAGAGGCTGGCAAAAGCGGTGATCTGGGGCGCTGCTCTGATCACGGTGTGCATCCTGGCATTGATCATCGGCTACATCCTGGTACAGGGTATCGCCAAACTGAGCCTTTCCTTTTTCCTTGAAAATCCCCGCCGCATGGGAAGCGAGGGAGGTATCTTCTCTCCCCTCATCGGCACCATCTACTTCACCTGCCTGACCATGCTTCTGGCCGCCCCGGTGGGGATTGGCGCCGCCGTCTACCTGACCGAATTCACCCGCGAGGGTCCCCTGGTGAGGGTCATCAGGTTTGCCACGGATGCCCTGGCGGGGATACCCTCCATCGTGATCGGGCTTTTCGGCTTCGCCTTTTTCGTGGTCTTCCTGAAGCCGCTGACAGGGGGCTGGTCGATTTTGTCCGGCAGCCTGACCGCTTTCTGCATGATCCTGCCGACCGTCGTGAGGGCCTCGGAGGAGGCGATCAAGGCCGTTCCGGCGGCCTACCGGGAGGGCAGCCTTGCCCTCGGGGCCAGCAAGTGGCAGACGGTTCTCTGGGTCGTCCTGCCGAGCGCAATGCCGGGCATACTGACAGGAGTACTGCTGGGAGTGGGCCGCGTGATCGGGGAAACCGCCCCTCTCCTGCTGACCCTGGGGGGCTCCCTGCTGATCCCCCGCTCCATCTTTCAACCGGCGCGCACCCTGTCCATGCACCTCTACCTTGTGGCCATGGAGACCGGCGAGTTCTCCGTGGCTTTCGGGACCGCGGCGGTCCTGGTGATCGTCATCCTGTTGTTAAACCTGCTGAGCCACACCCTGATGCGGCGCCTCATGATCAGGATAGGGGGGCGATGACAGGATAAACCGGAATTTCAAGGCCGGTGTTATTTGGTAAATTTTCTAATCACCTAAATATGAAGAGGAGATGAAGCCTTGCAGCAAGAGATATTTCCCTCCGGGGTATTGAAAGAGTTTGCCGTCCGGGTGTTGGAGGCCGCCGGGGTAGATCCGGAGGAGAGCGAGGTGGTTGCCGATAACCTGGTTACCGCCAACCTGCGGGGGATCGACTCCCACGGGATCGTGCGCCTCCCTCTCTACGTGGAGCGTCTCGAGGCCGGGCTCATCGCCCGCCGCACGAAGATCGACGTGGTGCGGGACGCCCCTGCGGCCTGTGTCCTGGATGCCAACAACGGATGGGGTGCGGTGGCAGGCCTGGCCGGGATACGGCAGGCCATCGAAAAGGCGCGCCGGAGCGGTGTTGGGGTGGCGGTGGTCAGGAATTCAAACCACTTTGGGATTGCCGCCTATTACGCCCAGGAGGCGGTGGCAGAGACCATGATCGGGGTTTCCATGACCAACGCTTCTGCCAACATGGCGCCCTGGGGGGGCTGCGACCCCTACTTCGGGACAAACCCGATCTGCGTGGCCGTTCCGGCAGGTAAGGAAAGGCCGGTTATCTACGATGGGGCGACCAGCGTTGTGGCCATCGGCAAGATCGTGCTCGCCGCCAAGAAAGGGGAGCCGATTCCCCTTGATTGGGCACTGGACGGCCGGGGGAACCCGACCACAGATCCCGGTGCCGTCATGGCCGGGGGAACCTTGCTTCCCCTGGGCGGCTACAAGGGTTACGGCCTTGCCCTGATGGTGGACGTCCTGAGCGGGATCCTCTCGGGCGCGGCCTTCGGCCCCTATGTCAGCAACCTGCGGCGCATGGACGCCCCGCAGAACGTCGGGCACTTTTTCGCCGCCCTCAACATCTCGGCCTTTCTTGACCCGCAGGAGTTCCTGGAAGACATGGAGCGCCTGGTGGAAGATATCAAGCACGCCCGCCTTGCTGCAGGCAGCAGGGAGATCTACCTGCCCGGGGAGATCGAGTGGAACTGGGAGGAGAGGCGGCGGCGGGAGGGCATCCCGGTTCCGGAGGGGGTGCTGGAGGAACTGCGCGCCCTCGGAGAGCGCTACCGGGTTGATCTGCCTTGTGAATAGATGTCTGAGGCAGGATGTCGGATGGGAAGCTTGCAGGAACTAGCTAACGCCGGTTCCGAATCAACCTCCAAACCTGACTGCCTTAAAAATTGTCTGCTCCCCCGGGAATTATCATCGGAGGCCGGCATAAAGATTAGGGAGACCACTTTTCTGTGGGGAGGAGTATCCCCTGGAGCCACTTCAAGCGGTACAGACCCTGATCTTCATGTCAGTGGTGGTGGAGGCCCTGACGGCGGTTTTCCGGCAGTTCGTAAGCAAAAAGGCCACCCAACTGGTTTCCATGCTGGTCGGGGTCACCCTCTGCTTTGCCTACCAGGTCGGCATTTTTACCGGCCTCGGACTCCGGTCGAACTACCCTTTTGTCGATTACTTCGTCTCCGGCATCATCATTTCCCAGGGTTCCAACGCCCTTTCCGAACTCTTCAAGCTCAGGTATAAATAGCCACGTTGACATTTTTCCAGAATTAGGTTAAGCTTAAGCCAGGTATCCCGGCGTAGGTGATATTATATCCCTCCCACAATATGACTTGTGACGGGTTTTTTCCCAGGATATTCTCCGGGAGGTGGCGTGAGGGTGAATCTTATTGACGGGATAATCCTGCTGCTGCTGGCGGCAGGAGCCTGGCAGGGCTATCGCAGGGGCCTGATCTGCACGGCAGGCGGCCTGATCGGTTTTTTCGCCGGGGTCTGGCTGGCGGGACGATACTATCTCCCCTTTGCCCGCTTCCTGGGGGAGCGCCTGGGGCTGGAAAAGCTGCTGACGGCAATTTTTATTCCCTTATGCGCAGGGATTCCGGCAGGCGGCGCGGGAATTTTGCCCTTTATGACGGGGATGGGCCCTGGAGCCGTCGATCCCTCCGGCTTCCCACCCCCCCTTTGGGAGCCGGTGATAGCCCTGCAGTCCGGCCTGTCGGCGGCCACCCGTGCCCATCTCCTGGCGGGTGCGGTGACAAAGTTGATTGCCTTTTTTATTATCTGGGGATGCGTTACCTATCTCACCGGCCTGGCTGCCGCCGTTCTGACCCGGGTCGCCCACCTCTTCTTTCTGGGCGGCCTCAACAGGCTGGGCGGTGTGGGGCTCGGCCTTGTTGAGCGAACCCTTGCCGTCACCGTTGCCGTGGGGATGCTGACACCTCTGGTGTTCAGTTTTGCACTGAACGCCTCCGGCTCCGGTGTTGCGGCAGGGATTGCGAAGGCCTGGCGGACCTCCCTCCTGATACCCTATTTCACGAAGGGCTGGAATGCGGCGGCGCCGGTGCTGCAGCAGTTTTTTCATATGATCTGACCGGTCGGACGGTTTGAACCCTATGGAAAATAGTCCGGGGTGGCGCAGGCGCATCCTGGAGGAAGCGGGGTGTGTTTCCGATCACCGACCCTGGTATAATGTTAATTGACGGTCAAACAAATTTTAACCGACCGCCGGGCAGAATAACCTTGAAGGGGGTGACTGGCGGTGCCTGAAAGAACAGAGAAGATCAAGCTGACGAACTACACCCAGGCCTCGGGCTGAGCCGCCAAGCTGGGGCCGGGCGCCCTTGAGAAGATCCTGAAAGACCTGCCCCGGTTTGAACACCCCGATCTGCTGCTGGGCTGCGGCGTGCCTGACGACGCCGGTGTCTTCCGGCTCCGCCCCGATCTTGCCCTGGTGCAGACGGTGGACTTCTTCACCCCGGTGGTGGACGACCCCTACCTCTTCGGGCAGGTTGCGGCGGCGAATGCCCTCAGCGACATTTACGCTATGGGAGCCACACCTCTTACCGCTTTAAACCTGGTGGCCTTCCCCTCCTGCACCCTGGGGGCGGAGGTTTTGAGCGAGATCCTGCGCGGGGGATGCGACAAGGTGGCTGAGGCGGGAGCCGTGGTCCTGGGAGGGCACTCGGTGGAGGACGACGAGCCCAAGTACGGGCTGGCCGTCACCGGTGTCATTCACCCCGATGAATTGATCACCAACCACGGGGCGCAGGGAGGGGACCTGCTGGTTCTGACAAAGCCACTGGGAACGGGTATCCTGGTAACGGCCTTGAAGGGAGGGCTCCTGGGACCGGCGGAAGAAAAGGCCCTGGGAGAGACGATGGCGGCCTTGAACGAGGGAGCCGCCCGGGCGATGCGGGAGGCGGGGGCTACCGCCTGCACCGATATAACCGGGTTCGGCCTGCTGGGACACCTGCGGGAGATGGCTTTCAACAGCGGAGTGGATGTGGAGATCGAAGTGGCAGCCCTGCCCCTGTTGCCGCAGGCCAGGGAGTTCGCGGCCCAGGGGATGGTGCCGGCCGGAGCCTATAGAAACAGGGAGCACCTGGCTCCCTATGTGGAGATTGTGGGGGAGGTCACGGCCGCGGACCAGGACCTGCTTTACGATCCCCAGACCTCGGGAGGGCTCTTGATCGCGGTGCCCGAGGAGCGCAAGGACGAGCTTCTGAGCGCCCTGCGGAGGGAGGGAATCTCCAGGCCGCGGGTGATCGGGAGGGTTATCGGAAGCGGAAGCGGAAAAATTACGATAAGGGGGATCTAGGATGGAAAAGCATGAAGAGATCGTCGACGCCCGGGGGCTTGCCTGCCCGCAGCCGGTGATCCTGACGCGGCGGGCCCTGGAAGCCGCAGAGAAAGGGAGCATCACTGCGGTGGTTGACAGCGAGGTGGCCCGGGACAACATCGTCAAGATGGCCACCGCCCTTTCCTGCAGTGTCGATGTGAACCGGCAGGGGAAAGATATCTACATTCATATCACCAAGCCGGAGCACTTCGGCACGGCGCTGGAAGCCCACGAGAACCTTTTGTTCTTCGTCACCTCCGACACCCTCGGCAAGGGAAGCGAGGATCTCGGCAGGCTCCTGATGAAGAACTTCTTCTACGCCCTGACGGAGCAGGGCGGGCTGGGGAAGGTGATCATCTTTATCAACAGCGGGGTTACCCTGGCGTGCTCCGGCTCTCCCGTACTGGACTACTTGTACGAACTCCAGCAGGACGGTGCCGAAATCCTGTCCTGCGGCACCTGCCTGGATTATTACAGGCTGCGGGACAGGCTGGGCGTGGGCCAGATCACCAATATGTACACGATCCTGGAGTATCTTCAGAAGGTTCCCCGGGTGATCTACCTCTAGACTCAACAGGATGAGGGTTGTGCATGGACAATATGTACAGGTTCATGGATATCTGGAACGGGCTGCTGACATCATTTCCTGAAAAGCAGCTCGCTGTGTACGGGAAAACCCTGGTACGGATCCTCTTTATTGTTGTAGCCCTGATGATCGCCGGGCGGATTGGCCGGCACCTGATCGACGGGTTGCTGCGGCCCGACCGGGTGCCCGGCAGCTGGGACGAACGCCGGGTGCGCACCGTCCAGGGGCTGCTGAAAAGCCTGCTCCGCTACAGCCTGTACTTTTTCGGGACGATGATGGTGCTCGGTGAGCTTGGAGTCAAGACCGAGTCCATCCTGGCCGGTGCCGGCATTATCGGCCTTGCCGTCGGTTTCGGGGCCCAGAACCTGGTGCGGGACGTGATCACAGGGTTCTTTATACTCTTCGAGGACCAGTACGCGGTGGGGGATTACGTTACTGTAGCAAACGTTACCGGCACCGTGGAAGAGATCGGCCTGCGGGTGACCAAGCTCAGGGAAGGGAGCGGCCAGCTTCACATCGTCCCCAACGGGGAGATCAAGCAGGTGACCAACTTCTCCCGTGGGGGGATTGCCGTCGATATCGATGTGGTGGTGGCCTATGAGGAGGACCTGACCCGCGTGATCGAGGTCATCAACCGGGTTTGCCGCCAGGCCTCGGTGGGGAACCCGGTGGTTTTGGAGGAGCCCCGGGTGCTGGGGGTGAAGCGGCTTGGGAAGCTGGGGGTCACCCTCCAGGTCTTCGGCAAGGTGAAGCCGATGGAGCAGTGGTCCTTTGCCCGGGAGTTGCGAATGCGGATCAAGGATGCCCTTGACGAGGCCGGCATCAAGCGCCCCGACCCCCGCCGGATGATCCTGTGCAGCAAAGACAAAGGAGCAGAGAGCGATGGCCCCGATGCAGTTTAGCCTTGGAGATATTGTCCGCATGAAGAAACAGCATCCCTGCGGCAACTTCGAATGGGAGATCCTGCGGGTGGGGATGGATTTCCGGATCCGCTGCACCAAGTGCGGCCGCATGGTGATGATCCCCCGCACCAGGTTTGAGAAGAGCGTCAAGGCCGTGGTCAAACCCGCAGGGGAGAGTGAGTGATGTCTAAACCCGGCCCGCAGTTCGATTTCTAATACAGGGCGTGGAAGGGTAATAGGCTCCATCAGCCGCTCACTGGTAGGCTCAGTCGTGCATTTTCATACGCTTCGGTGCTGCCGGAAGCGACCTGGGGGTCCGGCGAAAAAGAAAGAGGTTTTGGGAAAGTGAAAAAAAGTTTATCGAACCTTCGTAATTTCAGGATTCAGCCTAATCAAAGAAAGGCGGTTTTAGAGGAAAAAAGAGATTAGCGGCGGCCTTCCCAATTAGAGAAGTGATTGTCTTCGGTTCCGTGGCACGGGAAGAGGCAACAGAAGATTCTGAAGTGCGGGAATTCCGGTTGTTTCCCCAGGCAGGATGTGGTATAATTCCATCGTATATCCCTGCCCCTTTATGGGGGCCTTAGTCCAGAGGGAGGAGGTGTAAGGCATTGCGGCCTTACGAGGTTCTTTTCGTCCTCAAGCCCGATCTTGAGGAGGATGCGATCAACGCCGCCATCGAAAAGTTCGCAAACCTGATCCAGCAGAACCAGGGCACCGTGGAGCAGGTCAACCGGTGGGGAAAGAAGCGGATGGCCTACGAGATCAAGAAATACCGGGATGGGTACTACACCCTGATCCTCTTCCAGGGCGAGCCCGCTACTGCCAAGGAGCTGGACCGGGTGATGCGCCTCTCCGACGAGGTGCTGCGGCATATCATTGTACGCCGTGAGGCGGCATAAGAGAGGCTGGGGAGGAGAGAGCAGTGGCTTCATCTTTAAACCGGGTTATTCTCATCGGGCGGCTCACCAGGGAACCGGAGATGCGCTTTACCGCATCGGGTGCCGCTGTGGCAAACTTTACCCTGGCCGTGGACCGTCCGTTTCTGAACGCCCAGGGGCAGCGCGAGGCTGACTTCATCCGGGTTGTGGCCTGGAGGAAGCTGGCGGAAAACTGCTCGAACTATCTGGGAAAGGGCCGCCTGGTGGCCGTCGAGGGGCGCCTCCAGGTGCGCAGCTACCAGACACCGGACGGCCAGACCCGTACGGTTTCGGAAGTGGTTGCCGATAACGTGCAGTTTTTGGACCGGGCCCGGGAAGGAACGGCGCCGGTGCCCGGGGTTGAGCCACCGGAGGCCGATCTGGGATACCCCGGTGGGGATTTCGGCGATGAAGATTTCGGCTCCGAGGAACCGCCCTTTTAAGATTCGGAACAGCAAGGAGGTATTGGCTTGAAGCGCGAGCGTGGTAAAAAGCGCAAGAAGGTCTGCAGCTTCTGTGTGGACCATGCCACTTCGATAGATTACAAGGATGTCTACAAGCTCCGGAAGTACATCACCGAGCGGGGCAAGATCCTGCCGCGCCGTATTTCCGGGAACTGTGCCGGGCACCAGCGCCAGCTGACCATCGCCATCAAACGGGCGCGCAACGTTGCCCTGCTGCCCTTCACGGTGGAGTAGCAGAGCGAGTCCGGTCGAGCCTAAGGGAGCTCATGCTCCCTTTTTTTATTCCTGAGGAATATTCTCCTTTTGGCGGAACCAAAATACCAGCGAAAGAGTTTTGTCGATTGCAGGAATCGCCTTTTGTGATGCCGAAATCTATGCAGGTCCAGCGGAAAAGAAAGCGGGGGGTTTGCGTGGAGTCTTCTTTTTACCGGAAGTATAAACAGAGGTTTTTTGTCGGTATGGGGCTGCTGCTCGCCATCATTTGTGTGGCCCTGGCGGCAAGCAGCCGCTTAAGCGATACCTTGTTGCTGGCGGTGTTCGGTTTCCTGCTTACGGCCATGGCAATGTCGGGGCTTGCCTACATCGACAAAAAAGAGGCGGAGGCCCGGGAACGGGAACTCCGGGAAGAGATTGCCGGCGCCGTGGAGAAGGTGCCTGCCGGGCCGCGCTCCTCCGGGCAGCAGCTTGCCCTGGCCCTGCTGCAGGTTGACGACTACGACGAGGTTTTCCAGGGGATCCCGGACGAGAAGCGCCCCCTACTTGTGGCTGCCGTGGATAAATTCCTGAGGGACTGGGCTTCGGCCGGGAATGTTTACCTCCGGAAAGACGGGAGAGACCGCTACCTGGCCCTGCTGCCGGCGGAAACGCTGGCGAATCTGGAAGAAAGCGGTTTTTCCGTTTTCGAACAGCTTAAACAGGTAAGGGTGGGAGACCATCTTCCCGTCACCATGAGCATCGGGATAGGCAAGGACGTCGGGGAAAAGGACCCCGCCTGGCTCGGCCAGCTGGCCCATCAGGCCGTGGAACTCGCCCTGGCCCGGGGAGGGGATCAGATCGTCGTCAAGAGCCCGGACCACACCTGGTTTTACGGCGGGCGCAGCGAGGCGGTCGGCAAGCGCAATCAGGTGCGCGCCCGCATCGCGGCCACCGAACTGAACAGGCTTTTTAAATTGTGCAACTCGGTTGTTATAATGGGGCACACCCGCATTGATTTTGACGCCTTCGGAGCCGCCGTGGGCCTGGCCGAGGCCGCCCGCCGCTACGGGAAAGAGGTGCGCATCGTGATCGACCACCCGGGCGGGGCGGTCGAGAGGCTCTTTGATGTGATCCGCCAAAAAAGCCCGGGCCTGCTTGGAGAGGGCAGAGAAATCGAGGAAAAAGTCTCCTCGCAGACTCTCCTGCTGCTGGTCGATGTCCACCGTTCGAAGATGGTTCCACAGCCAACCCTTGTCAACCGTGCCGGCTACGTCGGGGTGATCGACCACCACCGGAGGGGAGAGGAATTCCTGGAGCGGACGAACCTTTCCTACATAGACCCGGCGGCCTCCTCCACCTGTGAAATGGTGGCGGAACTGCTGCGCTATTTCCCGGAAGAGATCCCGCTGACGCCCCTGGCGGCCACGGCGCTCCTGGCAGGCCTGGTGGTGGATACCAAGAAGTTCACCTTTGCCACCACCGCCCGCACCTTCCGGGCGGCCGCCCTGCTGCGTGATGCAGGCGCCCGGCCGGGCCTGATCAGGGACCTCTTTACCGACAGCCTGGAGGTTATGCGCTACCGGGCGGAACTGCTGCAGAGGGCGGCCGTAGTTCACGGGAAGTACGCCATCACCGGATCGGAAGCGGAGTTTCCGGGGGCGCAGGTTGCCGCATCCCGGGCCGCCGATACCCTGCTGGAGGTGGAGGATGTGGCAGCGTCCTTCGTGTTTTACCCGATCGATGGAGGGGTCGGCATCAGCGCAAGGTCGAACGGTTCCGTGAATGTCCACCGCATCATGGAAAAAATGGGAGGCGGGGGGCACTTTACGGTGGCCGGTGCGAAACTGCAGGGAACAGGCCTTGCCGCCGCCCGGGCCCGGCTCCTGGAAATTCTTGAGGGCGAACAAGAGGAGGAACAGTGAGAGGCCATGAAGGTGATTTTACGTGACGACGTCAAGGGTTTGGGCAAAAAGGGGGACGTGGTGGACGTATCCGAGGGGTACGGCCGCAACTACCTGATCCCGCGGAATCTTGCCGTCCCGGTCACCGAGGGGAAGATCCGGGAGGCCAACCTGATCCAGGAGTCCCGTGCCAAGAAGGAGGCCCGGGAGAAGAAGAACGCCGAAGAGCTGGCCGCCAGGCTGAAGGGCATGACGGTCACGGTGGCCGGCCGGGCAGGCGAGGGGGGCAGGCTGTACGGGGCTATCACGAGCCGGGACATCGCCGCGGAGCTGGAAGCCGTCCTGCATAAGCCCCTGGACAGGCGCAAGATCGAACTTCCCGAACCCATTAAAACCCTGGGTACCTACCCTGTTGTTATCCGTCTCTACCCCGGAGTCAATGCCGAAATAAAGGTACAGGTTATTGCCGAACAAAAATAACCGGAGTTTTTATGCCCAGAGTATGGTTATACCACCCAACATTGCTGCCCGGAGACTCAAACAGTAACAGCAGCTATTTGCTTTAAGGGAGGCTGGAGGATGCCCAGATCAGGCAAAAAGGAGGACCTGGCGCCGAAGGGCCAGATAGGTTCCGAAAAAACGGATGCAAAAAGATACGGAGTTCAACACCGGGTGGCCGCTCTCTATGCCATTCTCGGGGAGATCTACGGCCGCGAGCGGCTGGTTTTGAGGGCGAGCAAGCTGGGAGTTCTCGAAGCAATGAATTCTTCCCGCCTGGGCGACCGGGTGCTCGCCCTGCAGAAGCTGATCCACGGGGATCCCACCCTGGAAAAAGCGCCTCCGGCCGGGCAGATCCCCGCTATCCTGGACGAACTGGAGGACGTCCTGGCCCAGATTATGGCGCGCCGGGTTGTGGAAGAGGATATCGAGAAAAAGATTGTCGAAAAGATCCAGGAGCGCCAGGACCAGTACCTGAGAGAAATGAGGGTGCAGGTGCTCAAGGAGCAGAGCTCACCTGAAAACGCCGCCACCCTGAAAAAGCTGGCGGTTTTAGAAAAGATGAAGCAGATCCGGCTGAACGCCCCGGTTTCGGAGATCCTCCGGCCGCGCAGCGCCGGGGAGATCATCGGCCAGGAGCGCCCGGTGCGGGCGCTCATCGCCAAGCTGTCTGCTCCCTATCCCCAGCACATCCTGCTCTACGGGCCGCCGGGGGTAGGCAAGACCTCCGCAGCCAGAATCGCCCTGGAGCACGTCAAGGCCATGGGCAAGGGCCCTTTCCGCCCCGATGCTCCCTTCATTGAGGTGGACGGGACAACCCTGCGCTGGGATAACCGGGAGATCACCAACCCCCTGATCGGTTCGGTGCACGACCCCATTTACCAGGGAGCCAGGCGCGACCTGGCGGAGAGCGGCGTCCCGGAGCCCAAGCTCGGCCTGGTGTCGGAGGCCCACGGTGGTATCCTGTTCATCGACGAGATCGGGGATGTCGACCCCGTTTTACAGAATAAATTGTTGAAAGTGCTTGAGGACAAAAAGGTCACCTTCGAGTCCTCCTATTACGATCCCCACGATCCCCAGGTTCCCCAGTACATCAGGCAGCTTTTCGAGGAGGGGGCGCCGGCGGACTTCGTCCTGATCGGGGCCACCACCCGGGAGCCGGAGCAGATCAACCCCGCTTTCCGTTCCCGGTGCGCCGAGATCTTCTTCGACTGCCTGAACCCCTGGGAGATCCAGAAGGTGGTCCGCCAGGCCGCCCGCAAGCTGAACGTGGCCCTGGCGCCCGGGGTGGCCGAGACCATCGGCGAATACACGGTGGATGCCCGCAAGGCCACCAACATCCTGGTGGATGCCTACGCCATGGCCCTCTATCTGCGGGGAAGCACCCGGCAGAGAAAGAAAGTGACAGTGACCATGGGCGACCTGCAGGAGGTCCTGCAGGTGAGCAGGCTGACTCCCTATGTCACCCAGCATGCCGGGGAGCGTGGGGAGATCGGGAAGGTGTTCGGGCTGGCAGTGTCCGGTTTTGTGGGGACAGTCCTGGAGATCGAGGCCATCGCCTTTCCCGCCCGGGAGCCGCGGCACGGCACCGTCAGGTTCAACGACGCCGCCGGGGCGATGGCCAGGGACTCCGTTTTCAACGCCCTGGCCGTCCTCAGGAAGGTAACCGGCAAGGACGCCGCCGACTTTGACATCCACGTGAACATCATCGGCGGCGGCCGGGTGGAGGGGCCCTCCGCCGGGTCGGCGATCTTCCTCGCCATCTACAGCGCCGTGGAGGGTATCCCCCTGCGCCAGGACGTGGCCGTGACCGGGGAACTCTCCATCCAGGGCCGGGTCCGGGCGGTGGGGGGTATTCCCGAGAAGATCTACGGGGCGCGCCAGGTTGGGGCGAAGAAGGTGATCATCCCCTTGGAAAATGCCCGGGATCTCCCCTCCGAACTCTGGGGTACGGAAATAGTCGGCGTGGGAGAGATCACGGAAGCCTTCCCCCACATCCTGATGGAAGGTGGGAGATAGGAGAAACCGGCATGGAACTGCTTGATCGCATACCTCCGCACAGCATCGAAGCGGAACAGGCGGTGCTGGGGGCGCTGCTCCTGGCCCCGGAGAGCTTCGCCACCGTTGCGGAGATCCTCAAACCTTCGGATTTTTACGGCGAGGGGCACCGGGAGATCTACCGGGCCCTCCAGGAACTGGCCGAGACCGGCCGGCCGATCGACCTGGTCACGGTCACCGAGTCTTTGAAACAGAAGGATCTGCTGGACAAGGTGGGAGGGGCCAGCTACCTGGCATCCCTGGCAGGGGCGGTGCCGACTGCCGCCAACGTGGGGTATTACGCCCGGATCGTGGCGGAGAAGGGCTTGCTTCGCACCCTGATCGGCACCTGCACGCAGCTGGTTGCCAGGGCATACGACGAGGGGGTGGAGAGCGAGCGGCTCTTCGACGAGGCGGAGCAGATGATCATGGAGTTGAGCGTCCGCCGCCAGAGCCGGGGCTACCGTTCCCTGAAGGAACTGCTGGTCAGCACCCTGGAGCAGATCGAGCAGATGTACATCAACAAGGGTGCGGCCACCGGCCTGTCCACCGGCTTCGACGCCCTGGACAGGATGACCCTGGGGATGCAGCCCAGCGACCTGATCCTGCTGGCGGCGCGCCCGTCCATGGGCAAGACCTCCCTCGGCCTGAACATCGCCCGCAACGTGGCGGCGAGTGGAGTTCCGGTTGCCATCTTCAGCCTGGAGATGTCCGGGGACCAGGTGGTCCAGCGCCTGCTCTGCGCCGAGGCCCTGATCGACCAGCACCGCCTGCGAACCGGGCGTCTCACCGAGGACGACTGGTCGCGCCTCTTGCACGCAGCCACCAGGCTTTCCGAAGTCCCCATTTTCATCGACGACACACCTGCCATCAGCCTGCTGGAGCTGCGGAGCAAGGCCCGCCGCCTGAAGATCGAGCACGGGATCGGCTTCCTGGTGATCGATTACCTCCAGCTCATGCAGCTCGGCAAGCGGGTCGAGAACCGCGTCCAGGAGATCTCGGAGATTTCCCGCTTCCTGAAGTCCCTGGCCCGGGAGCTGGACATCCCGGTGCTGGCCCTTTCCCAGTTGAGCAGGGCGGTGGAGCAGAGGATGGATAAGATCCCGATGCTCTCCGACCTCCGGGAGAGCGGCAGCCTGGAGCAGGACTCGGACGTGGTGCTGTTCATCTACCGGGACGATTACTACAACCCCGATTCCGAAAAAAAGGGAATCGCCGACATCATCATCGCCAAGCAGCGCAACGGCCCCACCGGAACGGTGGAACTGGCTTTCTTAAAAGAGTTCACGAAGTTCGCCAACCTGGAGAAGTCCGAACCGCCGGCCTTCGGCGGGGAGGCGCCGGAGCCTCTTGACGGAGACGGTCCTTCCGGGGCCGTCCGGTAGGATGAACACCTGCCGCCGGCCCGGCAAACCGCCGGGAGCGGGTGCTGGGCGGGGCCGCACCTTAGCTTGACACTGCAGGCGGCTTTTGTTAATATTTAGTCGGTTGAGAGTGTTTTTCTTGCAAAGCGTCCCGCTTTTTTTATTTTTAGCCGGTTGAGGGGGGCTGCTTTTTTGGAAAAATACGACTGCATCATCGTTGGAGCCGGTCCCGCCGGAATTTTCTGTGCTCTGGAACTGATAAGACGGAATGAAAGCATAAATATTCTCATGCTGGAGAAGGGCCGGGACCTCCAGGACCGGACATGCCCGTCCCGGGAAAAGAGGGCGCCCTGTTTCGGCTGCCCCTCCTGTGCGGTTGTGTCCGGGTGGGGTGGGGCCGGCGCCTTCAGCGACGGCAAGCTCGCCCTCTCCACCGAAGTCGGCGGTATGCTCGGCTCCTACCTCGATAGGGAAGAGTTCGAGGATGGCATCCGGTCCGTCCACGAGATTTACCTGGAGTTCGGGGCGCCGCAGGAAGTCTACGGGCTGGAGAACCAGGATGAGATCGACACTCTGGCAAAGCGCGCCGCCCTGGCGGGGCTGCGCCTTGTGCCCGCTCCTGTGCGCCACCTGGGAACCGGCAGGACCCAGAGGATCCTGCAGCAGATGCAGGATTACCTGGTCACAAAAGGGGTGGCCATCAGGACGAACACAGCGGTAGATTCCCTGCTGGTAAGAGACGGAGCCGTTGCCGGCGTGGTCACCGGGAAGGGAGAGGAAATAGCCGCTTCCTACGTGGTCTGCGCCCCCGGGAGGCAGGGGGCGGAATGGCTCGTCAGACAGGCGGAAAAGCTCGGCCTGAAGATGGCCATCAACCCGGTGGATATCGGCCTCAGGGTCGAGCTTCCCGCAGTGGTGATGGAACCGCTGACGAAGCTGACCTATGAGGCGAAGTTCCTTTTTACCTCGCCGACCTTTGAGGACCGGGTGCGGACCTTTTGCATGAACCCGTATGGGGAAGTGGTCATGGAGAATACGGATGGAATCGTTACGGTGAACGGCCACACCCATGCGGAATACAAGACCGATTACACAAACTTTGCCCTGCTTGTGAGCAAGAATTTCACCGAACCCTTCAAGGAGCCCATCGCCTACGGGAAGTACATAGCCAGCCTGGCCAACATGCTGGGCGGCGGGGTCATCGTCCAGCGCCTGGGCGACCTGATGCACGGCAGGCGCTCGACCCCGGAGCGGCTTGCCAAGGGGCTGGTGGTGCCCACCTTGAAGGAGGCAACACCCGGCGACCTTTCCCTGGTGCTGCCCTACCGTCACTTCCTGGCCATCATCGAGATGCTCAAGGCGATGGATCAGGTGACACCGGGTGTTTATTCCCACCATACGCTCCTTTACGGGGTTGAAGTGAAGTTCTACTCATCCCGCATAGAGGTAACGAATGTCCTGGAAACCGGGGTTCCGAACCTTTTCGTTGCCGGGGATGGTGCCGGGGTCACGCGCGGGCTGGCCCAGGCCTCTTTGAGCGGAATGATCGTTGCCCGTGAGATCACACGCCGGAAGAACTCTGCCGCTTAAAGCGGTTGGTACTCACCGGTACATGGGAAAGAACAGGAGGCGGAGTCATTGTCGTGTGTAGTGATTGTAGGGGCCCAGTGGGGGGACGAAGGCAAAGGGAAGGTCACCGATTACCTGGCCAGCCGGGCGGACGTTGTGGTCCGCTACCAGGGGGGCAACAACGCCGGGCACACCGTGGTGATCGGTTCCCAGGAGTTTCGCCTGCACCTGATCCCCTCCGGGATTTTTTACCCCGATAAGGTCTGCATTATCGGCAACGGGTTGGTGGTCGACCCCGAGGTATTATTCCAGGAACTGGACGGGCTGCTTGCCCGGGGCGTTAAAAACGGGAGGCTCTGCATCAGCGACCGGGCACACATCCTGCTGCCGTGCCACAAGCGGCTCGACGAGGCCCAGGAGGATGCCCGGGGGAACCAGAAGATCGGGACAACCCGGCGCGGCATCGGCCCGGCTTATGTAGACAAGGTCTCCCGCGTTGGGCTCCGAACCGGAGAACTGCTCGAACCCGGCTGGGAAGATTATGTTTCACAACTGGTGGAGCAGAAAAACGCGGTCTTTGAAAAGCTGTACGGGGTCCCTGGTTTCGATCCCGCGGAAATCGTGGTCTGGCTCAAGCCTTACGCCGAAAGGATGCGCCCCTTTATCACCGATACCTCCCTTCTTCTCTCCCGGTACCTGGCGGAGGGGAGGCACGTGCTGTTTGAAGGTGCCCAGGGAACGCTGCTTGACCTGGACCACGGCACCTATCCGTTCGTGACCGCTTCCAGCCCGGCGGCAGGCGGCGCCTGCACCGGTTCCGGGGTTGGCCCGACCGCCATCGACCGGGTCCTGGGAGTGTGCAAGGCCTACCTGACCCGGGTCGGGGAGGGGCCCTTCCCCACCGAGCTGATGGGTGTGGACTGCGAGGATCTCCGGCAGCGCGGCATGGAATTCGGGACCACCACCGGGCGTCCCCGCCGGTGCGGCTGGCTTGACTTGGTGATGCTCCGCTATGCTGCCCGGATAAACGGCCTGAGCGGGCTGATCATCACCAAGCTCGACGTGCTCGACCATATGCCGAAAGTCAGGCTGTGCACCGCCTACCGCCGGGGCGGCGAGGTCTTGAAGGAGTTCCCGGCCAGCTTGAGAGTGCTCCGGGAGTGCGAGCCGGTCTACGAGGAACTGGACGGATGGCAGCAGGACACCTCCGGAATCAGAAGGTACGAGGACCTGCCCGAAGCCGCCCGCAGGTATCTGCAGAGGATTTCGGAAATAACAGGCGTCCCGGTGGTGATGGTTTCTGTTGGCCCCGACCGGGAGCAGACCATCGTCCTGCAGGAGGTGTTCTAGAAGACCAGACGGGCCACCATCACCCACCGGGCGGAAATAACACGGGCAGCCTGCCGCGCAGCTCATGGGGGATGTGTTGCTGTGCGCGGCGTGTACTGCCTGCATGTGGGCTGTTGACAAAAGCACTGACCCATTGTAAGATATTTGATGTAACAAAAATAAGATATGTGAGCCATTAGCTCAGTTGGTAGAGCACCTGACTTTTAATCAGGGTGTCCCGCGTTCGAGTCGCGGATGGCTCACCATTTGATAATAAAGGGTTTCCGGAAACGGGAACCCTTAGTTTTCCCCGAAAATATGATTATTTTATTGTTCCTCTGCATACTGTCTGTGTCTGATTTGAAGGGAAATGTTGCGAATTTAGATCCTGGTAAGTGGGGTTAGGATATAATAATTAACAGAAAGGGGGAACCACATCATGCTGCGAAGGTTTAAGGTTATCTTAGAAAAAAATGAAAGTAACGGCTATACTGTCACCGTTCCCGCTCTGCCTGGCTGCGTTACTCAAGGTAAAAATAAGGATGAAGCCCTGGAAAGAATCCAGGAGGCCATTCAAGGATACCTGGAGGCACTGGAGATCGAAGGACTGCCTGTACCCGACAGCGATATAGATGTTGCCGAGGTCGAGGTGGCTTACGGGGCATGACCAGGCTGCCACGGGTTAGCGGTAAAGATGTGGTGAGAGCTCTTAAACGGGCGGGTTTTAGAGTAACCCATATCCGTGGTAGCCATTATTATTTACGGCGTTCCGGCGGCAATCTTGTAACAGTTCCCGTTCATACGGATGAGATTCTCGATTTAAAGACTTTAAAGTCAATCCTTGAACAGGCAGGACTTACTATTGAAGAATTAATTGATTTGCTATAAGGCCGTGCTGAAAAAGGTGTTAGCCGTGGAAAAGTATAAAAAGCTGTTAATGCGTATAATGAGTGGTCAATCAGATTCAAACATACCTTTTATAGAACTTTGCGATCTTCTCCTTGTGTTGGATTTAAGGAGCGTGTAAAGGGAGATCACCACATTTTCTACCAGGACGGAATCGAAGAGATTCTTAATTTGCAGCCCAAGGGCACACTTGCCAAGGCTTATCAGGTTAAGCAAGTAAGAGCTGTTATCCTCAAGTACCGGATGGGGGCAAGATTAATCAGAAAATTCAAGGCTTCTAAGCCTTTCCGATATACGCCGGAATCCCTGCGGCGTTTTGGTGTCTCAGTCAGGCTGTCGGCCAGGATGAATTTTATCGCTTCAATTGCACTCGCAGCAGGCGGATGCGCCGCAACTGGGTTGATCATCTCGTTTCATCTCCAGAAAAAAGAAAAAACCGCTATAAAAGCGGTTTAATAACGGTTATATATTTCTATAAGATATTGGGATATAATTACAGTTAAAGGAGGCGAAGTCTTATGTCGATTGAGCGTTTAGAAAATGAAATAAGAAAATTAAGGCCACATGAGAGAGAAGAACTTTTCCGGCGATTGGGTATCCTCAAAGGAAAAGAAGAGAAACGCCGCGGCGGGCCTGACGATCCTTTAGCAAAATTGATTGGAATAGTTGAAATTTCATCTGACAGCTCAAAAAGATACAAGGAGGACCTCTATGGAGGCCGCACACCTCTCTAAGCTATTCATTGATACAAGCGCTTTTGTTGCCCTGGTAGATAAAAAAGACGATTTACACGCAAACAAATATGGTTCCGCTGCTTAAGCATATCTCTAAATTCTCCCGCCGTTAACCCGGCGAAAAATCCGGGATGTTTTTATTAAAATTTGTATAGTCAATATAATAATTTATTGTTGACACCTATTTACTACATGATATAATACACATGTATATATAGGTAATATCAAAAATATACAGGGGGAATCGCCTTGATTATCATCGGTGAAAAAATCAACGGAACCATTCCCAGCGTGAAGCAGGCCATAACGGAAAGGAATGAACAGTTTATCCGCGACCTGGCCGTCCGGCAGGTCGAAGCCGGTGCCGACTATGTGGATGTGTGTGCCGGCACCGCACCGGAAGTCGAGGTAGAGACGCTGAAGTGGTTGATGGATATCGTGCAGGATGCGGTTGATAAGCCTTTATGCATTGACAGCCCTAACCCGAAAACGATCGAACAGGTTTTCGAATACGCCAGGCGCCCCGGAATCATCAATTCGGTGTCGGAAGAGGGCGATAAGTGCGAGGTTATTTACCCGTTGATCCAGGGTACGGAGTGGCAGGTCATTGCCCTGACCTGTGACAACAACGGAATTCCGTCGGATGTCCAGACGCGGGTGGAGATAGCAAAGACGCTGGTGGAAAAGGCCCAGAAATATGATATAGCCCCTGAAAGAATCTACATCGATCCTCTGGTAATGGCCCTTTCCGCAGACAATAAATCCCTCCTCAACTTTGTTGAAACCTTAACAACCGTCAAAAAAATGTACCCAACCGTTAAGTTTACCTCCGGTCTCAGCAACATCTCCTTCGGCATGCCGCTGAGAAGGGTTGTGAATCAGGCTTTTCTGACCATTGCATTTTTTGCCGGAATGGACTCGGCCATTATGGACCCCTGCAACAGGGAGATGCTGGCAACACTGCTTGCCACAAGGGCTTTGCTGGGACAGGACCGCTACTGCCGGAACTACTACAATGCTTACCGCAAGAACAAGATAGGCCCGGTTAAAGAGGAAAAATAATTCCGTTCATTTTGACGGTATACCCGTAACTCAATAGGGTTAACAGGGGGTGAGCTCCGGCTGTAACAAGCTGTAACGAAAAGCAAGTCTGGGCTTCAGGGATGTAATTTCAACTTTACATTCTTAAAAGGAGGATCTGATTGATGGCAGACTTACAGGCTTTGACTCAGGCAGTGGGCGAACTGGATGAGGAAAAGGTTTTGGGGCTTTTGAGGGAATTTGTGGCCACAAACCCCGGGGTGGAGGAAACCCAGCAGGTCGTCAATGCATGCCAGCAGGGAATGGCCATCGTGGGGGATCTGTTTGAAAAGAACGAGTACTTTGTCGGCGATTTGATTTTTGCCGGTGAACTGCTCACCGCGGCCATTGATATCCTAAAACCCGTCCTGGGCGGCGGCAGCTCCGAGAAGGTAGGTTCGATAGTTCTGGGTACCGTAGAAGGCGATTTGCACGATATCGGCAAAAACATTTTCAAGAGCATGGCCGAAGCGGCGGGCTTTGAGGTTTACGACCTCGGCATCGACGTCCCCGCCGGTGCATTCGTGGAAAAGGTAAAAGAGGTAAAGCCGCAAATAGTGGGAATGAGCGGTGTGCTCACCCTTGCCCTGGATTCGATGAAGAAAACGGTGGATGCCCTCAAAGAGGCGGGGCTGCGCGACCATGTTAAAATCATCATCGGTGGAAACCCTGTTACAGAGGACGCCTGCAGGCAGATCGGGGCGGACCGGTTTACCACCAACGCCGCCGAAGGCGTTAAAATATGCCAGGGGTGGGTGAAGTAACATGACCGACGTTGCGGCTCTTGCCCGGGAAAGAACTCAGCTGTTTCATGATGTGCTCGATGGCAAAATTCCTAAAAGAGTACCTGTCTTCGCATCCTTTCCGGTTGAATTTTGCATCCAGTACGCCGGAAAAGATCTGGTAGAGGTTCAGTGGAACCATGAGATGCTGGAGGAAGTATTCGATAAGGTATGCCGGGATTTTTATTCGGACATGCTTCCGGTAAACGCTTTCAGGCTTCCTTCTTTTTATAAACTGCTTGGTGCGAGAAACTTTGTAATGAGTTCCGGAGGTTTTTTACAGCATCCTGAAGTTGAGGGGATGGCGCCGGAAGACTATGATGACTTCATTGCATCACCGTACAACTGCATTGTAGAGAAGATACTGCCCAGGATTTACAGCGAACTGAATACCGACTTGAACACAAAAGCAATAGCCTTTGCAAAAGCATTCAAGGCCTTCTATGACGAAATGGGCTATCTCGGAATGCTGTACGGCAAGCTGACTCAGAAATACGGCTATGCCGTTGTGAACTTATTTGCAGGATTCACCGAGGCGCCCTTTGACTTCATGTCCGACCAGTTGAGGGGTTTCAAGGGTATTTCCATCGATGTCAGGAGGATTCCCGAAAAAGTCGAGGCGGCCGTCGAAGCCGCCCTGCCGCTGTTGATTAAAGCGGGGACGCCGCCGGTTGTAAATAAAAACGATTCAACCTTTATCCCACTGCATATGGCGCCGTACCTGCGCGGCAAAGACTTTGAAAGATTTTACTGGCCTACCTTCAAGAAGCTGGTTGAAGCTCTGGCAGAAAGAGGGTTATCATCATACTTGTTTGTTGAGCAGGATTGGATGCGCTATCTGGATTACTTATACGAGCTGCCGGAGAATACAAGGATGAGGTTCGAGTACGGAGATCCGAAGCTCGTTAAAGAAAAGCTGGGGAAAAAGCACATCATCTCCGGCTTCTATCCCGTATCTTTGTTGAAAACCGGAACAAAGCAGCAGTGCATCGATAAGGCGAAGGAGCTCCTCGGTATTCTGGCACCGGGCGGCAGGTATTTCTTTGATTTTGACAAGGTTCCGGTAACCCTGGACAGCATCAATGTCGACAACGCAAGGGCAGTGCTGGAGTATGTGGCTGCCAATGCCGATTATTAAAGGAGGGTGCCGTTGTGAATACGAAATATTACAAAACATGGGATGAGTATAAAGCAGAGCATCCGGAAATAGACGAAAAGCAGGAAAAAGCCATGGCCCGCAAAATGCAGTCTTATGAAGAGATGATGTTCAGTTTCATTATGTTTCTGTTGATGTAAAGCCGGACCCAACGTTGGGCAATGCAGCAGATTTATCCGGATTAAAAGAGAGAGGCCTGCCTCTCTCTTCTTTTGACCATCGGAGTTGATTAAGGGTTTTTAATCCCGGAATATTCCCGATTGTAAAATTTATAAAAAAGGATGATTGCAGTTTATGGAAGATTCCAAACCCGTTCTCTCACCCTATCGCTGGGTGATTCTGGCAATAATGTGGTCTGCTGTGTTTATCGGCCTTGCTGCGCAGTTTCAGGTGGCGGCTCTGGCTTATAAAATTATCCCCGCTTTTAAATTGACATCCGGGCAGTATTCCATGATACTGACGGCACCCATGCTGGCGGGGGTATGTTTCAGCTTCGCGGCGGGTGCCTTGGCCGACCGGTTTGGTGTTAAGAGGGTGGTGGCGGTAGGGTTTGCCTTTTCGGTCATAGGAGTGTTTTTCCGGTATGCCGCCCACAGCTTTTGGGAGATGTTTGCCCTGATGTTTCTGGCAGGAATATGCCCCGGCCTCTTGAATGCCAATGCCTCAAAGCTGCTGGGGGCATGGTTTCCCGGCGAGCAGATGAACACCGCCATGGGCATCTATTTTTCTGCCAGCGGTGTGGGGATGAGCGTCGGTTTGGCCACATCGGCATTGTTTCCGACAACGAAAAGCGCCTTTGAAACCGCGGGTTTCGTCATGCTGGTAATATGGCTCCTGTGGCTGGCTTTTATTAAAGCCAGCCCCGAGGGGGCCCCGGGCCTGCCGGCCATGCCCGTGACCGGGTATATTAAGGTGGCTGCCGGGAGCAGAAACGTCTGGCTGGTGGGCCTGGCGTTGATGTTTTTGATGGGTTCTTCCATGGTCTTTTCCGGTTTTCTGCCGAATGCCCTGAATAAGGTGCATGGGATGAGTCCGGTGGCGGCGGGCTTTATGACATCGATAGTAACGTTTGGTACCATTGTAGGGAGCCTTGCAGGACCTTTTCTGTCGGACCGGGTGGGCAAAATCAAGCCTTTTATCACCCCTGTGGCGGTATTGGGAGCAATCGCCGGATACGGTTCCTGGCTTTTGCCTCAAGGTGCGGGGATGGCTGCGATGCTCGCCCTTTTCGGGATCTTTTTGGGAATATGCACCCCATTGCTTATGGCATTTCCGATGCTGCTTCCGGAGATCGGCCCTGTTTATGCCGGGAGCGCCGGGGGGATTATCGGTACCCTCCAAGTTATCGGTGCCGTCTTTATCCCGTCTTTTATTGTCGCACCGTTGGCCGGCCAGAACTATGACCTTTTATTCGCATTGGGCAGCCTGTCCTTCTTAATGGTGGGCGTTGTGTCCCTGCTGCTGCCTGAATTGGGGGCCGCGGCCCGGAGGAGAAACATCTCTTAAAAATGTTTGAGGTTTTACGGCGCCCGGTGGGGCGCCTTTAAAGCAAATTGGCAGATTAGACTTTATTTAAATAGGATATTGCTGTATATATACGTATATAGGGAGCCGATCCTTCGGTTTGGCCGGAGGAGAGAGCGGTCCCGCCGGTGGTAAAGAGGCAGCCGGGCCTTGAGATTATGATGCGGGGGTGATCGGCGTGAAGGGCTTAAGGCAAAAGGAAGAATTATTGATCAAACATGTAGAGCAGTTGGACGAAGAAAAGGTCCTGCAGCTGGCCGGTGAACTGTTGGATCAAGGCATGGATCCCCTGCACCTGCTGGAACTGATCAACGAAGGCATGAACAGGGTCGGGAAACTGTATGAGAGCAAGGAGTATTACATCGCCGATCTGATTATGGCCGGAATTATTTTTAAGCAGGTGCTGGCACTGGAAAAGATGGTCGCCCATTTTAAGGTCCGGCACAGCAAGAGAATCGGCAGAGTTGTGCTCGGCACCGTCTCGGGGGACATACATGACATCGGCAAAGATATCTTCAGGGGGATGATGGAGGCAAACGGGTTCGAGGTTATCGATCTCGGGGTGGATGTGCCCAAGGAGCTGTTTGTCAAAAAGGTAGCGGAGTATAAACCCGATATCGTGGGGCTTAGCGGGATTTTGACAAACACCATAGAGGCAATGAAAGAGGTAATAGAAGCTTTGGCAGAGGCCGGGTTAAGAGACAAGGTGAAGGTTATCGTAGGCGGCAACCATCTTACGGAGGAGGCATGCGCATACATCGGTGCCGATAGCTTTGCTAAAGATGCCTCCGAGGGAGTCAAAACATGCATGGAATGGGCTGAATCCGGCAGTGGAGAGGGAGTACGCGGCAATGACTAATCCGCTCTATCTTCAAATAGTCGAGGACATAAAAAATAAGATAAGCATCGGAGAATTAAAACCCGGCGATGCCATAGCTTCGGAATCGGCATTGTGCAAAGAATACAATACCAGCCGCATGACTGTGAGAAAAGGGCTGGCGGTGCTGGCGAATGAAGGCTACATTTATTCGATACCCGGGAAAGGCAACTTTGTGGCAAAACCCGAACTCAACAAGTATACCGTTTACTATGACGAAATGCACAACTCGATCAACAGCGTGGATAAAACAAAACTGCTGGAGGTCAATATCATCATCCCCGATGAAAATCTGGCCGCCGACCTGCAGACCACCAGAAACAAAAACGTCATCGTGATCCGCAGGCTGTTCTACACCGAGGGCTGCCCTGTGGCCTATGACGTCAAATATCTGCTCTATCAGAAGGGGATGCCTGTGGTGGAAAAGGAGATCGAGCAGGCCACCTTTCCTGAGATGATGTCGAAGAGCGTTTCCCTTTTTGCCTTAAAGAAAGAAATCGTGATCTATGCCAGACAGCCGGATGAGGAGATAAAAAGGTATCTGAATATTTACGATGAGCTTCCCCTGCTGGTGGTGGAGCAAAAGCTCTATAATAAAGACAACAAGCCGGTGGGCATGGGGATAACCTATTTTCGGGGAGATTCCATCAAACTGCAGGGCATCAGCCAGTAAATCTTTTATTTTAAATTCTCGGGGTTCAGCCCCTGCAGCTCCGGCAGGACGAACCTGCCGTCCTTTCTCACCAGCACGCCGTCGAAGTAGATTTCCCCTCCCCCGTACTCGGGCGTCTGGATGAGCACCAGGTCCCAGTGGATGGCCGACCTGTTCCCGTTGAAGCAGTCGTCGTAGGCGCTGCCGGGGGTGAAGTGGATGGAGCCGGAGATCTTCTCGTCGAAGAGGGTGTCCCGGATCGGCCGGTGGATGTGGGGGTTCAGCCCGAAGGAAAACTCTCCGACATACCTTGCTCCTTCGTCGGTATCGAAGACCCGGTTGATCCGTTCGGTGTCGTTGGCGGTCGCCCGGACAATTCTCCCCTTCCGGAACTCCAGCCTGATGTTCTCGTAGGTAAAGCCGTGGTATTGGGCGGGGGTGTTGTAGGTGATGCAGCCGTTGACCGAGTCCCTGACCGGTGCGGTGTAGACCTCCCCGTCCGGGATGTTCGCCCTCCCGTCGCACTTGACCGCGGGCAGTCCCTTGATGGAGAAGGTCAGATCGGTGCCCGGGCCGAGGATCCTCACCCGGTCGGTCCTGTTCATCAGCTCCACGAGGGGGTTCATCGCCCTGGACATCCCGGCGTAGTCCAGATTGCAGACCTTGAAGTAGAAATCCTCGAAGGCCTCGGTGCTCATGCCGGCGGCCTGGGCCATGGAGGGGGAGGGGTAGCGCAGGACCACCCACTTGGTCCTGGGAACCCGGATCTCTCCGTGCACCGGATGCCAGAAGTACTTCTGATAAAGCTCCATCCTGTCCGCGGGGACGTCCGAAAGCTCCGCCGCATTGTCACCCGAGCGCACGCCGATGTAGGCGTCCATGTCCCTCATCCTGGCCGCTTCGTATTTGGCCATCAGCTTGATCTGCTCCACGGTGGCTCCCAGCAGCAGCGCCCTGTCCACCGTCCTGTCCTTGATGGTCACAAAGGGGATGCCTCCCGCCAGGTAGACCTGGCGGATCAGCTCCCTCACCAGCGGCCGCTCCAGTCCCACGGCTTCTATTAAAACCTTTTCGCCTTTCTGCAGCCGGCAGGAATAGTGGACCAGGTTCCCGGCCAGCCGGCTGACTCTCGGGTCGGTCATGTTGACTACCTCCAGGCAAGTATTGAAGACCCCCGGCTGAAATGGGGGTCTTGTTTTGCAGACGCTTTTTGCGTCTTTTCACCGGACTGCCCGCTCTTCCTGAGCAGTTAGCCTCCTATCGAGCTTGCCGATATCCTCCCAGACACACCGCAACTCTCTTTTGATATCGGTGATGTCTTTCTGCATTTTCTTTTGGCCTTCTTCCAGGTTGTCCAGGCGCTTGTTTATCACGGCGAATTGGCCGCCGAACTCGTCCCTGACCTGATTGATCTGCCCCTGCAGGTCGTCTCTGACCTGGTTGATCTGCCCCTGCAGGTCGTCTCTGACCTGGTTGATCTGCCCCTGCAGGTCGTCCCTGACCTGGTTGATCTGCCCCTGCAGGTCGTCTCTGAACTGATTGATCTGCCCCTGCAGGTCGTCTCTGACCTGATTGATCTGTCCCTGCAGGTCGTCTCTGAACTGATTGATCTGTCCCTGCAGGTCATCTCTGAACTGGTTGATCTGCCCCTGCAGGTCGTCCCTGACCTGGTTGATCTGCCCCTGCAGGTCGTCCCTGACCTGGTTGATCTGCCCCTGCATGTCATCTCTGAACTGATTGATCTGTCCCTGCAGGTCATCCCTGACCTGGGCGATCTCCTGGCGGACGGGTTTTAGTTCTTCCTTGATAACAGAGCGCAGCGTTTCTATAAGTTCAGTATCAATAGGCAATGCATTTCCTCCTTTCAATTCAATGCATTGCAATAAGATAATTCGCCGCCTGGGAAGGAAATCCTGCAGCTTAATTATTCGGCAAGGGTGCCGAAAGTAAATCCTTGCTCCTTCAGGGTTTTGATGATCACCGGGAGGGCCGCCACATCTGCTTCCCGGTTCTTGGCGTAGATGTAGCCGGGAGTGCCGGGGGCGGGGTGTCCACCCGTCTGGGTGCCGTCGTGCATCAGGATGACAGCCGGCACTCCTTTCCGGGAGACTCTCGCCACCCCGTGCAGCACATTGTTGATCAGCTGCTCCGGAGTCACGCCGTGGGGGTCGGTATCGGCGCTGGAAACATTCCAGCCTGCAATGCGGTAACCCCTTTCTGCAAGGATCTCCCGGCATACGTGATTCAGGTTGGCGGTCCCCCCCGGGGGCCGGTAAAGGACGGGTCGGGTTCCCGTCACCGCCTCTATTGCTTCCGCAGCCAGTTCCAGATCGGAGGCGAAGGCCGCCTGGTCCCGGTAGGCGGCGTAATCGTGGCGGTAGGAATGGTTGCCGATGGCGTGCCCCTCCTCCCGGATGCGCCGCAAAACCCCGGGGTTGAGCCTGGCGTTACAGCCGGTGACGAAAAAGGTGGCCTTCACACCGTGGCTCTTCAGGATGTCAAGGATTTGCGGGGTGGTGACGGTGTTGGGGCCGTCGTCGAAGGTGAGGTAGACGACGCGGGAGTGTTTCTCCGGCTGCTCCGCCGGCTCTTCCTGGTGCCCGGCCTGCTGCGCCGGCTCCCGTCCGGCCTGCCGTTCCCCGTGCCCGGCTGCGGGCTGCGTTTCTGCTTCTGTGTCGGGCTTTTCGGCGGTTTCGCCGTTCCCGGCCGGAAAAACGGCGGTATCCCGCGGCTCTTTCTTGAACTGCTCGCCGGCAGCCTGCTTCACTTTTAAACCCCAGAAATTCAAGTCTAAACGCACGCTGAGCAGGGCGGCGGGGATCAGGATTGCTATTCCGATCAGGAGGGTTGCCAGAAAACTGCGCCAGTTCAAATAACAAGGCCACCTTTTTGCGAATGGTTCGCACAATTGTAAATATTCGACGGTGAACGAAGATTCCTGCCGCCCGGGCGATAGTTATTTTTTCATAAGTCTCTTCATCCCCCAGCCGATACAGCCTGACAATGCCGTGCTAATACTTCTCGCCTGGTTCAGTCTAGCCTTCCTCCAGGTAGATGTCGAGGGTGTTGCTGCTGGCGCGCCATACCGTGTCGTCGATAATGAATTCTTCATTATCGATACGCACCTTAGTGTTTATAAGGGAATAACCGGAATCCCCGTAGCTGAACCGGGCCGGGTCGATAATATTTATCCTGTCAAAGTCTCTCCAACTGCCGCCGGCGTAAATAGAGACATCGTCCGTCCCGCTGTGGTAGATCGACCCCTGGAAGTAAAAGTTGAAATGATCCGGTTGGTTGGCGCCCTGGTATCCGGTGTCTTCGATGACCTTCATGGTCACCATCTCCAGTTTGGTGTCGTAGTCGATGCTTTTGATCTTATAGAATTTTCCGTCGAAACGGCATCTGAAGACGGAATCACTTCCGCCCACCTCGTACTGGCGCCCCTTGATGCGCAGCAGATTGCGGCTGACCACCAGGACGTCATCCAGATCGTAGCTTTCGCCGTCCTTAAGGATCTTAACATCATCGGCATTGTGGTATTTGTCGTTAATAACGACCCAGTTGGAGTTGTTGGTCTCCGTGCAGTAAATTATGAGCTTGCCTCCCCGCATCTTAACCTCATCGAGTTGATAGTAGTTTCCGTCCACCAGCATGATTATCTGCGACGGCGAGTAGATGTTGTCATCGGCTTCGAAATTGCCGGATGAGTCAATGATCACACTGGATAGGTTGTACTTTTCCCCGTCGATGAAAAAGTCGATGCGGGATATGGAGTCCAGGTCAAGGGTCTCCGGGCCCGCAAAAATAGCCAGGATGTCGGATATCTCCGGATTTTCGATCAGGACCGGGTCGGTTTCTACCAGCTTCAGGGTAGTTTCCCGGTCACCGAAATTAATTCCCGTTATCCTGTAAAACTTCCCCTCGAGGGCAAGGGAGACCTTGTCTGCAGACAGGTCGTAAGAGGTACCGGAGATCCTGAGCGTGCTTTCATCCACAAGCTCGGCGTCCGAAAGGTAGAGCTTGCTCTTGAGGTTGCCGGTATAGAGCCTCAGGTAATCTGCGTTGTAAGTATGGCCGCCGAAGGCCATCTTGTACAGCTTCCTGCACCTGGTTGTTGCTACCAGGTTGCTTCCGCTGACACTCATACTGCTGATGCAGTAGCGGTTGGTGCCGATGACCAGATCCGGGTTGCCGGATGAACTGTTCAGAGGGAAGCGGATTGTGCCGTTGACGTAGAGGAAACCTGAAATTGCCTTTAGGTAGCTTACGGGAATCTCGCTCAGATCCTGTTTGATCAACAGCGGGGTGGTGCTGAGGTCGTAGCGTTTTCCGTCCAGCACCAGCGCCGAGATGGAGTCTGACGTGGATGGATAAGACGTGCCGGGCGAAGATGAAATTCCCAGCTTTGCGAGGAATTTATTAAACATGATGCAGGCCTGGGCGCGGGTAACCTTTTCGAAGGGTTTGAACTCGCCGTCGGGGTAGCCGGAGACGAGCCCGAGTTCGGAGGCAGCCTTGATATAGCCGCGGTACATGCTTTTGTTCAGGCTGGTGCGGTCCGAGAAGGCCGGTTCCCCGGCAGACGGTTCCTTCCCCAGCGCTCTCACCAGCATGGCTGCCGTTTCGCTGCGCAGGATGGGCCCGTTGGGGTTGAGTCCGCCGGGATACTCCGCGGGTACCAGTACGCCGCGTTTGACCATCTCATTGATCTGGGCCAGTGCCCAGTGATTTCTGGTATCGGAGAAATAAACGGTAGTTGCACCGTCCGGCTTGATGCCCAAGCAGGCGGTTAGAATCGCCAGGAATTCCGCCCGGCTGACGGTGTTATCGGGGCGGAAGGTGCCGTCGGGATACCCCTTGATATACCCCTTTTCGGCGAGCGCAGCGATGCTTTCCTCTGCCCAGTGCCGGTTTATATCTTTGAAAACCGCAGCGGCGCTTGCGCTCAGGGGGATGGCCGCAACTAACGTTAAAACCAACAGGAAGTTCGTTATTGTCCTTCTCAAGTTATTGACCTCCTCTCATGAAACAAATTGATGTGCTTCAGGCTCAAAGAGCCAGGAGTTGCCCCAAAAACCGGCTCAAAGATTTATTCAATATAATTACGTATATAAAGGGCTCCGGCTTACAAACATCCCTCCTTTCAGGGCAGTTAGCCGCATTTCTTACTTTAAATCTTCTCGATAATGGATGACTTTACCTCTTTTTACGAAACGTATTGCACTAAATGATTGTGACTTTCCACAGCTGGCAGCTTGAGTAGTTAATGGGCGTATTAATGAAAGGGTTAACAACTGTCACATAAAATACACATATAGCAGTAATTATGGTATAATGTCTACATGAAACTCAGTGAGTGGGCAAGGAAGCAAGGAATTAACTACAAGACCGCCTGGAAGTGGTACAAAGAAGGAAAGCTGCCTGTCCCGGCTTATCAAACACCAACCGGCACGATACTGGTCAAAGTCGGCGAAGAAAAGGAAGGAGGAAGGACGGCCATATATGCGAGAGTATCCAGCGCCGACCAGAGAGCAGATTTAGACAGGCAGGTAGCCAGGCTTTTGGAATTTGCGAACAGCAAAGGATTGGCCGTAGCAAAGACGATAACTGAAATTGGTTCCGGATTAAATGGGCACCGCAGGAAACTTATGCGTCTTTTATCCGACCCGGAGGTTACAACCATAATTGTCGAACACCGTGATAGATTAGCCCGGTTCGGTTTTGAGTACATCGAGGCGGCATTGATGGCTCAGGGCAGAAGGATTATGGTTATGGAGCCAGGCGAAGTCAAAGACGATTTGGTTCAGGACATGATCGAAGTATTAACCTCGTTCTGCGCTCGTCTGTATGGGAGAAGATCGGCGAAGAACCGTGTGAAGAGAGCTATGGAGGCCATAGAGAATGCTGGTGAATAAAGCCTACCGCTACGAGCTTAAACCGAACAAAAACCAGCTTGTGCTTCTCAAGAAGCACGCCGGATGCGCCCGCTTTGCCTGGAACTGGGGGCTGGCTGAAAGGAAAAGGCTCTGGAAGAGGAGAGAAAATCTACCAACGCAATAGAACAGCACCGGAAACTAAACAGGATAAAGAAAACAGATTTCCCTTGGATGTATGATGATGGGCTTTAACCTTGGTTTTACGCGGTTCCGGTCAATGTTAATGGATGGGGGACTTTTTCGATGATTGAGACACTCATGGCGAGGAGCGAACGGGGGCGGCGCCTGGCCCTGGTTACCCGGTTCGTCATCCGGGTCTTTCCCCAGGTGGAAAGGGAACTCGGGCGCTGGCGGGAGCGCATCGCCGGAGCGGGGGACCGGGAACTGGCGGCCCAGGGGGTGGCAAGCATCAAAAAGAAGCGCTTCCACTGCCAGGGGGGAAGCGTTTACGCCCTGGCCGGTGGGGCGGACGGCGAACTCGTCCCGTTCATCGTCGCCTTCCAGACCATCAGCGACTACCTGGACAACCTGTGCGACCGCACCGGCTGCCTGGAGGCGGATGCCTTCCGGCAGCTGCACACCGCCTTCACCGATGCCCTGGACCCGGACCGGGAGCCGGGGGACTACTACCGCCTCTTCCCCCACCGGGACGACGGGGGGTACCTGGCGGCCCTTGTGCAGGAATGCCGCAGCGTCCTGCGCAGTCTCCCCTCTTACGGGGTGGTGAAAAGGGATGCCCTGTGGCTGGCCGGCCTTTACAGCGACCTCCAGACCTTCAAGCACGCCCATCTCCCCTTGAGGGAAACCCTGCTCAAGAACTGGTTTGCCGCCCATTCCGGCGGCTTCCCGGAACTGGACTGGTGGGAGTTTGCGGCGGCCACCGGCTCCACCCTGGGGATTTTCGCCCTCTGCGCCGCCGCCGGACGGCCCGGCCTAACCGCCGCCGAGGCCCGGGCCGTTACCGCAGGCTATTTCCCCTGGATCTGCGGCCTCCACATCCTGCTTGACTATCTTATAGACCAGGAGGAGGACCGGAAAGGCGGGGACCTCAATTTCGTCTCCTATTACCCCGGCCCTGCCGCCTGCCGGGAGCGCCTCGCCTTTTTCCTGAAGCGCGCCCTGGAGGCAGCCGCGGCCCTCCCGGAACCTCTTTTCCACACAACGGTGGTGCTCGGCCTCCCGGCCTTCTACCTGTCCGATCCGAAGGTGCGGGCTCAAGGGCTTGAGGAGACGGCGGAACTGCTCCTCTCCACCGGGGGAAGGGAAACGCTGTCCATGTACCGGCTCTGCCGGATTTTAAGGGCGCTGGGGAAGATCTAGCTCTTTCGGGAGACCACCCGGCCGGCGAGGGCGAGCAGCATCTCCCGGGAGGGGAGGTACGGGATGGAGGCGAGGCAGTCACGGGCCTGACCGGCGAAATGAAGGGCTTTCTGGTAGGCGTAGGCGAGGGCGGCCGTTTCTTCGGCGGCTTTTTTTATGCGGGCGAAGCCCTCCGGACCGCAGGCCCTTCCGGCTATGATTTCTTCTACGGCCGCCCGGTGGCTCCCCTCCTGCAGGAGGTAGATCACCGGGAGGGTCAGGACGCCCCGGGCGAGGTCGGAGTTGGCCGGCTTCCCCAGGGTGCAGTCGTCCGAACTGAAGTCCAGCAGGTCGTCCACGATCTGGTAGGCGAGCCCCAGGTTGCGCCCGAAGGCCGCAAGGGCTGCGGCAGTCTCCGGGGAGGCGCCTCCTGCCAGGGCTCCGGCGCCGCAGCAGGCGGCCAGGAGGGATGCGGTTTTCTTTTCGATATGGGCGATGTATGCATCCTCGGTGAGGGATGTTTGGAAGAGGGACTCGCCCTCCTCCATTTCCCCCTGGCACATGGCCTGCACCGCCTCGGTCATCAGGGCCATCGCCCCGCGGGTCTGCTCACCGGCCAGCAGGCCGAAGGCGGCGGCGAACAGAAAATCCCCCGTCAGCACCGCCGCATGGTTGCCCCAGAGGGCATTGATGGTGGGCACCCCCCGGCGCGTGTCCGCCCCGTCCAGAATGTCGTCGTGGATCAGGGATGCGGTGTGGATCAGTTCCGCCGCCACGGCCACGTCGAGGACGGGTTCCCGATCGGGACCCGGCCCGCCGCAGAGGATCACCAGCAGCGGGCGCAGGCGCTTGCCGCCGGCCTGGATGACGTGGGCGGCCAGCCTGGCGCATAAGCCCTCCCGGGCCGCGGTCAACCGGTGGAGCCTTCGCTCCACTTCGTCCAAAGCGAAAAGAACGGCGGATTCCCGGTGAGCTGCCTCGAATATCGTCTCAAGTGTCATGTTCATAGCTTTACCGGGATTGCCGTTCTTTATCCCATATCTTTTTATTTATATCCTTCGAATGCGAATGTGATTTGTAGACACAATGATTATATTACTTAGATCATCAGCATGTTCTTGTAAGACTCGCTTTATAAGGCTTTTTCTTTTATCAAACGGTACGTCTGCAACACGGATGATACCACAATGCATTTTGCCTTTTCTTATATAAAGTTCTCCGAAGTCCTTGTCAGCAGTAATGATTATACGCTTTTATATTAAAGCCAATTCCATTATTTCCTCATCAGACATAGATGGATTTATAGAACGTACTTCCTTGACATCATGGCCAATCTCGGATAGCCAAACTGACAGTCTTCCTCCAACACATACATCAATTAAAAATCTCATTGCGCAGCCTCACTATTAATTGCTTCTATGCTCTCATTTGCAACCAGGGCACGAGCAAAAGCCAGGCACGCTCTAATATCATCTAACTCCAAATCGGGGTATTCCTCCAGTAATTCTTGTATGGTTACCCCTTGTTCAAGAAGCGCCAAAATGTTCTCTACTTTAATACGCATACCACGGATAATGGGTTTACCTCCGAATATTACTGGATTAATTGTAATTCTTTTTAAGAGATCTGTATCATCCATACCGTGGTTCCTCCTTTCATAATAGGATAACTGTTATTTCTAATTATACTACATTTTGTTATATAACTGCCCTGGAAATACGTTCTGGTTATCCTTGCAGGCGTAGCGACCTACGGAGGTTGTTACTCGCCCTTGACGAAGGAGCAGCTAACGGCAGCCGAACTGAGACATGGATGCCGAAGTAGCCGACTCCGCTGCATGGATGCAGCGTAGGAGGCGGTCGGCTGCCGTCTGCGACGAGTCTTAGGGCGAGTTCAACCGGAGTCCGGGAGCAAGCGCAAGGATAACCAGATTTCATCCTCTGCTGGTGTCACCGGAGGTGACGTGAAGGTCTGTCTTGTTATAAGCCATCCCCGCGCTGCTCGGCCTTTTTCTCCGGTACGTAGATGCTCCGGCCCAGGCGGCGGTCGAAGCTCGTCCAGGCGTCGGGGCCCTTGTGGGACTTCACCATCTGCCCCACCTGGTTGATGCGGGCCGACATCAGATCGGCGTGGTGCAGGGCGACCGCCTCGATGGTGCGCGGCTCCTCCACCGCCCCCCACTCCCGCTGGCCGTGGTGGGAGAGGATCAGGTGGTCCAGGTGCAGGGCCAGCCCCTCCGGGAAGCCCTCGATCTCCGCCAGCTTCTCCCGCAGAAAGTCATGCCCCAGGATGACGTGCCCCCCCAGCAGCTGTCCTACCCCGGTGCGGCGGAAGGTGAGTCCGGACTGGTCGTACTCCCACAGCTTCCCCACGTCGTGGAGAACCGCCCCGGTCAGCAGCAGGTCGCCGTTCAGCCTTTCCCCCTGCACCTCAATGACCTTGGAGCAGTACTCCATCACCTCGAGGGTGTGCTCCAGGAGGCCGCCCCCGTAGGCGTGGTGCACCTGCCGGGCTGCCGTGGCCGTGGAAAAGGAGTCGAGGAAGCCGGGGGTGAAGACCGCCTCCAGCAGCCTTTTCAGGTGGGGGTCGCTCACCCTCCCGGCCAGGGAGGTGAACTTCGCCCGCATTTCCGGGATGTCCCGTTCCGTCACCGGGCGGAAGTCGTTCAGATCGAGCTCCGATTTGTCGGCCTTCAGACAGACCTCGATGTTTACCTGCAGGCCGTTGAACTCGGTGACGGTCCCGTGGACGATGGCCACGTCACCGGGGGAAAGCTCCCGGTAGAGGTCCTCCGCCAGGGCCGGGTCCCAGACGCGCCCCTCCACCGTTCCGGTGCGGTCCCCGATCAGCAGCTTGAGGAACTTCGCCCCGCTTTTCGTTTTCCCGATGCTCATGTCGAAAATGCCGAAATAGGTGGCCACATCGTGCCCCGGCTGCAGGCCTTTCACCCACTGGGTCTTCACCCGAACTCCCCCTCGCCTTGTCGATCTGCTTCGCCATAGTTTAAACTACCGCGGCGGCACCTTTGCCGCCGTCCGGTTTTTTCCGCCGCGGCCGGGTCTCCGCTGCCGCCCGGTTCCCGCCGGGGCGGCCCGATCCGCGGCGCCCCTGCGGTTATTATAACAGAACGGCACTTACTGCGGAATCGGGCATAATCTTGACGAAGGTTAATAGTATACCAGGCTGCACCGGCACACTGGGGGAATGCCTGCAAATGGTAAATAATAGTGCATTATCCGGAGAGCGGTGTTATAATCTGATCAGCAAGCGAAAAGGAGGTGCCGGTTCATGGGCGCAAACATCCCCCCGGCAGGCGAGATATTCGTCACCTACGAGCAGTACGCCCAGATGCCCGATGACGGCCGGCGTTACGAGGTCCTGGAGGGGGTGCTGCAAATAACGCCTTCGCCCACCACAAGGCATCAGAGAGTCTCGGGAAACCTGTATTTTATTTTGAGAAGCCATGTTGCAGAACGTGATTTGGGGGAGGTGTTCGACGCCCCGCTCGACGTGGTCCTCAGCAGCACCTGCGTCCTCCAGCCGGACCTGGTTTACGTATCCCGGGCGAGGGGGCAGGTTGTCAACGAGGAAAACATCGCCGGCGCCCCCGACCTGGTGGTCGAAATCGTCTCCCCCGCCACTGCCAGCCTCGACCGGGTGACCAAGGCCCAGCTCTACGCCCGCCACGGCGTCCCCTATTACTGGGTGGTCGACCCCGACCGGCAGACGGTAGAGGAGTTCCGCCTGGAACGCGGGATCTACATGCCGGTGCGGCAGTGGGAGGGCGGGGACAGGTTGCCCCGGAGCTCTTCCCCGGCCTGGAGATCGAGCTGTCCGGCCTCTTCGGCAGGTGAGGAAAACCGTTCCGTGGCGGATTGCCCGTGAGTCCCATGAACAACGGCCTCTGCTGGAAAGATGTTTTGAGAGAGACGGCTGCTCTGCTCCTGGAAAGAGGGGAAGCGGCGGTTGCCGCCCGGCTCGAAAAATGCGAGATCGAGGCCCGCTTCTGCGCCCGCGCCTCCGGCTGCGACGCCTACACCGTCGTCCTGGTGACCGGGGAAGAAGCGGAGGTGGATTACCTCTACAACAGGTGCGAACTGATCCAGGAAGCCCTGAACGAGGTGCTTCCGGCCAAAGGATGCCTCTGCACCGATCTGCTGGTGCGCCTGCCCGCTCCCGGGGGGCCCGAACACCTGCTAGAGGGGCTGCGGGCCTTATGCGCCGCAGTGGAACGGGAAGGCCGGCAGCCCCCTTCCGGCCGGAGCGGGGCGGGGCAGAGCTAGGCCGCCGGATTCACCCGGTCGCACACGAGATTTTGTCAACGAGATTTTGTTTGACTGGGAGGGAATTTCGAGTTATAATTATATTGCACCAATTGCACGAGCGGGAGTAGCTCAGTGGTAGAGCACCGGCTTCCCAAGCCGGGTGTCGCGGGTTCGAATCCCGTTTCCCGCTCCATTTTTATTTGCCCCTGAAATCCGGGTTTGCAAGAAGCATAGACTTTCAAGTGCTTCCACGAGGCATGGACACGAAGAGGGTAGCCGCTGCCGTTTTCTGTATTATACGTTTTCCGGTATGATATAATTTTACCAGGGGTGATAACAACGATGGCATTGAAGCGCTTTACAGCAGCTGTTACCAGGGAAGGTAAGTGGTATGTTGCCCGCTGTTTAGAGGTAGAAGTTGTGTCTCAGGGAGAAACTTTGGAGGATGCCTTGGCCAATCTAAAGGAAGCATTAGAACTTTACTTTGAGGACGCCGATGAACCGGTAGCAACGGAAACACCGATTATAGCACCTTTAGAAGTAGAGATTGCTTTATGAGCCAATTGCCTGTTCTATCCGGGAAAGAAATTATTCAACTACTGAAGAGCATTGGCTTTTCAGAAGTGAGTTGTAAAGGGAGCCATGTTAAGCTTAAGGGCTTCCGGGATGGAGAAAAAAGAATCGTAATTGTTCCTTTACACGATGAACTTGCCTTCGGAACACTCCGCTCTATTTTACGACAGGCCGGATTGACCGTGAAAGATTTACGCAATTTAATATAAATTTAATATAACTGAGCGTTTCGCCCAATTCCCCGCCTCAAGGTAGTAAATAAAACAGTTGGTATCCAGGGCAATCACTTTGTGGCCCTGCAGCGCCTGCTTCAGCTTTCCCATTGCTCCCTTTCCTTCCTGACATAGAAATCAGGGTCAACACCCTCCCAGACCTGCCGGTGCAGGCCCGGCAGGCGATCGGCGAAACTCTTGGGCCTGGGAGGGGTGCTATTCCTTCTAGCGCTGTGCCTCAAGGTACCGTTTAACCGCCATTCTGACAAAGGTAGAGCGGTCCATTCCCAGCCGACGCGCTTCCCTGCTGATGGCCAGCATGTCTCCGGCATCGAAACGTACTGTCAGGACCAGGCGTTTCGGCTTGTATTCCACCGGTTCTATTTCGCCAACGGCGAACTCGGTGGTGTCATGGTTATCCCAGAACTCTGCCATCTCTTCTATGTTTCTAAATTCAGGAATCCTTTTTTTCGTCACCTTTAGTCACCCCCATAACGGGATTTTAAAAAATGCAAATTAGCCGCTCGCCATCATCCTGCCGCTCTTCCCGGGATAGGCCGGCCCGCCGTTCACCGCAAGGCCGTGCTCCACGGGGGAATTCCTGCGCCTGGCGAACGCCAGGGCGAGCAAAAGGGAAGCGGCGGCCATCACGCCCATCACCGCAACTGTTATCCAGGCATCCCCGGCGCCCAGCTCCTTGAGCGTCACCAGGCGGAACCCCTCCGCCATCCAGGTGTAGGGGAGCGCCCGGGCCAGGGCGTTCAGTGCCGCCGGGATGTGCGATCCCGGCCAGGTGTAGCCGGATATCAGAAACAGCGGAACCGAAAGCAGCATCAGGTAGCGGGTGACCTGAAGGGAATTGGGCGCTACGGCGGAAAGGAAAAACCCGAACGAGGTAATGATGATGTCGTAAAGCAGGCCGAGCAGGAGGATCAGGGGGAGCGAGCCCCAGATCTTCACGTGGACGAACCGTGCCGCAAACCAGAGCAGCAGGCCGTAATTGAAAAAGCCGGCAATGAAGTAGGGAAGGGCCTTACCCAAAAAGATCTTCCACCCGGGGACGGGGGCGGCAAGGTACTGGATCCAGCTGTTGCGCTCCTTTTCCCTGGTGATGGTCAGGCCGGCGCTGAGCAGGCCCAGCTGGTGGAGGATCATCATCACCAGGCCCATGTACAAAAAGTTGGTGTAGCTGAGGGTGGGGTTGTACCAGATCTCCGTGGTGCACGACACCGTATCCAGGACGTTCCGGATTTCCCGCTTGGTCATGCCCAGCCCGGCCAGGTATTCCGCCGTATGTCCGGCGTTGAACTGGTTGAGCACCTCCAGGGCGTATTTCCTGATGTTGTAGCCCCAGATCAGGTTGGAGGCGTCGTAACAGATCATAACCCTTGTTTTCTGGTGCAGCTCCGTCTTTTTTTCAAAGTTTTCGGGGATGACGATCCCGGCCCTGACGGTGCCGTCCTTCATCCCCTCCTCCAGCCGGGAATAGGTCCCGAACTCCTCCACGATTTGGAAGCGGGGGCTGTTGCGAAAGGCCGTGACAATCTCGTGGCTAAGCCGGGAATCGTCCAGGTCGACGATCCCCAGGGGAATGTCCGTCAGGGTTCCGGCCACGTAAACCGCCCCGAAAAGTGCGGCGTAACCCAGGGGGACCAGGAAAACCATTAAAAAGAGGATAAAATCCTTGAAAATGTGGGCGACTTCGTAACAGGCGATGTTGTAAACCTGCCTCAAAGGATTCCCTCCTAACTCCTGGAGATGAACAAGGCGGCGAGGGCGTAGCAGCAGGCCGCAATTGCCGCCATGATCAGCATGTATTGTGTCATCATGCCCCAACCGGCATTCTTGAAGGCGAAGCAGTTGATTCCCTGAAAGAACCAGGTATGGGGAAAGGCCTTCACCACCGGATGGAGCCAACGGGGCATGGCCTCCACCGGCCAGGTGTAGCCCGAGAGGACGAAGGAGGGCAGGGCCACAAGCATCCCGAACCGGGAGGAGTCCACGGCGCTGCGGGCAAAACTCGACATCAGGGTTCCGATGCTGTGGACGGCCACGGCAAAGACCAGGGTGAACAGCAGCAGTGCCGGAAAGCCGCAGCGGAGCGGAAGTTTGAAAACCTGAAAGGCCAGCAGGTAGACGGGAAGCACGGTAATCATAAAGACAATTATGTGGACGAGAGACTTGCTGAGAAAAAGCTGCAGTTTGGAGACTCCCGCCGCCCGGATCTGCCGCCAGCTGTCCAGGCCTGTTTCGCCGATCACGTTCATGCAGGCCGTCAGGGTGCAGCACTGCTGCCAGATGTTCAGGGCCAGGGCCAGCACCAAAAAGTAAGCGTAGTTGAGGGTGGGGTTGAACCAGGGCTCCTCCTCGATGTCGACGCCCCGGTAGGCGTCTTCGGCCTGGCTTAAAGGAACCCCCCTGGCCAGCAGTGCTGCAATTCCAGCCCGGGCGCCGATGGTCCTGGTCACCGTCAGGATGGCGGTGCTGGCATTGGTGGCGTAGATGATGTTGGAGCCGTCCACCACCATCAGGACCCTCACCTGCCGGTGGAGGGAAACCTTTTTCCCGTAGTCCTCCTGGATGACGACCCCGACGACGGCCCTGCCTTTTTTGATCATCTCCTCCATTGCCTGAAAGCTTTCCGGCACGGCGACGATTTTCAGGTACTCGGCGTTCCGTATGCCGTCAACCAGCTCCCTGCTCTGCTTTGTCCTGTCGAGGTCCACGACGGCGGTCGGGATCTCCTTTAAGACCTGGGCGCTGTAAATCCCCCAGAACAGCAGGATGCCCACCAGGGAGCCCAGCAGGAGAATGTGCCGCAGCCCCCGGTCCCGCCACAGATAGCGCACCTCGCGGCCCATGATCGCCAGGCTCTGCCTAAGCATGGGCTTCACCACTCAGCGGGGAAGAGGATCTCTCCAGTTCATTCCATTTCTCCCCGGCCGCCTGAGGGGAATAGACGGTGATCTCCCCGTTTTCAAGCCACCCCACCCGGCTCATCAGACCGGCAAACTCCATGCTGCTGAAGGACCAGACACAGGCCCCGCCTCTTTCCAGGTAACCGGCGAGTTCGTCCAGGATCAGCCGTCGGGAATTGAGATCAAACCCGGTGATCAGCTCGTCGGCGAGCAGCAGCCTGGGTTCGTTCAGCAGGGCGCAGGCCAGGGAGAGGCGCTGATATACCCCGGCCTCCAGCCGGCTGACCGGCGTTTTCAGGTAATCTTCAAGGGCCAGCCGCTCCACCAGGGGCGGGATCGCCTCCCGCCCGGCATTCTTCAGGGCGGCTATGAAATCCAGGTTTTCCCCGGCGGTCAGGTCCTGAAAAAGGCTGCGCTTCTGGGTGACCAGCCCGGTGTACTGCTTGAACTTTTCCGTTTTCCCGATGTCATGGCCAAGGATCTCCACACTGCCGGAGGTGAACCTGTCGACACCGGCCAGGATATGGATCAGGGCCGTCTTTCCGCTCCCGGCCAGGCCGAAGATCCCGAAGCACTCTCCGGGGAATACCTCAAACGACACATTCCTCAGAACGGCCCGGCGCCCTATCCTCTGCTGCAGGGAAGCCACCCGGAGGAGCGGCTGAACGGGGGCCTCCTTCGGGCCTTGCTCCGTTTCGCCCATGCCTACCGCCCCTCCTCCAGGATCCTGACCCTGGCGGTCATCCCCGTCTTCAGGACGAGGCCCGGGTTCGGAACGTCTATTTTTACCTCGAAGCTGCGGATATCGTGGTCGTACTGCTCGTTGACCGCCTTGCGGACGGCGAATTCTCCGGCGTCGTTGATCCAGACCACCTTTCCCTTGAAGACCCGGCCGGGGAAGGAGTCCACCCTGACTTCGGCGGCCTGGTTGAGGTGCACGCGGCCGATCTTTTTCTCGTCGATGTAGACCTTCACATAGGTGTGGGCGAGATCGGTGATCTCGAAGACCGGCGTCCCGGCGCCCGCCATCTCTCCCGCCTCCAGCAGCTTCTGGGTGATGTAGCCGGAGATGGGCGCCTTCAGCCGGGTGTTGCGGAGATAGGTTTCGGCCTCCCGGACCTTGCCCGCCGCCGCCTGGCTCATCCCGAGGGCGGCCTCGTATTTCGACCGGGCGAGATCCACATTCTTTTTCGCCGCCAGGGCCTCCGCCAGCTGGGCCTGAGCAGCCTTCAGCCCCTCCTGAGCCGCCTGGTATTTGTTCGTGATGTCGTCAAAGGTGCTGTCCGGAATTGCCCCGTTGTCGTGCAGATATTTCATTCTGTCATACTGCTCTTTGGCATAGTTGAAATCGCTCTCCGCCTTGGCCAGAGCCGCCTCGGCCTGCCGGATCTTCGCTTCCACCGTCCGGCCGGTCAGGGTTATGGCCTCGCCCGCCTCACTGGCCTGTCCCAGGGCGCCGGCGTAGTTCCCCTGCGCCTGCATGAGCTGGGCGGCTATCTCATCGTCCTCCAGGCAGGCCAGTTCCTGCCCCTCTTCCACCTTGCTTCCTTCGTCGACAAAGAGCTTTTCGATCCTCCCGGGGACTTTGAAGGAGGCAAGGACGGATCTCGCCTCGATGGTCCCGGTGGCGCTCAGGCTGTTGTGCTCCTGTGCAATGGCGGTGTGGTTTTTGTAAAAATAGCCGTAAAAGATTCCGACGGCTGCTGCAAAGATTGCCAGAAACAAAACGGCAATACCCGTTTTCTTCAGGTCAACGGCTCTCAGTGCCTCTTTCGACAAGTGAAACCCCTCCCAATAGCGTTAATCTAAATTCGAGCAGCCTGTTCCCGGCATGTCCCTTCAAAGAAGATTTTTGCGATTCCGGCGCAGACCTCGCCGTAATTAATCGGCCTGCCCTGGCTTATAAAGTGAAAGGCGGTAACGGTGACCATGCCGAAAAGCGAGGAGGTGGAGATCTCCAGGTCGACTTCCCGCAGGGTACCGTCGCCGATCCCCTCCGCGATCACCGAGCGGATTACCTCCAGGCAGCTGGAGAGCATATCGATCGCCAGCCTGCCGCGATGGGCGTCTCTGCCGAAGAACTCGGTCAAAAAGAGGAGCACCAGGTCCTTTTCCTGCTCGAAAAAGCGCAGCTGGCTCTCGATCAGGTTCATGATCTTCTGCCTGGCGTTTTTGCCCCGGGCGGCGGCCTGGCTCAGCCGCTCCTGCAGCAGGTCGACACCCCCGCGGATGACCGCCAGATAAAGGTCCTCTTTACCGGCGAAGTGGTTGTAAATGGTGCCCTTGGCAACCCCCATCGCCCTGGCGATTTCGTCCACGGTGGTCTGATGGTACCCTTTCCGGACGAAGATGTCGGCGGCGCTTTTCAAGATTTTCGTCCTGCCTCCCTGCCCGTTCTTCAGGGTTTTGTGGAACTGCGGCTTTGTCATGTCAGCACCTCCCCCCGACCGGAGGATCATACATTAAAAATATTCAAAATTATACTGACCGGTCAGTCTAATTTATACGCCAGGCAGGGCAATCAAGTCAAGCGCCGTTACCGGGCTTCCGGCGGCGTGAAGCGCTTTTTTCGCCGCCTTGCATTCTTAATCGAGCTTTACCCAGGCCGCAAACACCAAATTTGGTCAGGTGGAGGAGAATTTGCTAGAAGGTGGGATCTTGAGAAGACAAGAAAAAAGTGGAAGATCATCGTCTTCCACTGGCCACCCTACTGCGCTAAAATAAACTGCCCTTATGAATAACCCATTCCGATTTAATTCCAAGACAGTGGGCTGATCCTGGCGAGGTTTTCGACGCCCCGCAGTCCCCCCGTAGTTTCTACCCGAGTTCTTCCCATTCCTGCAGGTCGATTTTGCGCTTAATGACTTTTTCAACCTCTTCCAGCCTCATTCTCAACTGCGGCACAGAGTACGCGACATTGGATGGTATGTCAAACGGTATTCACCATAAATCATGAATTGGTGACGTGTCCCGCTGTAAGGCCCCCGGAACCCTAGTTTGCGGAGGCGGCTGAAAAAGTCGCGGCGTTTACAGGGAGCCCAGTGACTCATGGCATGGCTCCTGGTTCAGATCAATATTACCGATTACAGGCAGCGGGTGTTTGAGTTTCAGTCCCAACAGGATCCATTCCTCGAGCGTAGAGCGCAGTTCGTTATCGCATTCCCGCAGTGTTTTCCCGAAGGCCACGACCCCTGGACATATCGGGATGCGCCCGGCAAAGGTTCCATCTTCCAGTTTATCGTAGTTGGCGAGCTTCATCGCTTGCTCAATATAATCGGTGAGCACAAAGGAAATCATCTCAGTCTAACCCCATATTCTTTCTCTTTTAGAGTAATACCTTTTTCGGATAAATACAACCAGCGGAGCCCGGCATAACCTCACCCTAAATATAATTTCTTCCGGGCGGAGCTTTTTCCGGCGCGGCGTTCGGATATTCTTAAATACGGCTGCAGGTCCATTTGCCGGCTGGCGCGGCGCAGGCTATTAATGAAAAATAGAAGCTACCGGATAAGGATAACAGTAGTATGGGGGTGGCGATGATGCGGCGATTTACCGTTATCTTAGAAAAAGACGAAGACGGTCTGTGGGTTGGCACTGTTTCGGCACTGGCCTGACTTTCGGCATATCCGCACCAATATGGCTACGGCCGGTATGAGCAGGGAACGCTCCACATTAATGTTGGTCCACCTGAAACTCGGCGGGTGTGTAAACCTTGATGCTGGTGCGCCCGACAAAGTGTTTTTTGTTCCACGTAACTATAGCCGAAGCCCGGTACATCTCGGCTTCTCTTAAGAATACGGCGTCACCGATGGTCATTTTTTTGGTGATAAACCTGTTCAGATCCGATAAGAAATTTCCTATATCAACATTTTGACCGCTTATAAGACTGCAGGGATCGAGAACTTCGACGGGATAGACTTCGCCGAATAAATAAAGCCATTTTTCCAGTTCCTCTTCGTTTAGATTAAAAGATGCCACCCCGCAAATCTCCAAAAGGGTGTAATAAGGCAAAGCGCCCTTGATCCGCGCCTCTTTTAAAGAAGAGAGAAATTGTCTGTTAACAGGGTAATTCTGGTCTCTTGGGAAAAAGCGATCTATGATAAACACGTTGCTATCAAGAAAAACCATAACGATCTCCCTTAGCAACTCTTTCCATCTCCTGCCATGAAGCAAACTCCGTTACTTTGCTGGAGATGCTGTCAGCGAGCTTTTGGAGTTCTTGAGGTGACATGGTCAGCAATGCAGGATACTTTCTACCGATATTTTCTCTTAATTTTTGGTAAAGAGAGTCGCGCGGGTGCTTCTGTAAATCTTCTTCGCTGTATGGTTTTATTGTAACAATTGGTTTGCCGTGGCGGGTAACAACAAAAATTTTCTTCTCCGCAGCACGAAGAATTTCATTGGTTTTATTTTTCAAATCTCGCGTATTAATAAAATTGATATCACTCACCAGCAACACCTCTGTAGCTATAATTGTAGCTATTAGCCTGGACATTGTCAATAATTTAACCCCCCCCCGTGATGCCTTAACTCTAACGAGAAGTATGCTATACTGAAAACGCCTTTCCGGACAGGGATTTCAGGCCGGCAAAAGGAGGGAAAAGATGAATCTGTTTTATTATCCAGAAAGAGATTCCCTTTATATTGAGCTTTCAGAAAAAGTAAGCGTCGATTCCAGGGAGGCCGCCCCAGGAGTAGTTCTCGACTTTGACTCCGAGGGTTGCCTGGTTGGTATTGACATCGAGGCTCTCAGTGCCTCTTTCGACAAGTGAAACCCCTCCCAATAGCGTGAATCTAAATTCGAGCAGCCTGTTCCCGGACCGGCTGAAGGGGGATCTTGAGAGGACAAGAAAAAAGTGGAAGATCATCGTCTTCCACAGGCCACCCTACTGCGCTGAGGTAAACCGCCCTGATGACGATTTAAAGGATGCGTTCTGTCAGGAGGAAAACCACGTGGATCTTGTCATCAACGGACATGACCATGAGGTGATGTGCGCATATCCCATTGCAGACGGCAGGATTGCCGGCCCGGCCGGAGGAAACCGTTTACCTTAAATATAGTTATCAGGTCTTTGGCGGCTTTTTTCTTAGCGGCACCGCGGGTAAGCGGATGAAACCCGCGGCATCAAAATGGCCGTCAAAAGCGGCTGCCTCGTTAATCCCCAGGCGGCGCATGAGAGCAAAGCTGGTGCAGTCAGTAAAACTGAAATTCTGATCGCTGTACTTAAGGAAAAGCGCCCAAGCTGTTTCTTCATCCTCGGCGTTCAGGCGTACCAGAGTGCAGATCTTGCTCTCCCGCAGGTGTTTCCCGTATTTAACGGCTACATGGTGGCCGAAGTCATACCGCAGGATAGTCATTAATTCGTCAAAAACGAAGTTAGAAGTTACAAGGGGAGCAGGTAGATGGCTGAGAAAAGCTGCCGCTTCCTGGTGATGGGGGTCACCGGCGAAGGCATGAGCGTACCAAAAGCTTGTATCTACGAATATCTGCCGCATTTTACTCACGCCTTGTAGAGGCGTTCGTCAATTGTTTCACTAGCCAGCTCTTTTTCCGGCGGCGCCTGGGCTATCCCGGCAACTTCCAGCAGGGGGTCTTTGCCAGAGGTTTCGCTAATCTGGCTGGAGATTATCTCCCTCAAGACGGCCGATACCGACTTCCCCTGCCGCTCGGCAATTGCCCGCAGAACCTCGTACTGCCATTCTTCAACTACGACCTGCATTCTACGCATATCCGTCGCTCCTTACAGCAAATTACACATTCATTATTACACATTCATGCGTTATTAGTCAATAACGAATAACGGAAATCTTGCCGCTTTCGCTATTTGATTATTGAACCTCTCCCCACTGAAGCGGGAAGATTCCGGGTTTTACTTCCCGTGGACCTTCTCCTGCCCGGGGTGCACGGGCGTAGAAGTCGTTGGGTCGTAGGCCCGACTGCATACCAGAGATGGACCTGCCGTGCCGGTTTACGCCGCATTTTACCGGGTGCAAGATTTAGCGGGGTCGTGCCTGATCCCCGACACCACCGTATAGGTGGCACATCTCCTGCCGTTTTTCGCCCACTGCCGCGGTGCATTTGCCCTTTCACTTCATGTTTGAGTTTTAGCGGCGGTAGAAAAGGATTTCCTGCCGCCGCGCAGAAGAATAATCAGCGGGAAGTTTGCTCCTCCCACAGGCGAAGTTTGCCACATCAAAAATTCCGAAAAGGATGCCGCCTATGCCTGTTCTGGAAAGCTTGCGAAAATCACTGCGGCCCCGCAGCCTGAAGCGGGTCTTCGCCGTCACCCTGGTCCTGCTTTTGCAGGCTGAATTCGCCATCCCCTTCTTCCTGGCGGAATACTACCGGAGGCAGGGCGAGCACTATGTCTTCGCCGGCCGCCTGCCGCGCAGTTTCGAGCAGATCCACCGGGATTTCCCCCTGGCTCTGGACTACATCCGCCGGAACCGTTCCCGCTACGACATCAACGTTCTTTTCCTGGGTGACTCGGTGGCCTACGGGGCGGAAACGGGGGAGGGGGAGAGCATCCCGGCCCGTTTGGAGCGGGAACTGCAGGGGCGCTTCCCCGGTAAGAAAGTGCGCGTTTGGAACCTGGCGATACCGGGCAGCGAACCGGGCGACCTCTACTGCGTCCTGCGCCGGGTTGAAGGCCTCAACCCCGACCTTATCGTCGCCGACTTCAACATGATCTTCTATGGCAAGGCCAGCGTTGAGGACCCCATTGCCTTTGACTGGCTTTATCTGGACGAGGGCTTGCCGGGAGACGCCGCCAGGGCCGTAGACCGGATTTATCGCCGCAGCGGGAAGGAACGCGTGCCGGAGTTCTTCGCCCGCCACTGGAAGCTCTACGGGAAGAGGGAGGTCCTGAATGCCGTCCTTTTCGGCGGCCATCCCCGCAAGAAGCTGGATGAGCTGGTGCGGGGATACCTGATCGGCATTTCACCGGCCGCCCCCGGTTCTGAAAAAGCGGGAGCAGGCGCCGGGGCGGGAAAGCAGTTCGGGGATGCGGAGGCCCGCCGGCAGCAGCGGGAGAGCGTGGCCTTCATGTACAACCCGGCACCGGTGGACCCCGCCACCAACCGGGCCTACCTCTTCACGAAGGAGATCCTTTCCTGCCTTAAGGGCGGCAGCGCACGCTCCCTGGTATTTATGACCGATCAGAACCCGGAGATACTGGGGGGGCTGATTACGAACAGGGGCTTCCGGCATAACGTGCATGTGGTGGACGGGCTCCTCCGGAAAAGCGGTGTCCCTTATATCAGCTTCTACGGGAAAGTTCCCTCCCGGATGTTCGCCGACCACGTTCACCTCACCCCGGAGGGAAACAGCTTCGTTGCCAGGAGGCTGGCGGACGGGATTGTGCCTCTGCTGGGGGGCGGTGAAAGGTGATCTTCACCACCGGAATCTTTGCCGTCTTTCTTGCTGTGGTGCTGCCGGTCTACTGGCTGCTTCCGGCGCGGCCGCGCAAGGTCTTTCTCGCCGTAGCGGGGATGGTCTTTTATTTCTATTCTTATCCCCTGCACCTGCTGCTGGTTCTGGTGATGACGGCGGCGACCTACGTTATTGCCGTGGGGATCCTGCGGGCGCGGGAAACGGGGGAAGCGCCGCGCTCTGCTGAAGATGGCGGGCTGAACGAAGCGCCGGCGGCGGAGAGGCGTGGCCTCCTGGCGAAAATTCTGGCGGCCCTGGGGATCTGCCTTGCTGCAGGTGTGCTCGGCTACTTCAAGTACTGGAAGATGGTTGTGGCCACCCTGAACGGAATCTCCCGGCACCTGCACCACGAGGCGATTTTCCGGCAGCCGGAGATCCTGGTGCCCCTGGCCATCTCCTTTTTCACCTTTGAATTCATCCATTTCCTGGTGGACGTCTACCAGGGGAAGATCCCCCGGGAGAAGATCGGCTTCCTGGATTACCTCCTTTTTATCTTTTTCTTCCCCACCCTGGTGAGCGGCCCCATCAAGCGCTACCAGGGGTTCCGGGAGCAGTCGGAAGCAATGCCCGGCTTCCGGGTTGACGACTTTCTGGACGGAGCGCGGAGGGTGATCCTCGGCCTGGCGCAGAAATTCATCCTGGCCGACACCGCCGGGCAGTTTACGGGCGCCCTGGCGGCACCGGACCAGGTGGCGGCCCGTGTTCTCATCCTGGCTGTCTATGCCTATTCCCTGAAGATCTACTTTGACTTCGCCGGTTATTCCGACATGGCCATCGGCCTTGCCAGGATGCTGGGCTTCCGGGTGCCGGAGAACTTCGACCGTCCGTACTTCCAGCCGGACATCGCCGCCTTCTGGCGACACTGGCACATGTCCCTCTCCACCTGGATCAGGGACTACCTCTACATTCCTCTGGGAGGGAACCGCAGGGGCTTCGGGCGCACCCTTTTCAACCTGGTGGCGGCCTTCGCCATCTGCGGCCTCTGGCACGGCTCCGCCTGGAATTTCGTGGTATGGGGCCTCTGGCACGGTTTCGGGCTGGCGGGGTACCGCATCTGGCGGCGCTGCTTCGGGGACCGCCTCCCCCGCGGGGGAGTTTTGCTGCGGGCGGTGAACGTTTTCATTACCTTCCATTTCGTCACCGCCGGGTGGATCCTCTTCGCCTCCCCTTCGCTCGGGCGTGCCCTGATCACCTTTCAGAAGATCATCGGGGCCATATGGCGGGTGCTTTGAGATGCGTGAGGCCGGATGTGATGCCTCCGGAAGCCGCAGCTTTCATCCGAAGGCGCAGCCGCTTTCCGGTTGGCGGAAGAGCGCTTTTACAGCTGTAAAGGGGGGATACCTGTGCGGGCGCTCATGAACTTTTTCCTCGGCCTGGGCATCGACCTGGGCTGGGGATTTCTCCTCTTCGTCCTGATCGTCCTCTGCGTCCTCTTTTCCACCGGCGTTGAGGCGCGGTTCATCTACACCGACTTTTAGGTTCCGTTAATGTTTCCTTGCCCGGCTGAGGCGGGCCGCATGGCCCCGGTTTCAGTTTCCCTGTTTTTCCATAAAAAATTTTTTCCGCGGCCGGGAACTTTTTGAAGCCTTTTGGTGTCTAATAAAATGTGAGAGTCGAGGAAGGCCCGTCCAGCTAAAGCAGGAATTTGGCGGAGGACGGAGAATATACCTTCCGCGGCAGTTCCTGGTTAGAGCGCCGGCAGAGCGCCGCCGGCGGCAGGGCCGCAGGCTCTCCCCGCCGGAGCCGGGAACACTCACATTAAAGGAGCCGCCAAATTCGATACCAGAAAGGGAAGGAGGGATGCGGTGACCCGCAGGCCGACCACCTGCAAGGAAGCCGTGAGGTAAAGCCTCAAAACACCTAAAGCCTGAGAATACCTCAACCAAATCAAATCTTTGAGGAGAAACTTAAAGGAGGGAAATTAGCTTGTTAAAGGCACGCAAAAGATGGATCAGCCTGCTCGTAACCCTGGCCATGCTGGTGGCGTTTGTGGTGCCGTTTGCAGGGCCGGCAAGCGCAGGTGCAGCATCTTATACCGCGGTTACAACTATTCCCCAATTCGATCCGGGAGCAACTAATGCAAGCAGCACATGGTCCGCAACCGTACAAGTCAAGTTTGATCCAGCAATAAGTGGTCAACTATCTGAAGCTTATGTAGAGGTTCTAGATAGCAGTGGTGCACAACTGGATATTAACGGTTATAATGTATTGAGTGCTACAACAGTTGGTGCTGTCTATTTAAATGATGGACAAATTAATAGCCCAACTGGAGAGGTTTCTTTACAACCAAGCGTAAAAAAGATTAAGTTAGGGATACTTCCAAATAATTCAACTGACCCAACGGCCAAGGCAACCGTCAATTTAAAGCTTAGATTTGATGCCAAAGACTGTGCCGCTGGCGATGTTAAGTTCAACGTCTTCGGCTCCACCGGTCAATTCGAAGATGGTCAGGTCGTTGTAGCCAGGGCCACGGGTGGTGCTGTAACAGTAGCGCTTGTAGGCAGTGTTCCGACAATTGGCTCTGATTCTACAAAGAATATCACATTCCGTTTAAGCGAGAGCAGTGGCGGTGCTCTCAAGGCGTACACGGGTAGTCCATCGCCGTCAGTAAAAATTAAACTTCCGGCTGGCTTCAAGTGGGTTGGTGCGTCATCGTCAAGTGGGAATGTTTATGCGCAACCCAAGAGTGGGGATAACAGAACATTAGAGATTTATTGCAGTAGCGCTTCCTCTGACAGATCAATATATGATATTACAGCGACCATTGCAGTTGCCGATACAGATGTTGCGAAATACGGTGATGTGGTGGCTACAGTAGAGGGTGATAATGATACTACAGTTTCGCCGTCTGAAATAACGGTTGCTACCTACGCAGATTATGGTGTGAATGTTTCTGTTGCCAGTGTTCCTACATTAATTGCAGGTAAATATGACCAAAAAACTGATAAAATCACCATTGAAGAAAAGATTCCAGGCTCACTGATCAGTGGTCGGAGGATCACGATCGAATTGCCGAGTTGGGTTAAGATCGAATCACTTACTGATAAATCAACAAGCAATGTAGATGAAGGAACAAATAAATTCCAGTGGCCGGATAACGCACAGATCGATTATACAGATAATAAGATCGATCTTTATATGAACGGGCTTAAGTCCGATAAAGCTAAGTTTGAATTCAAGATGAAGTTAAACATCGAGGCTAACCACAGCGGCGACTTGGTAGCGACTGTGAGCGGAGCAGGTATACCCGAAACCAGTGTTACACTGGCAAAAGTAGTTCCTGCTGTAACCGCAGCAGCTACAGCTTCAGATGTTAAGATAGGCGTTCAGGATCAGGCAGCACCAGACATTATCTTAACCGAAAATGTAGCAGGTGCTATTGTGAAACAATATAATGAGGCAGCTCCAACTACAACAGACGGTTTTGTTACGAAGACTGTAGATGGTGGCAAGCTGTCTGTAATCCTGCCAGATGGTGTTCAGTTCTCCGGAACACCGAAAGTTGAGGTAACATCCGGTGATATTGATATCAAAGCGGATCAAGCACGTGTGGTCGATGATCCTGGTTACAAGAGGGCTTTTGAAATTCCCATTAAATCCGAGAGTCTGAAAGCCAGTACTATTAAGATCTCGGGTATTAAACTGACGCTCGACCGGACAGTGCCGGAAGGGCCACTCACAGTGAAAGTAATTGGCAATGCTGTTGTCGAGAATTCAGGTTCTGCGGATTACGAATTCACGACAGATAAGGCTACTGAATTTGTTCTGGCCAACTGCGTGACTCCGGCTCCTGGCGAGCAGAAGGGAACCGCCGTTTTCAAGATCGGCGAGACCAAGTACACCGTCAACGGAAAGGAAGTTACCATGGACGTTGCTCCAGTCGCTGAAGCCGGACGCACCTACCTGCCCGCACGGTTTGTAGCCAACGCGATGGGCGTGCCCGACAGCAACATTATCTGGGATCAGGCCAACCAGACCGTCACCGTCATCAGGAACGAGCGCATCGTCCAGATGAAGGTCGGCAGCAACCAGATCCTTGTGAACGGTATTGCCCTGACCATGGATGCTGCTCCGAAGGTGGTCCCGGGCCGTGTGCTGATTCCGTTCCGCTTCCTTGCCCAGGCTCTCGGTGCGGAAGTGGTTTGGGATCCTGCTGACCCGAACACCATCACCCTTAACTTCTAGCATCTGAGGCATCAACAGCAGCAGGCTACGGAATACTGGGAGGGCTCGAGTTATAAACTCGGGCCCTCATTTTATGTGTGCCCGGCATGGGTGCTGTTTCTAGAGTAAGAGCCCCGAACGGCGAAGGCAGCATCGCTGAATAGGGCTCTGGTTCTCGTTGACAATTTTTATGGGCTGCTATATATTGTGGTTGAATTAGTTAATGCAGTTAAGTATTTCTGAGAGGGGATGGCCGGTTTGCTGATGAGGAAAATTTACGGTGCAGTTATATCCTTGACTGTGGTTATAAGCCTGCTGGCAGGCCCTTTGCTGCCGGCGGCCTGGGCGAAGGAGCCGGCAGCACCTCAGCTCACCCTTAAAGATGCCATCCAGAAGGCTTTGTCGAGCAGTGAGGATGTGAAGGCGCAGGAATACGCTGCGGAGAAAGCCGAGGAGCAGCGTAAAGATGCATTAGATGCTGTAGATTTTATCCCCGCGCCTCTTTCTGCTTCACCACAGGGTGATGTCGCATGGTCGTCGTTCATGAAAGCCGATTACAACTGGCAGATCCAGAAAAAAAAGCTGGAAGCTTCTAAGGATAAGGTAACCCAGGCGGTCGTCCAGGCTTATTACGATGTCATTTATAAAAATGAGAGTTTGAAGAATGCCCAGGCGGCCCTGGCGCGTGATGAAAAGGCCCTCCAGGTTGCCAGGGCGGTGTACGCCGCGGGCGGTATCCCCTCGACGACTGCAAGTACAGGTGGCATTCCGCCGGGGACCAGGGCCAGCCTGCTGGCGGCGGAGGCCAAAGCGCAGGATTCGAGAAAGGCGGTTGAAAGCGCCAAAGCAGAACTTGACAAGGCATACATTACCTTTAACCGGCTGGTGGGGCTCTGGCCGGAGGACCGCCCGGTGCTGACAGAGCCCTTGACCTTTGCCCCGCTGAAAATCGACAGCGTCGATGCTGAGGCCGAACGCGCCGTGGAATCGAGCAAAGAGATTGATATCAAAGAGAAATTGAAAGATATCGCCAAGGTCGATGTCGATTATCCGTACACTCTAAGTACGAGCGGTTTTGTCTGGCAGGAGCTGGACATCACCGGGCCGGAGGTTAACATCAAGGAACAGGATATAGCCAAGGCGAAAAACGATACCAGGCAAAACCTGCGTACCCTTTACAACGACATCCGTGCGCTGGAGGAGAAGTATGCCGCCCTGCAGGATGCCTTGAGAGCCGCCGAGGAAGGGCTGAGAATTACGAGGGCGTTGTATGATGCCGGTATGACCACGCAGGATAAAGTGGCGGAGGCGGAGGCAAGCTACACGGACCTGCGCACAAAGCTGGTCGGCCTGACAGCACAGCATACGGTACAGCTTGCCAGCTTTTGCCTGATGACCGGGCGGCCCGTGACAGACGGGTCGTTCCTGGACGCTGTGGTGGATAAGGGGAGCGCGCAGGTGATTACAGCCGGTGACGCCCGGACGGAGGCCGGGAACGTGGCCGTCTTCCGGATCGGCGAGGCGAAGTACAGCTTGAACGGCAGGGAGATTTCCATGGACATTGCGCCGGTTGGAGAAGATTTTCGCGCTTTTCTGCCTCTGCGTTACGCCGCCAATGCCCTGGGAGTGCCGGATACGGGCATAACCTGGGACGCGGAGAGCCGGAAGGTTACCCTTGTAAAGGGCGATCGCCGGGTTGAGGTGACGGTGGGCAGCAGGGAACTGCTCCTGAACGGCAGTGCGGTCACCATGGACGTGGCGCCAAAGATCAGCAACGGGCGAGTCATGCTCCCGGTCAGTTTTCTGGCAAAGGCCCTCAATGCCGACGTTCAGTGGGACAGCGCCACCCAGACCGTAACCATTAAGTACTAAATGGTTTGAGGAGACACGGGGACGGTTCTTTTGTCTGTACTTTTGATCGTGGAAATCCACTTGAGGCCGCAGCACCTTGCGGTGCAGCGGCTTTTATTGATAAATTTATTTGTTTTATCTTGGACGATTGCTTCTCTGTGTGGGGTGGAAAATAAAAATATGTGTTAGAATATATCCACAGGAAGTTTGATTGGGAAAGATTTTTCATATAAGCTATTTGCTAATTTATATTACGTCCGGTAATTTGAGGGGGTGTACTAAAGTGGCCATCGAAAAATTGTTCGATGAAATCAAGAAACTTTCTCTGTGGGAACGAAAAAAAATATTGGAAATGTTAGAGGGTCAAGTAAATACCGGTAAAGATATAAAAGAGTTCATAGAGGCCGCGGGTTCGTGGACGGACTTCGATGAAGAGAGTTTTATCAAGGATGTTTATTCATACAGACAAAAATTACCTGAACGAGAAGAGGCAAACTGGTGATTGCAAAATATCTTGTTGATACCGATTGGGCTGTCTATTATCTGCGCGGCAAGGAACCTTTCGTAACAAAGTTACAGGAATATCTCCCTCATGGGCTAGGTTTGAGCATTATTACTGTTGCTGAGCTTTATGAAGGAATTTTTAGAAGCACTAGACCTGATGACAGTATACTTGCTGCACATCAGGTGTTATAATCCTAGCAGGGGGGGACATTTGTGAAATTCAAGCGAATTACCGTTGACCCGACGGTTTGCACCGGGAAGCCCTGTATCAGAGGGCTTCGCTTTCCTGTCTCTCGTTTATTGGGGCTCCTGGCTGCGGGTGAAACAAAAGAGAGCATCCTGCAGGCCTATCCTTACCTGGAGGCCGAGGATATTGACGAGGCTCTCATTTTTGCAGCATTTTTAGCCGACGATGAAACGGTGGAATTTTTGCAGTGAAATTTTTGATTGATATGCCCCTTTCACCAGGACTTGCCAGTTGGTTGGTTGAACATGGATACAATGCGGTTCACGCGCTTGAAGTCGGCCTTGACCGGGCTTCTGATACAGTAATACTTGAGCGGGCGCGTAGGGAAAAACGCGTGGTTATAACGGCTGACCTGGATTACCCGCAATTGCTTGCATCATCGCATACAGAGGGGCCGGGATTGATTCTTTTTCGAGGTGGCAACTACAGTGAAGCGGATGCGCTTTACTACCTCCGCAAGGTGCTCGCATCAATTACACCCGAAGTTCTTTGTAAAAGTATAGTGGTAATCGAAAAGAACCGTATCCGGTTCAGAAGCCTGCCGCTATGAGATACGTAAGACACGTCAGATACGGAGGATACAGGGACGGTTCTCTTGTCTGCGCTATTTATTATGTGATGTGAATAACGTTTAAGGCCGCTTAACCGCAAGGTTGGGTGGCTTTTATTGCTCTTTCACCGGGTGTAATCTATAATGAGCTTGACAGTGAATATTTGTGTTGAATAGGGAGGCTGCTGTATACTGATTCTAACTGCTTTTGTGGCAGCGGCTCTGGCGGAGGCTCGTTACAAGCTACTGGAGGACGGACGAGAGACCGTTAATATCATTGTAGCAGAAAGTTAGTGGGGCAGTACGGAACCAGGTCATTGACTCCGGCTGCTTGGGGTTTACAATCAGGGCAAGGAAGACATTAGGGAGGTAATTTAAGGTTAATCGAAGAAGGGAGAAAAATGGGTGTTTTGGTTGAGCTCAAAAAGCTGCAGCAAGTTGTTGAAAGCTTCGGAAGCAACCCTCTCATTGAGAAGACCATCCGCAAGTTAATAAGTTTGAGAAAGCAAGAGCTAAAGCGGACCCTGCGGCATCTTTCAGAAGAGATCAGGGCTCTGGAGCAGCGCTATCAGTTGAGCTCTTCTGATTTCCAAAAGCGCTATGCCGAGGGGACTCTTGGCGACGATGTGGACCTCATCAAATGGGCCAGCTTCTTAGACATGCAACAGCGTGTTCAGGCGCAGCTGGAGTATCTCGAGAAATGACCACTGCACGCTATTTTGAAAGACTAAAAATGATGTTGTTGCAGCTGGAATTTGTGGATGAAGTGATTGTCCGCGAAGAATTAATCACTGATGACTTTGGATACCTCTGCCTGCGTTTCACTCTGAGCAATGGAGATATTGTAGAATTGTTTGAATACGTGGTAAAGGAGCAGAATGCGATAAGAACGGTTAATTATAGCTTTCATCTGCAGGATGCGAATGCCGTGTTGCTTAAAAGATGGGATAATGCCCCTCATCACCCGGAGCTGGAGAGTTTCCCGCACCATTTACACCATGGGAAAGAAGTTTTACCCCCTCGGCCAATGAACAGCTTTGCTTTCTTGGCTTTTTTGAAGCGGCACTTTAGGGAAGGGCGCAGGAGCGGGTAGTGCTTACTGCCTGACAGACCTCAAAGATTGTATACTTTTGGTGATTTTGCCTGCCTTGTGAAGAAAGGGGCGGGCTTTATATTTTATAATCGGGTGGACGCCAATGACGACCGGGCGGCACCATCAGAAAGCCAGGTTTGGGAGGTTGATTCAGAACTGGTGTTAGACAGTTCTTGCAAACTTCCGACATCTGACTCCTGCCTCAGACATCTATACTACAGGGTAGATGCAAATGGTTGAGATATCTAGCCGAAAAGCAGAGTAGGCATTAATTTGGTTCTTTCGGCATCCTTCAAAGGCAACCATCCTCACATAGTTTTGATTAGCCAGATTTTGCTCCAGAATGCTATACATTAAAGTATAGTACGTTTGGTAAAGGAAATCTATTGCCACATGGCAGGGGAGCCCCGGTTGACACTTCCCTCTTAATCTGATATTCTGAAAATCGGAGGTGCTGGCATTGCCGGAGAATGAAATGATTCGTGTTGGGAAGAGAGGCACTATAGTGATCCCGGCTGCACTGCGCCGCGCCTATAACCTGAAAGAAGGGACGCTTCTCGCTGCGGAGATGCGGGAGGAGGGTATTTTACTGTACCCGGTGGTAGTATTGCCGGTAGAGAGCTATACCCCACAGCGCAAGGCGGAGTTTCTGTTAAACAATGCTATTACCCCTGAGGATTACGACTGGGCAGTGAAAGAAGTACGAGAACTCGGGCTTGATCCGGAGAAAATCCCACACGAAAGACCGGAGAGGCGCTAGGATGCACCGCCTCTTTCTAGACGCTAACGTGCTGTTTTCGGCGGCCTACGGGAGTACCGGACTGCTGAGGTTATGGGACCTGGCGAGGGCCGGTGAGGCTGTTCTTCTCAGTTCGGGTTACGCCATAGAAGAAGCCAGGCGGAACCTCGGCAAAAGGGAACAGTTATGCCGTTTGGATGAACTGGTTCGGGACGTGACTCTTGTGCCCGAAGCTCCCGCGGATTTTTCCTGCCCGGTGGCCTTACCGGAAAAAGATAGGCCGGTGCTTGCAGCGGCAATTCAAGCAGGTGCCACGCATTTTTTAACAGGAGACCTGCGTCATTTTGGACCATATCGCGGCCGCAGGATTGACGGTGTCGTGATCTGTACACCGCGGGATTATCTGACAAAAAGAAAAGAATAGGGAAGACAAGGGGACGGTTCTCTTGTCTGCACCTTTGTCTGTGTAAACCCACTTAAGGCCGTTCTACCGTAAGGTAGTGCGGCCTTTCTTGCCCTTTTTAACGGGGAGGCTCTACAATAAGCTTGGCAGTGAAGTTTTTGTAGAAACAGAGGTGCTGCTGTATGCCGGTTCTAACTGCTTTTGTGGCAGCGGCTCTGGCGCAGGCTCGCTACAAGCTCCTGGAGGATGGTACATTTTTTGGTGAAATACCGCCTTGCCCGGGAGTTTGGGCGAACGAAACCAGCCTGGAAAATTGCCGCGAGGTGCTGCAAGAAGTGTTGGAAGAGTGAGAATCGCCGGGTAAAAAACCGGAGAATCAGGTTAGATTGAAAAAAAGGGGGATAGAAAATGGACAGCAGAAATTTGCTCAAGAGGATTACAGTATCTCCTGAATTTTTGCTTTTGGCTGCTTATAGGGCAAGAAGTCGAAATAGGGAAGAAAGCCTCCGCCAGTTGTATGTTAGGACTGGGGTGTCGGGTTATAATTCCATATGCCGGGTGGGGTCGCGGGCCAGGGCTGCAATGAAACTTAGAGGCGGCAACTTCTCAAATTCCTCCGGGGTATACGCAAGTGGTTCGATAGGTTCCATCGTTTCTGCCACTGCTTCACCCAGAATGGCGCATCTTTTTTCGAAGGTGAGAGTGCAAAAATCTCGGGAAATCACCACAAGATCGATGTCGCTGTATTCTGAAGGGGTGCCACTGGCGTGGGAACCGAAAAGAATTATCCGTTCTGGATTAATCCCTTTTGCCTTGAGGATACTCCGAAAACGCCTGACTATTGTTTCAATCTCGGATCTTGACGCAGGCATTTTATCACCTCTTCGGTCGATTTAATATAGCTTTTGGTCATCTTCCGGTCGTATTGTTTCAGTGCCTGAGCAAGCTCTTGCGGGTAACGCGTTGCAATGCTTGCCGTGTTTAGAGTAGCCAGAAAAGTAAGCTGTTCGTGATTTAGATTTGGCTTCGCCAGTTTTACAAGCAAAATCAGGTTGTGCGTACGAGGTGGAGGCTCTCCGGTGCTTGCTGCAACAAGCCCTTTAAGGGCTTTTTCAAGTGCCAGGTGACACAGAAATACGGCGTAGATGTATCTTTTGCTGCGAAGCATTGCTTTTGCGGTATGAAGGTCGTAGTCGGCCTGGAGGAACCACTCTTGTTCCGGTGGTATCTTGCTCATTTCGGAAAGCTCCCTTAAAACATGTTTGTAGTTATTATATCTCTTTTTCTTTCCCTGAGAGAAGCTATTTCCGGATGCGAAATGAAAACAGGTGTCAACGGGATGGTTCTCTCCGGTTTGTAGGTATATAGTGCGGAATCATTACGGTTCGAGGCGGGTTATCCCATCCACCCTGTCGAAATCGCGGTCGGAGGAGTAAATCGGGTATTTCTCGCACTTTCATCGGGGAGATTCTATAATAAACTGGATAGTGAAGATTTTTGCTGAACAGGGGTGCTGCATTATGCCGATTCTAACTGCTTTTGTGGCAGCGGCTCTGGCGGAAGCTCGCTACAAGCTCCTGGAGGATGGTACATTTTTTGGTGAAATACCGCCTTGCCCGGGAGTTTGGGCGAACGAAACCAGCCTGGAAAAGTGCCGCGAGGTGCTGCAAGAAGTGTTGGAAGAGTGGCTTGTCTTAAAACTACGAGATGGCGATCCTCTGCCGCCGGTAGGTGGAATTGACCTTAACCGTACGGTGGCCGAGGCATGAAACTGGTTAGCAGACAAGAGTTGATTAGGCGCTAGCGTCTGTTCGGATTTGAAGGGCCTTTTTCCGGCGGTAAACATTCGTTCATGCGTCGGGGGCCGTTAAAACTACGAATACCAAGTCCACATCAGAAAGACATAGGTATTGCACTCTTGAAAGAAATAGTCAAGCAAGCCGGCATTTCTCGGGAAGAATGGATTGGATAGATTGATTTCTGTCAGCGGCCTACGGGAGTACCGGACTGCTGAGGTTATGAAGCCTGGCGAGGGCCGGCCTTATTTTTTGCCGGGCCGGGCTTTATGCCTGCGGCGGCGGTATGATAAGATTTAAAGAAACAGAGAGAGGGGAGCTGGGTTCATGGACTACATCCTCCTGCTCAGGCCGAAGCAGTGGGTGAAGAACTTCTTCGTCTATGCCGCCCTCATCTTTTCCCGGAATGCCTTCGACCCCCTGCTGCTGGGGGTGACCACCGCCGCCTTCGCCCTCTTCTGCCTGCTGAGCGGCGGGGTCTACGTTTTGAACGACATCTGCGACCGGGAGCGCGACCGCCTCCACCCCGTCAAGTGCGGCCGGCCCGTCGCCTCCGGGAGGGTTCCGGTGGGAACGGCCCGGGTCTATGCGGCAGCACTGCTCGGCGGCGGCATTTTTGCCTCCTTTGCCGTAACCCCGCTCCTGGGGATCGTCGCCGTGGCCTACACCGGGCTGATGATCGCCTATACCCTCTGGCTCAAGGAGCAGGTGATCCTCGACGTTTTCTCCATCGCCGCCGGTTTCATCCTGCGGGTGGTGGCGGGGGTTGCCGCCACGGGGGTGAGCCTCTCCCCCTGGCTGATCCTCTGCACCCTTTTCCTCTCCCTCTTCCTGGCCCTGGGGAAGCGGCGCCACGAGCTCTACCTGCTCAAACTGGAGGCTCAGGAGCACCGCCCGGCCCTGGATCACTACTCCTTCGGCTTCATCGATCAGATGGTCTCCATCGTCACCTCGGCTACGGTGCTGTCCTACTCCCTCTACACCTTTCTCGCCCCGACCAGCCGGCTGATGATGCTCACCATTCCCCTGGTGCTGTACGGCATGTTCCGCTACCTCTACGTCATTTACCGGGCCAACGGCGGGGGCGCCCCCGAGGATGTCCTGATGAACGACCTGCCGCTGCAGGTGACGGTGCTCCTCTGGATCGCCGCCTGCCTCTTGATCCTTTACCTGGGCGGCACCCCGGGGCAGCCGGTGGTCACCCTTTATTGACCGGCGGTAAATTATTGATTAAATGACAGCAGGGTACCTGATCCGTGATGATGAGGAGTTGTTTTCCCTGGCTTCCCGGGTTATGGAGATGGCCGAACGGGGGGAAGCGAGGCTGCACCTGTCGCCGCTTACAGCGGCGGAACCGGTCTGGGTGCTTGATTCTTTCTATGATTATGTAATTCGACAAAAGGAACGCCTCCGGTATGGTATAATGTATTGAAATAATCAAGGAAAGTTTCAGTCGGGGAGAGAGATGGCATTGCTGCGGATGTTCCGGGAGAAGCGTTTTTTCGCAAAACTCGTTCTGTGGGTGCTGGTGGGGATGCTGGCGGTCGGTGTGCTGATCACGACAATACCCAGCCTCCCGTGGGTGAATACCGGAAGCGTGCCGGACGGAGCCCGGCAGCCCGCTCCGGAGCAGCAGGAGCAGCAGACCCGGCTTGACCAGCTTCAGCAGCTGATCGAGCAGTATAAAAAGATGAGCGCGGAGCGCCCGGGTGACACCAATGTGCTGACAGGCTACGCAAGGGTGGAGGCGGAGCTCGGACGCCTCTACATGATAGAGGGGCAGCAGGCGAAGGGGCAGGAAGTGCTCAGGCAGTCGGCCGAACACTACCGTCAGGTTTTGGCCCGGACGGAAGACACCTCCCTGCGCCTGGAGCTTGCAGATGTTTATCAGTTGTTGGGTTCATACGATCAGGCCGGGGAGCAGCTGCAGGCGGTGCTGCAGAAGGAGCCCCGCAACCTTCAGGCAAAGGCCCGGCTGGGGATGCTCTATGAGAGCCGCCAGGACTGGAAGCGGGCGGCGGAGGTCTGGCAGGAGCTGGCCGGAGAGCCCGATCCCCAGACGAAGGAATTCGCCCGGGAAAGGCTGCGGCTGCTTAAGGACAAGGTAAAGTAGCAAAGCCGGCAATCGGGCTGGCTTTTTTTGGTTGTCCGCAAAACTCCTCTCTTCTTGTATAATTGGGAAGGAGAGAGGAGGGGCGGAGGATGGAACGATTTATTGTCTGTTTCTGCATCTTTTGCTTCCTTTTTACCCTGGTGCTCGGGGTTTACCAGCCGCATACCTTTCGTTCCTGGGGACTTGACCTGGTCCGGCAGTACCAGCTTTACCGCTGGAGGCTGGAAACCTCCCGCTGGCCTGCCGTGGAGGGCGAGCACTTCGTGATCAAATACAGGAGAGGGGACGAGGAGAACGCACGCTTTGTGCTCCAGGAGGCGGAGCGGGTTTACCGGCCGCTGGGCGAGTTTTTCGGGTACTTTCCGGATCAAAAGGTCCCGATCTCCATATATACCGACCGGGCTTCTTTAAACCGCGTCTTCGGATGGGGAAGCGAGGAGAGCGCCATGGGGGTCTACTGGGCCGGGGTCCTGCGCATTCTATCCCCGCAGGCCTGGCTGGGGGATTTATCCGGCCCGGAGAGGGACGCCGTTTTCAGGGAGCGGGGGCCCGTCGCCCACGAATACATCCACCTGCTGGTGGACTACAAGACGAAGGGGAACTACCCGCGCTGGCTGACGGAAGGCCTTGCCCAGTACGGTGAAGAAAAAATTGCGGGGGCCGATCCCTTCACACAGAAGGTTCTCCCGCTGACGGTTTCCCTGGAAGAACTGGATAAAAGATTTGACGATCCGGCCTGGCAGGACTATAGTTATGGTGTGGCAAAGGACCTTGTTCTTTACCTTGTCGACAGGTACGGGAGCGATGCAGTTCCCAGGCTGCTGGACGCACTGGGGCGCGGGGACAGTTTGGACAAGGCGTTCCGCGAGGCGACGGGATCCGGTATCGGCCGGTTCCTGAGCGGTTACGAGCGGTTTGCCAGGGCGGTATAATAATTCCACCTTTTGCCCAAGACTAACATCAAAGGAATGATCGGGAAAAAGGTGGGCTTCTTGATCGCACGAAGAGTTGTACTTGCCCTGATTCTGGGAGTGCTGCTGTTCCTGATTGCCCTGGCAGGGATAACCGGAAGCGGCCGCAGGGATGGCGCTTTTCCGGTTATCTTTGGTGCGGCACCGGCAGGCGGAAAAGAAGCGGGTGGAGAAGGAATATTCACTGCCGCCGAGAATATAACAGATACGGAAAAGGGCGGTTTTCCGGCGAAATGACTGGAGGATATATAGATGAAGTTGATCGTTGAAGGAGGCAACTCTCTTCACGGCAGGGTCAGGATCAGCGGGGCAAAGAATTCGGCCCTGGTTCTGATTGCCGCCAGCGCCATAGCCAGGGGAGAGGTTACGTTAGATAACGTGCCGAAAATAGCGGACGTCGAAACCCAGCTGGAGATCATCCGGGCGATCGGCGGGCGGGTGGAATGGCAGGGGGAAAATACCCTGCGCCTGGCCTTGCCCGACGAGCTCGAAGTCGCCATACCGTATCAACTGGCTAAAAAGCTCCGGGCATCCAACCTTTTTTTAGGCGCCCTTGCCGCCAGGTGCGGGGAGGCCAGGATTCCTCTTCCCGGAGGCTGCAACATCGGTTCCCGGCCGATGGACCTGCACCTCAAGGGGCTCAGCCTCCTGGGATTTGACGTCGGACTGGATCACGGCTGCATCAAGGCGCGGGCCCGCCGGCTGAAGGGGAGCAACATTTATCTGGATTTTCCCAGTGTGGGCGCCACGGAGAACATCATGATGGCTGCCGTGACCATCCCGGGGACGACAGTCCTGGAAAACGCTGCCAAAGAGCCGGAGATCGTCGACCTGGCCAGTTTCCTGAATGCCCTGGGTGCAAAGGTGCGGGGCGCGGGGACCGACCTTGTCAAGATCGAGGGGGTGCCTGAACTGGGATGCACACGGTTCAGCGTGATTCCGGACCGGATCGAGGCGGGGACCTATATGATCGCAGCAGGGATTGCAGGCGGCGAGGTTACGGTGGAGAGCGTGATCGTCAAACACCTCCAGCCCTTGATTGCCAAACTGCAGGACGTCGGCCTCGAGGTTGATGCCGGGGAGGAGGCGATCACCGTAAGGCGGACGGGGGAGCTCAGGGCGACCGAAATCAAAACCCTTCCCTACCCCGGCTTTCCTACGGACCTGCAGTCCCCCATGATGGCCTTGCTGTGTCTGGCGAAGGGAACCAGCATCATTGTTGAAAACGTATTCGAAAACCGCTTCCAGGTGGCGGATGAACTGAAACGGATGGGCGCCAGGATCCGGGTCAAGGGGCATACTGCGGTGATCGAGGGTGTCGAAAGGCTCCTGGGGGCCCAGATCAAGGCTACCGACCTCCGGGCGGGGGCGGCCCTCATGCTGGCAGGCCTTGCCGCGGAGGGTAAAACGGAGATCTGCCAGGCGGAGCTGATCGCCCGAGGGTACGAAAAGCTGGAAGAGAAGCTCACCGGCATCGGCGCCAGGGTGGAGAGCATACAGGCGCCTTAGGAGGGAAAGGATAGGGGAGAGGATGACCGTAGGGAGTGTTGTCACGAGGATTTTAAACATTACGAAGACCCGCGTGTTTTACGCACTGGCCCTGGCCGGGCTGGTGGTGATCGGGGGATTGCGCTACCTGCCGCTCCTCTTTCACGACCGCTACATCCTTTCCAGCCTGTTGAGCGTATTCTGTGCCCAGGGGATGAAGCCCATAACCGGGAAGTCTGAAAACAGGGGCTTTGTCTGGAAGAGGGCGTTCAGCTGCGGGGGGATGCCCAGCGCCCACGCCGCCGTTGTCGCCTCCCTGGCTACCTCGCTGGGGTTTGACTTCGGCTGGACCTCCCCCTTTTTCCAGGTCTCTGCGGTGCTGGGGGGGATCATCATCTACGATGCCGTCACCCTGAGACGGGTGGTGGGCGAGCATTCCCTGATCCTGAAGGAAATGGTGCGCGAGAAAACCAGAAGGTCGTTCCTGTTCGGCGAAATGATCGGACATACGCCCCTGGAGGCCTCCGTCGGGATTTTAATCGGGGTGCTCTGCGCGGTGCTGGTGGTGCGTTTTTAGGAAATCGGGGGAGTGCGAGGGGGCAGTAATCCCCTCAATTGAGGAGAGGACGTCACGGCGGTAATTCGCAGGCAAACGGGGGGATACGGTGGCCGTTCTTACCAGGCGGTTCGATTTTGATCTTGAGAATCTGCATATTTCCCTTGACATAGTTGCGAATGTGGAGGATCTGGTCACGGATCCCAATGATGAGGACCAGATCCCGTACTGGGCGGAACTCTGGCCGGCGTCCCGCGGCCTCGCACGCTATATCTGGGAAGAGGTGGATTTTGCCGGGGCTGCGGTTCTGGAGCTCGGGGCGGGGCTCGGCCTGCCGGGTCTGGTGGCCGCCTTGAAGGGGGGCAGGGTTACCCTGACCGATTACAAGCCCGAGGCCCTGGAGCTGGCCGGCAGAAACGCCGCCCGCAACGGCATTGAGGGGGTTTCTCTCCTCCTGGCGGACTGGCGGGACTTTCCCTGCATTGAGCAGTACGACTGGGTTATCGGCTCCGATGTCCTCTACAATCCCCGGCTCAACCCCTACGTGGCCGGGATTCTTGCCCGCATCCTGGCGCCTGGGGGCCAGCTGCTTTTCGCCCACCCGGGCAGGAAGGTCACCTTCGAGTTTCTCCAGGGGCTGAAGGATTCCCTGGGCCTGCGGGAGAAGAGGAGCACGGTTCCGGTCACCGTCGAGGACCAGCACTACCCCTTCTACGAGATCGACATCCACCACCTGTATAAGTAATAGAGGCCGGAAATTTGTTGAGGCCGGCCAATGCCGGTTCCGAATCAAACCCCCGCCTGATTAGGCATCCATGTCACCATCGGTGACACCATCAGAATACGGAAATGCAGAGGAGCTTGATTTATTTTCGGGGGCTGAGGCCGGAAGTATGGAGCTGATGGCGATTGCGCCTATTAATCGCTGCCGTCGGCCGTATGAGGGAACCCTTTTACAGGCTGGCGCAGGAGGAGTATGCCAAGCGCATCCGGAAGTATGCCCGCCTGGCCATTGTTGAGGTGGCGGACGACCCCGTCCCCCAGGGGGAGCAGGAGCGGCTTGCCGTAAAGGTGAGAGAAGGGGAGCGCCTTGAGAGGAAAATTCCCGCGGGATTTTTGAAAGTCGCCCTGGACCCGCAGGGGGAGGAATTCAGCTCCGAGGCATTCGCCGGATGGCTTGAGAGCCGGATGAACGCAGGTAAAGGAGATATCGCCTTTCTGATCGGGGGGACCCTGGGCCTGTCCCCTGCCGTCCTGGAGGGAGCGGATCTGCTCCTTTCTTTATCACGCCTGACCTTTCCCCACCAGCTTGCACGCCTTGTCCTGCTGGAGCAGCTGTACCGGGCCTTCCGGATCATCCGCCAGGAACCATACCATTATTAAATCAATCGAGAAAAATATTAGAGAACATTACAAAGAAAAGGAAAAAGAGGCTTTGTGTCGAACCCCTTCAATGTTTATTATGTTATAGAAAAAGAGGGGGGTTTTCTATTTTATTGCCTTTTTCAGGGGGGGAGGTAACTTTGTGAACAGGATATGTACCGGTATCTCCGGTTTCGATGAGCTTTTTTTCGGTGGGATCCTTGCAGGCAGTACGGTTCTTGTGGAGGGGATTCCGGGGGCGGGGAAGACGACCCTCGGCCTGGAGTTCCTCTACCGGGGCGCCCATGACCTGGGGGAGCCGGGCGTGCTCCTGACCTTTGAGCAGTTTCCGGCATCTCTCTACCGGGACGCTTTGAACTTCGGGTGGGATTTGCGGACATTGGAAAATGAAAACAGGCTCCGGGTGATCTGCACGTCACCGGAGGTGGTGCTTCTTCCGGAATCGGATTTTCTGGAAGAAACGGTGCGGAAGATCGGGGCGCGCCGGGTGCTCGTCGACAGCATGTCCCACTTTCGCCAGGTGATTGAAGACCCGCTGGAGCTGCGGAAGGGGGTCTATGCCTTCTGCAACGGCCTGCGCCGCCTCGGCTTGACCTCTTTTCTGGTGCAGGAGCAGGAGCATGAAA